>JAEYSR010000287.1 GCA_023434535.1 Actinomycetes bacterium
CTCCCGGGATGCGCGCCCGCCCACTCCTCGACGTGCCAGTCGTTGTAGGCCTGCAGCACGGCCAGCGCCAGGTCCTTGTCGTCGGTGTTCGCGAAGATCTGCCCGCAGAACTGGGGGAACGACGGGAAGCACAGCGACGCCAGGACACCGCCGGCGTTCATGTCGTCGATCCGGGCGTCCACGTCCCAGCAGCCGCGGCGGATCTCGTCGAAGCGCGTCGGCTCGATGCCGTACTCCTCCTGCGGACGCCCGGACACGGCGTTCAGGCCGAAGTTCGGGATCTCGACGCCCTCGAACAGCCACATCTCACGGCCGGCGTCGTTCTCGATCACCCGCGGGGCCCGGTCGGCGAACGCGGCCTGAAGCCGCCCGTCGAACATGCTCGGGGGCTCCACCAGGTGGTCGTCGACGCTGATGATCGTCAGGTCTTCCGGGCGCATGGGCTCGGGCATCGGGGTCCTCCTGTCAGCTGGCGCCACCCTACGAGGGCCGTTGGAGGCCGCCAAAGCGGCTCAGGGGCCTGCGACCTCGGACAACGCCTCCTGCAAGGGGCCGACGAGACGCCGGGCTCCGGTCGCCGTCAGATCCGTCGGACCGAGGTACGACCAGCGGCCCGACTCCGTGGCGGGGCACGCCACGACCGTGCACAGCACCGGGACCGGATCGACGACGCGCACCGACGGCCGGCCCCTGGCAGCCCGTCGGCCGATCGAATCGGCCGCATCCGACCGCGCCTCCACGGCCGTCCGGTCCAGCGCCGGCACGCTCGAGCCCTGCCTCAGCAACGACAGCCGACCTCTCGGGAACGAGTCCCCGAAGTCCGGCACAGGTCCGACCAGGATGGTCGGGGTCCCGAGCCTGTCCATCTCGTCGAGCAGGTCCTCCGTGCCGGCCTCCCACTCCGCCACCGTCACGGCGCCTCCGGTCGCTCCCGCTGCGTCCGCGGCCGCCAGACCTCGCCGGGGATCGAGATAGTCCGTGGACTGGTTCGCGACCACAACCGCCGCAGGCCGCTGCGAGCGGATCTCGTCCATGACCGAGCGCTGCCACTCTGCGCAGCGGTCGTAGCCCGCAGGAACCACGCCAGGCAGGAACGGGCAACCGGCTCTGCTGCGCTGCAAGGTGCCGAGGTCGGAGCGGCCCGCCGCGTCGACGACCGCGGGCACGAGTCCGTTGGCCAGTCCGTCACCCACCACCATCACCGTGCCGCGGCCGTGCCGAGGACCCCAGCGGCAGCCGTCGGCGGGGTCGGCGACGGCGTCGCGGTTGATCAGGTGACACGTCGATCCGAACGACGGCGGGTGGTCGTACCAGTCCACGGGCTCGTCGAGCCCGAGACCAGTGGACGACAACCGGTTCGCCCCGGCGAGGACGGCGAGGGGGACGACCAGGCACGAGGCGCCGAGAGCGATCGTGCGCCGACCGGTCCACCACGGGTTCGATCCGATCGGCCGCTCGATGAAGCGGAACGACATCCAGGCCGGAGCGAGCGATCCCAACGCCAGCGCCACCACCACCCAGGCGTCGCCGCCCAGCAGCCTGGTTCCGAGCACCAGGGCCGGCCAGTGCCAGAGGTACCAGCTGTACGACAGGTCGCCGAGCAGGACCGCGGGCCGCCACGACAGCACGCGGGGCGACGTCGTCGGCGACGAGCCGCCGACGAGGACGGCGACAGTCGCACCGACGACGACGATCGCCCACGGACCGGGATGGACCGCGGCCGGAGAAGCCCGCACCGCAGCAACGGCGATCACTGCCAGGCCGATCCAGGCGACCCACCGCGGGGCCGGTCGACCGTCGACCCTCGGACCGATGAGCAACAGCGCGGCGACGACGCCGGCGCCGAACTCCCACAGCCGGGTCGGCATGGAGAAGAACGCCAGACGAGCCGTCGCCTGTCCGACGTCGATGATCCCTGCGGTCGCAGCGAGCGCCAGAGCGAGCGACATCGCAGAGGCCACGCTGACCGCGACGAGGACAGACCGGCGCCATGATCGTCGGGCACCCAGGCAGGCGGCGACGAGAGCGAGGAGCGGCAGCACGAGGAACAGCTGCTCCTCGACCGACAGCGACCAGGTGTGCAGGAACGGGTTCGAGACGGCGGTGAGGTCGAAGTAGCCGGTCGTCCGGTAGAGCTCCACGTTCGCGACGAAGACCGTGGCGGCGGCGCCCGTGCGGAACGCCCTCTGCTGCATGCCGAACGGGCTGAGCACCAGGAGCGAGCCGACAGTCGTGACCACCGTGAGCACGGCCAGCGCCGGGAGGAGCCGACGCACCCGCCGCGCGTAGAAGCCGCGCAGGTCCAGGGAGGCGTCCGGACCGGCGCGTCGGAGGAGGCTGCCGGCGATGACGAAGCCGGAGATCGCGAAGAAGACGTCGACCCCGAGGTAGCCACCCGGAAGCGCGAGGCCCGTGTGGAAGGCCACCACCATCGTGACGGCGACGGCTCGTAGGCCCTGGATGTCGGAGCGGCGGCCGCCGATCGGCCCCGTCTCCGGAGCGGTCAACGGTCGATCGGTCGAGCCGTCACCGACACCGCCACGACGGGCGACGGCTCGGCCTCCGGGATCTCGAGACCTGGTGGCGGCCCGAGCGGGGCTCCCCGGGTCGGCGGTCGCCGGCGGCGTCGCGGGCCACCACGCAGGGCCGCACGGGTGGATGCCAGGGTGATCCGGACGGCCTCCTTGCCGATCGTCGAGAACGTGACGGGGATCAGCACGGCGTACAGGAGCTGCGCCGTCCGCTTCATCCGACGGTCGACCATGCGCCGCAGCCAGGGCTTGGCCCAGGACGGCGCCTTGACGTACACGGGCGTGATCTTGGCCAGCATCTCCGCGAGGTCCTTGTGCGGGTGGTCGAGGATCGAGTCCTGGTGGAAGCTCGACGCCCCCTCCCGCACCAGCTCCTCGCCACGCGGCGACAGGTAGCCCTCCTCGACGGCCAGGTCGTACAGCTTCGTCTTGGGAAGGGGGTAGAAGACGTTGCCCGAGCACTGGTCCGGGTGGACCCGGTCCACCAGGTCGAGCGTCTTCCACATCTGCTCGGGCGTCTCGAGCGGACTGCCGTAGATCGTCGACATGAAGGAGCGGATCCCGTGCGAGTGGATCAGCTCCGCCTTCTCGATGACCAGCTCGTCCTTCATGGGACGCTCGTAGATCCGCCGGCGGACGTCCTCGTCACCGGAGTCGATGCCCATGAAGATCATCGAGCAGTTCGCGGCGGACATCGCCTTCATCAGCCGGGGCTTGATCGTCGTCGGGTAGCCGAAGCAGTACCACGGCAGACCGATGCGGTCCCGGTACACCTCGCAGAACTCCTCGACCCACAGGACGCTGGTCGTGAAGTTGTCGTCGTGCAGGGAGATCTGGCTCACGTCGTAGCGAGCGAGGTTCTGCTCGAGCTCCTGCATGACGTTCTCGACGCTGCGCTTGCGGAGGAAGTCGCCCTTCCCGTCGAAGATCTCGCGCTGGTAGTGGATGTTGCAGAAGGTGCACTTGAACGGGCACCCGCGACCGGTGAAGACCTCGAGGTTGTCCCTGAAGGCCCCCCACTCCCACCACAGCTCCTTCTCCGGGAACGGGAGTCGGTCCAGGTCGTTCTCCAACGGGCCGATCTCGTTGCGGTGGACGACGCCGTCCGACTTCACCCACATCGTGTGGACGTCCTCGATCGGTTCTCCGCGACCCATCCGCTCGACCACCTCGAGAAGCGGCCACTCCCCCTCTCCGGTGCACACGATGTCGACCCAGTCGTGTGAGATCACGAACTCGGGGAGCGCCTGGGCGTGGTGGCCGCCCACCACGATGGGCACGTCGAGCTCTCGCTTGAGGCGTTCGCCCATCCTCGCTGCGTGCGACCACAGGTTGGTCGGCGCGCCGATGCACACCAGGTCCGGGTCGAAGTCCTTGGCTCTCGCCACCAGGGCGTCGTGGCGGTTGAGCCGGGCGAGCGCAGGGAAGTCGAAGACGGTGTTGTCGTCCAGACCCGGCTCGAAGATCAGATCGACCTCGTGGCCGTGGTGCGTGAGCATCGACATGAGGTAGCCGAGGCCCAGGCTCTCTATCCCCCGATACCAGAAGAGCACCCGCACCTGGACAGCCTCCGTGAGCCCTCTGCGCCTGTCAAGCAGTCGCGCGGGCGGGAATCGCCAGCGCGGCCCGGACGCGAGCGAGCTCTCCCAACGTGGCGGCGGCGTCGCGGACGGGCCGGAGCGACGATCCCTCGACGTGGCGCCATGCGACGGGCCGCTCCACGACGGTCAGTCCGGCACGGCGCGCCCGCTCGATGAGCTCGACGTCGAAGCCGTAGCGACTGGACACCATCTCGGCGAGGACAGGTGACACGCTGTCCCGCCGCAGGCCCTTCACGCCGCACTGAGGGTCCGACGCGCCGGAGAAGCCGAGGACCCGCACGGCGGAGCGGAAGCCGCGACCTCCGACCCGGCGGACCAGCGGTTGCGGCGGCGAGCACACCGAGCCCGGCAGACGACGGCTCCCCAGCACCAGGTCGGCTTGGGCGAGCGCCGACCGCACCGCCACCAGCGACTCGAGGTCGACGGGGAAGTCGGCGTCGAGCAGCAGGACCAGCGGGTGCGCCGCGAGGCGAGCTCCGGACAGGAGGGCAGCTCCCTTGCCACGGTTGACGCCCGAGCGGTGCACGCGGACGTCGTCGCCGAACGACCGCGCGACCTGGACCGTCCCGTCGTCCGAGCCGTCGTCGGAGACGATGACCTCCCAGCCGGCCGAGCAGATCGTCGGGAGCTCTCGCAGGAGTCGCTCGAGCGTCGCCGGGAGACGCCGCTCCTCGTCGAACGCGGGGAGGACCACCGACAGCCCACGGTCCTCCACGATCACCCCCTCCGATCGGCCCCGGCCAGCGACGCGGGATCGGCCGGCCCCGCTCGTCCGACGCCGACCATGGTGGGGCCGAGACGGTGCCGAGCACAAGCGACCGGCCGTACCGCCGACTGGGCCGGGACGTCGCTCACCACTCACCCCAGAGCAGCCCGCCCGCTGGGAAGCACCATGCGAACAGCAGGAAGAGACCGCCCGAGCAGGCCAGCGTCGGCCACAGCATCGTCGGCCGTCGACGGAGCCACGGCGCCGCCACCGCAGCGACGAACGGGAGGGTGGGCATCAGCAGCCGAGCGCCGGGAGCGAAGCCCTGTGGACCGATCCAGGCGATCACGAGCTCGCAGACGACGAAGACCCCGTAGCCCACTCCGAACCGCCGGGTGATCGGGCGTACGGCAATCGCCGTGATGACGAACATGGCGAGCGAGAGCACCTCGTTGACGATCTCGACCCAGTGCTGCACGAAGTTCCCGGGGCTCTGGAGGAATCCAGCCTTCGTCCACGTCGCGAGGCTGAGGACCGGGGCGTGGCCGTAGTCCGCCTGTGCGCTGAGGAACGCGATCGGGCTCCCCTCCACGGTCCACAGCCACGACGCGTAGGCGAGCACTCCCCCGGCCGACAGGAGGACGCCCAGCTGGGCGGGCCGCAGACGACGTACGTGAGCTGTCACCCGACGCAGACCGAACGGCGTCGCGACGTCGAGGTGCCGGCGGTCCGACGGGTCGGCGGATGTCGTCGGCCGCTCGACGTCGAACACCCGCGCTCGTGCGCACACGATCACGACCAGGGCGATGATGACGGGAAGCGCGTTCGGTCGGGTCGCCGTCGCGGCCGCTCCGACGAGACCGGCGAGCACCGGGTGGTCGCCGTCGATCAGCACCCAGACCGCCATCAGCAGTGCCAACAGGAGGACGTCGCTGTAGGCGACGCCGGAGAAGAGGAACGCGTACGGCGACAGCACCACGAGGAGGGTGGCGACCCGACGGTCTCCGACCGGGACACCCCGTCCCCGCATCCACCGCCACATGAGGACCACCGCGACCAGACCGGAGACGACCGTGATGATGACTCCGGCGTCCATCACAGACCCGGCCCAGCGGCCGAGGAACCGCTGAGCGAGAGCCAGGCCCGGGAACGACGCCACGGAGGCAACGGACCCGTCGTAGCCCTCCGTCGCGATGTGCCAGTAGTCGCCGGTGCCCCAACCGACCTTCCCGGTCTGGTCGAGGAGGTCGACGCCGAGGAGCCCCGACCAGTCCACGGGTTCCCCACCCCACCACGGAGACGCCACGAACATCACCTTGGTCGCCACGAGAGCGCTGCCGAACCAGGCGACCACCGGCCACAGGTAGTCGACAACCCGACCGTGGGCGTCCTCGACGGATCCGAAGGACACTCGGCTCGGCCGTGGCGCCGCCCACCACGCCGCCGCCTGGCGGGAGCCCCGCACCGCGGCGGTCACCCAGGACCTCAGCCGGCGGGGTGCCCCGTCGGCGATCTCGCCGGCGGGGTGGACCACCAGAGCGAGCACGATCCCCACGACGGCGACGACCGCCGCGGCCACGACCAGCCACGCCGGGGCCTGCTCCCACCACGCGACGACGGCGACGGCCGCCCCCGGCGTCGCTCCCACCAGCGCCCTGCGCGACAGGAGCGGGGTGGTCCACGGCTCGGTGACGCCGAGCACGACGGCCCACAGCGCCGTCGGCACCCACGAGAGCAGCGCGACGGTGAGCCCACCGGCCAACCCATCGGTCAGCACCGCCATCGCCAGCACCATCGCCATCGTGACGGCAGGACCCCAGGTGGGCCGGCGGCGCAGGACGGCCAACGCGCCGACGTAGGCACCCGCGATGAACGGTGCGGCGAACCCTGTGCCGTGCGTGCCGACGACGGCCTGCGGTTCGACGACTGCGACGTGCTGGAGGAGCAGGACCGGAGCGACGCCCAGGGACACCGCGCCCAGCGTTCGGAGGAGCTCGTCGTCAGCCACAGGACGTGATGGTCTGTTCGGCAGAGATGAAGCCGTTCTCGCGGTGGTACTCGTCCCGAGGGAAGAGGTCCGAGTTCGACCACTCCGCCGGGACATCGGACGCAGGACGACCCGCCGTGACGCAGGTCGGCGCCCACCCCGCCAGGAAGGTCTCCAGGCGGCTGCGCTGCTCGGCGTCGAACGCGGCGGCGGCACGATCCTGGAAGCGCTGGAGCAGCTGCTGAGGAGTCACGTCGATCGGTTGCCGGCTGCCGATCATGAAGGTCGAGCCGCCGTACTCCTCGACGCTCGCCGTGACGAGGTGCGGGAAGACCTGAGCCGCGGAGTTCTGGGTCCGCCACGTCGGCACCCACTGCACGAACACGCCGTCGGGCCGCAGCGCGTCGAGCGCCATCTCGTAGAACTCGCGGGAGAAGTGCTGCCCGCTGGTCGCAGACGTGACGCGCATGGTGTCGACGACCACGACGTCATAGCGGGCGTCGGAATCGAGGATGTGCCGGCGACCGTCGCCGACGATCCGCTCGTGCCGTGGATCGTCCCG
>JAEYSR010000025.1 GCA_023434535.1 Actinomycetes bacterium
TCCACAACCTCACCTGGATGTTCACCCTGGTGGGTCGGATCCGCGCTGCGATCGCGTCGGGCACGCTCGACCGGCTGCGCCTCGAGGTCGCGGAGGTGTGGTCGGGCTCCGGTCCCGGTCTGGGCGATCCGACCTGAGGTGCCCGACCTGAGCTGCCCCACCCGAGCGGCCGGTCCTGAGCGAGCTCCGACGAAACCCTGCGCCTGATTGCCCGGGGGGTCCGGGTCGGACCTACCATCTCCGGACGTGAACACGCTCGCGTCCGTCCTCGCTCAGGAGAGCTCCGGCAGCCCTCTGGGCATCCTCATCCTGATCGTCCCCTTCGGCCTCCTCATCTGGCTGATGGTCGTCCCCCAGCGCAAGCAGAAGGCGCGCCAGCAGCAGCTCATGGCCAGCCTGCAGGTCGGCGACGAGATCGTCACCACCGGCGGGATCGTGGGGCAGATCACGTTCCTCGAGGACGACCTGGCCCATCTGGAGATCGACCACGACGTGGTCATCCGTGTCGCCCGGGGCTCGATCGCCCGCTCGCTGTCCGAGCCCGATCCCGCCGACGCCCCGGCCCGGGGCGGTCTGCTCGGCGGGCTGTTCGGCGGCGGTGCCGCCGCGGCGTCGAAGACCCGGGGCGACTCCGGCTCCGACGGGGACTCCGCCACGGTAGACGTGCGGAGCTCCAAGGGCACCGGGGTGGGTGCCGCCCGCAGCTCCTCGGCCAAGTCGGGCAGCTCCAAGAAGTAGCCCGGGGGGAGTGCCGGGGGGAGGGGTCGCGACGGGTCATCCGCGTCGGGTCACCACGCCGGTACCCTGACCCGGCCCCGTCGACGAGGACGTGAATGACCAAGCATCCGCTGAGAACGATGATCGCCACCATGATCGTGGCCTACGGGCTGGTCGCGGTCACCGTGGTCATGGGCAAGACGCCGACCCTGGGCCTGGACCTGCAGGGCGGCATCTCCGTCAGCCTGCAGCCCGTCAAGGACGGCAAGGTCGACGAGTCGGTCACCGGTGAGCAGCTCGACCAGGCGATCGGCATCATCCGCAAGCGCGTCGACGCGCTCGGCGTGGCCGAGCCCGAGGTGTCCCGCCAGGGCAACACGATCATCGTCCAGCTGCCGGGCGCCAAGGACCAGCAGGCGGTGCTGGACACCGTCGGCAAGACCGCCGAGCTGCGGTTCCGACCCGTGCTCGCCGACGTCGGCGTCGTGCCGACCGGCAAGGACAAGACCGAGGCGGAGAAGAAGGTCGCCGAGCTGCGCTCCGAGCTGAAGGTGCCCGAGGGCGTCACGTCGGCGCAGATCTTCGAGGACGAGACGGCCAAGCGGACCGCAGCCGCGCCGGCGACCGATCCGGCGGCGCAGGCCCCGACCGACACCACGGTCCCGGCCACCACCGCGGCGCCCTCCACCACGGCGCAGCCCGCCACCACGGTCGACCCGACCAAGTCGGGGGGGAGTCGCAGCCGGCTGACGCCGACCCAGGACGACACGACGACCACGACGGCGCCGGCGACGACCACCACCACGATGCCGGCTCTCAACCAGTGGGCCGTCGACGTCAACGACACCAAGTTCGGCGAGCTGTACCAGCTCGAGCAGGCGCTCGGCACCCAGACCACCCCCTCGGACCAGGACACGGCCGACGCCGAGGTCAACCTGGCCGACAAGGACGGCAACGTCCTGAAGCTCGGTCCGACGCTGCTGACCGGCCGGGCCGTCGAGACCGCCACCGCGGGGATCGGCCAGGACGGCAAGTGGCAGGTCAGCCCGGTGTTCCGCAAGGGCGAGGAGGGCATCGACCTCTTCAACAAGGCCGCCGCGCTGTGCAACTCCGGCGCCGCGGAGTGCCCGGGTACCGGTGGCCAGCCCGGACGACTGGCGATCGTGCTCGACAGCGAGGTGCTGTCGGCCCCGACGATCAACAACGCCAGCTTCGAGCGCGACAGCATCTCCATCTCCGGCTCGTTCACCGAGGAGGAGGCCAAGAACCTCGCGGTGGCTCTCCGGTTCGGCTCGCTCCCGATCGAGCTCCAGGCCCAGCAGGCCGAGACCGTGTCGGCCACGCTCGGCGCCGACGCCCTCCAGGCGGGCATCATCGCCGGTGCGATCGGCCTCTTCCTGGTCTGCGCCTACCTGCTCTTCTACTACCGGCTCCTCGGTCTCGCGACCGTGGGCAGCCTCACGATCTCCGCATCGGTCCTCTGGGTGATCATGTGCTGGATCAACGCCACGGTGACCCTCGCCGGTGTGGTCGGCATCGTCGTGTCGATCGGCATCTCGCTCGACTCCTCGATCGTGTTCTTCGAGACGATCAAGGAGGACGTCCGCAACGGGGCCGGGCTGAGACCGTCGGTGGACAAGGCCTTCGGCTCCGCGTACTCCACGATCGTCAAGGCCGACGTCAGCTCGCTGATCGGCGCCGGCGTCCTCTACTGGCTCTCGGTCGGTCCGGTGCGCGGCTTCGCGTTCTACCTGGGCGTCGCGACGATCCTCGACCTCGTCTCCGCCTACTTCTTCCTGCGGCCCGCGGCACTGGTCATGGCCCGCTCGAGCCAGGGCGAGCACCCACGGCGCTTCGGCATCCCGACCGACGACCTGAGTCCGGCCGGCCGGAAGGCCACGACGTCCGACATCGAGCCGACCGCCGACGGGGCGACGGCAGCCGACGACGCGGTCATCGCCGCTGCCGGAGAGGGGGCCTGACATGGGGATGGTCTCCGATCTCTACCGCGGCCGCAACGACTTCGACTTCCCCCGCTGGTGGAAGCGCGTCGGCATCGTGTCGACGGTCCTCGTCATCGTCTCCCTGGGCTCGCTCTTCGTGCGGGGTCTCAACCTGAGCATCGACTTCGAGGGCGGCTCCATCTGGGAGATCCCCTCGGCCGACTTCACCGAGGACCAGGCCCGCGCCGCGCTGGCGCCGTTCGGCGACAGCGCGGTCGAGCGCTTCCAGGAGGCCAACTCGGCCGAGTCGGGCCGTGTGATCCGGGTCTCGGGTCGGGTCGACGACGTCCAGGAGGGCGCCAAGGCCGCTGACGCACTGGCCGAGGCCGCAGGTCTCGAGCAGGGCGAGGTCAAGGTCAGCACCGTCGGACCGTCCTGGGGCAGCGACATCACCGGTCAGGCCCGGCTGTCGCTGATCGTGTTCATGGTGCTCGTGGCGGCCTACATCGCGTGGCGCCTCGAGACCCGGATGGCGATCGCGGCCCTCGTCGCCGTGGTCCACGACATCATCATCACGGTCGGCGTGTACTCGGTGTTCCAGATCGAGGTCACGCCCGCGACGGTGATCTCGTTCCTCACGATCCTGGGCTTCTCCCTCTACGACACGATCGTGGTGTACGACCGCGTCCAGGAGAACGCCACCCGTCTGGGTCGCACCGGCCAGTACACCTACACGGCGATCATGCGCCGGTCGCTCAACCAGGTGTTCATGCGCTCGCTGAACACCACCATGGTGACGATCATCCCTGTGATCTCGATCCTGGTCGTCGGCCAGTTCGTCTTCGGTCAGGAGACGCTGGGCGACTTCTCGCTGGCGCTGCTGATCGGCCTGATCTCCGGCACCTACTCGTCGCTGTTCGTCGCCCCGCCGCTCACGGCGTGGCTCAAGGAGCGCGAGCCCCGCTGGACCCAGATCCGTGAGCGGCTCGTGGCCAAGGGCGCCGACATCTCCGACACGGCGTGGCACGGCGTCACGGCGGGCGGCCCCGGCAAGGCGGTCCCCGCTCGTCCCCGACGCGGTGCGGCGAGCTCGACGGCCTCCGGCTCCGGCTCGTCGTCGTCGGGATCGTCGGCCACCGCGACGCTCGAGGACGCTCCCACCGAGGAGCGGCCCGACGGACCGGACACGTCCGGGGCGTCCGACTCGGACGCCCCCACGGTGCGCAAGAACCCGTACGGCTCCGTGCCGCCCCGGCCCCGCAAGACCAAGAAGCGCTGATCGGCCGCCGCGGACGCGGACGGGGGTGTGTCGGCCGGGGGCGGCCGTCGTCGGTAGCTTGAGGGGATGGAACGACCGACGCCGTCGACGGAGGCAGCTCGATGCCGACGGTGACGCGCGTCCTCCCGTGGCGTCGCCACACCCAGCCTCCCGCGATGGAGGTCCAGGAGATCGTCGACCAGTACCGGCGCTTCCACCCCAAGCGCCCCACTGAGCCGATCACCGAGGCCTACCGCCTGGCCGCCGGCTCCCACGAGGGTCAGCTGCGCCGATCCGGAGAGCCCTACATCACCCACCCGCTGGCCGTGGCCGGCATCGTCGCCCGCTACGGGATGGACGACGTCACGATCTCTGCCGCGCTGCTGCACGACGCCGTCGAGGACACGGTTCTGACCCTCGACGAGGTCGAGGCCGCCTTCGGCTCCGAGGTCCGGGAGATCGTGGACGGCGTCACCAAGCTGGAGCGCGTCCACTTCGACTCCAAGGAGGCCCAGCAGGCCGCCACGATGCGCAAGATGCTCGTGGCGATGGCCAAGGACCTGCGGGTGCTGGTCATCAAGCTGGCCGATCGGCTGCACAACATGCGGACGCTCGCCGCTCTGCCCGCGTGGAAGCAGGAGCGCACCGCCCAGGAGACCCTCGACATCTACGCGCCCCTGGCCCACCGCCTGGGCATGCAGGAGATCAAGCAGCAGCTCGAGGACCTGTGCTTCGCGGCCCTGCACCCCAAGCGCTACGCCGAGATCGACCACATGGTCGCCAACCGGACGCCCGAGCGCGACCGGTACCTGGTGGAGGTGCTCGAGGAGGTCACGGGCCGGCTCAAGGAGGTCAACATCGTCGCCGACGTCACCGGTCGGCCGAAGCACCTCTGGTCCATCTACGAGAAGATGGTCGTCAAGGGGAAGGCGTTCGACGAGATCTTCGACCTCGTCGGCATCCGCGTCCTCGTCGACTCGTCCAAGGACTGCTACGCGGCGCTCGGCACGATCCACGCCCTGTGGACGCCGGTTCCGGGGCGGTTCAAGGACTACATCGCCATGCCCAAGTTCAACCTCTACCAGTCGCTGCACACGACGGTCATCGGGCCGGGCGGGCGGCCGTTGGAGGTCCAGATCCGCACGCCCGAGATGCACAACCGGGCCGAGTGGGGAGTGGCCGCCCACTTCTCCTACAAGGAGGGCCACTCCGAGGACGTCGCATGGCTGACCCGGATCGTCGACTGGCAGCAGGAGATGACCGATCCGGGCGAGTTCATGGCGAACCTGAAGATCGACCTGGACCAGGACGAGGTCTTCCTGTTCACCCCCAAGGGAGACGTGGTCACGCTCCCCGCCGGCGCCACCCCGGTCGACTTCGCCTACGCCATCCACACCGAGGTCGGCCACCGCTGCATCGGGGCCAGAGTCGGCGGCCGGCTGGTGCCGCTCGACGGCGCCCTGACGTCGGGCGACACGGTCGAGATCTTCACCTCCAAGGTGGCGGGTGCCGGCCCCAGCAGGGACTGGCTGAACTTCGTGGCGACGCGCTCCGCCTCGAACCGGATCCGCCAGTGGTTCTCCCGCGAGCGTCGTGAGGACGCGCTGGAGTCGGGTCGCGAGGCGCTGATCAAGGCGCTGCGCCGGGAAGGCCTGCCGACCCAGCGGATCATGGGCGGTGCTGCGGTCGCCGACGTCTCGCACCAGCTGCGCTTCCAGTCCGTCGACGCCATGTTCGCCGCCATCGGCGACCACCACCTGGCTCCCGAGGCCGTGGCGGCGCGGGTCGCGAAGCTCGTCCGCACCGCTGAGGGCGAGCGCGAAGAGGTCGTCTCCACCTCGGTCCGACCGAGCGGTCGGCGCCGGTCGCGTCCCGCGGGCGTCCACGTCGAGGGATTCGACGACGTCCTGGTCCGCATGGCCCGATGCTGCACGCCCGTGCCCGGCGACGAGATCATGGGCTTCATCACCCGCGGTCGGGGGGTGTCGGTCCACCGTGTGGACTGCGCGAACGCCGCCTCGCTCGCCGACGGCCAGCAGGAGCGGGTCGTCGACGTCGACTGGGATGCGGAGTCCGCCGGCGACTTCGTGGCGCTGGTGGAGGTCAAGGCGCTCGACCGACCCCGGCTGCTCCAGGACGTCACGTCGACGCTGAGCGAGCACCACGTGAACATCATCAGCTCGCAGAGCCACGCCGGCGGCGACCGGGTCGCGAAGATGCGCTTCGAGTTCGAGCTCACCGAGGCGTCGCACCTCGACACGCTGCTCGGCCGCATCCGCAGCCTCGACAGCGTCTACGACGCCTACCGGGTGGTCCCGGGCGCCGGGGAGTGACCGACGCTCAGCACGACTCCGTCCGGACGTCGCAGCCGGTGCCCGCCGGATCCACCACCTGATCCCACTCCGCCCCCATCCCGGCGTCGGCCGGGATCGGATCGAGCTCCAGCCCGTCGTCGGAGGACGCCGACGCGGCGACGCACCCGCCGAGCAGGGCCGTCACGAACACGACGATGGAGGCTCCGAGGGCCGAACGGGCGCTGTTCGCCGCGTGGGCATCGGCGAGCGATCCCCGCGCTGCGCTGAACGCGAACCCGCACGCCGCGCACAGCGTGGCGACGAGGAACACCGCAGCGAACACCACGAGGGCGTCCGCCAGCGGATCGCCGTCGCCGTCGGATCGCAACCACGCCGCGACCGTGACGCATCCGGCGGCGACGAGGACGCACAGGGCGATGAGGCCGGCCCACACCCTGGGCGCGGTGAGTGCGCCCTCGTCCGCGATCGTGCCCGACCGGTCCTGCGCTGATCGCCCGTCCACTCGGGCCATCCCGTCCGCCTCTCCTCGCCACCGGGATCCCCGGTCGCGTCCGCCTCGCCCCGTCGCCGAGGTCCACGCCGGCGCGGTCCGCGACCGGGGGAGGACCCCTCGGGCGATGGTAAGGGGGGAGGGGCCCGACCTCGTCTGGGTCGAACTTCCCGGGGCGGGGACATGAGGCACCGAACGATGCCCCGGTGCTTGATCGCGCGTTCGGTATGGGGTTCACTTGTGACATCGGGCGCATGGCTGTTGCCCGAGAGGGGAGTACGGGCGATGAGGGGAATCCGTTTGCTGGGCGCGTGCGCGCTCGCATTCACTGCGCTGGTGGCAGGGGCGTGTCAGACGCCGGCCTCCGGCAACACGGCGCCGACGGCGTCGTTCACCGCCACCCCACCTGCCGGCGTGGCGCCGCTGACCGTGGCGTTCGACGCCGGAGCCAGCTTCGACACCGGCGGCACGATCGCGTCCTACGCCTGGGACTTCGGCGACGGCGGCACCGGCACCGGCGTCACCACGACCCACGAGTACACCGTCGACGGGACGTACTCGGCCAAGCTCACGGTGACCGACAACGGCGGCCTGACCTCGACGACCACCCGGACCATCAGCGTTGGCGTGGCCAACGTCCCGCCGGTGGCGATCGCCGGCGTCAGCTCGAGCAGCGGCACGGCGCCCCTGACGGTGACGTTCTCCTCGGCCGGCTCGGCCGACGTCGACGGCACCATCGTCTCCTACTCGTGGGACTTCGACGACGGGTCCGCCCCGTCCGCATCGGGCGCCCCCACCCACACCTACGCGAGCGCCGGGGTGTACACGGCGGTCCTGACCGTGACCGACGACGACGGCGACGTCGGCTCCGACTCCGTCACCGTCACGGTCAACGCCAACCAGGCCCCGGTCGCTGCAGCCTCTGCGAACGTGACCACCGGCAAGGCCCCGCTGGCCGTCGCCTTCTCCTCCGCCGGATCCTCCGACTCCGACGGCACGATCGCCTCCTACTCGTGGGACTTCGGCGACGGCTCGGCCACGTCCAGCTCCCCGAACCCGACGCACACCTACACCGCGGCCGGCCCGTACACGGCCACGCTGACCGTGACCGACAACCTCGGTGCCACGGGGACCGCCACCGTGAACGTGGTCGCCACGCAGAACCAGGCGCCGGTGGCCGTCGCCTCCGCCAACGTCACGGCCGGCCCGGCACCGCTGCTGGTCTCCTTCGACGGCAGCGGCTCCGCCGACGCCGACGACACGTCGCTGACCTACCTCTGGAACTTCGGCGGCGGGATCACCTCCGGGCTCGTCTCCCCGTCGTACTCGTTCCCGGTCCAGGGCACCTACGTCGTCTCGCTGACGGTCACGGACCCGGGCGGTGCGTCCGACACGCAGACCATCACCATCGAGGTGGGTGCCGCTCCCAACGTGGCGCCCACCGCCGTCGCGGCGGCGACGCCGACGTCCGGCAAGCGCAACCTGGCGGTCTCGTTCTCGTCGGCGGGGTCCTCGGACAGCGACGGCGCGATCGTGAGCCGCTCCTGGAACTTCGGTGACGGCAGCCCGACCTCGAGCGCGGTCAACCCGAACCACACCTACACGGTCGCCGGCTCGTACGTCGCCACGC
Source organism: Actinomycetes bacterium (assembly GCA_023434535.1). Lineage (GTDB taxonomy): Bacteria > Actinomycetota > Acidimicrobiia > Acidimicrobiales > Microtrichaceae > Dermatobacter. The sequence continues at coordinate 8,354 of JAEYSR010000025.1, forward strand.
TGACCGTGACCGACAACGCCGGTGGCATCGGCACCGACACCGTGGCCATCACGGTGACCCCGAACCAGGCGCCGACGCCGGTGGCGAGCGCCACGCCGTCGACCGTCAAGCAGGGCGTGGCGGTGTCGTTCTCGTCGGCGGCCTCCTCCGACAGCGACGGCACGATCGTCTCCCGCTCGTGGGACTTCAAGGACGGCCAGACCTCCACGTCGGCCAACCCGACCCACAGCTTCGCCAACCCCGGCACCTACGCCGTGGAGCTGACGGTCACCGACGACACCGGTGACTCCGCGACCGCGACCACGACCGTGACGGTGCTCGCCAACCAGGCGCCCACCGCCGTGCTGAACGCCACCCCGCAGACCGGCGCCAAGCCGCTGCTGGTGACCTTCAGCTCCGCCGGCTCGACGGACGGCGACGGCTCGATCGTCAGCTACGCCTGGAACTTCGGCAACGGCAACACGTCGAGCGCCGCCAACCCGACGGCGACCTACTCCACCGCCGGCTCGTTCACCGCGACGCTGACGGTCACCGACGACAACGGGGCGACCAACTCGGCGTCGGTCACCATCAGCCCGTACGTCGACGACGACGGCGACGGCGTGAGCCCGCCGACCGACTGCAACGACAACGACCCGGCGACCAAGCCGGGTGCCGCCGATGCGCTCGACGCCACCGGCAAGGACACCAACTGCGACGGCATCGACGGCGTGCTCGCCGACACGATCCTGGTCGCCGGGACCAGCGGGGCGAACACCGCCGGTTGCGGTCAGGCGGTGGCCTCGCCGTGCCAGACGATCCCGTTCGCCGTCAGCCAGGCCGGCTCCTCCCGGCACACGATCCTGGTGACCGGTGAGACCGGCGCCTACGGCTCGTTCTCGCTGACCTCGCTCAGCGGGTTCACCGTCCGAGGCGGCTACGGGGCCGACTACACGTCCCGCAGCGGCACGTCGACGGTCAACGGCGGTGTGACCGTCACGGGGAGCACGGCGGCCACCCTGGCCGACCTGACCATCAACGGCGCCGGCGGTTCCGGCACCACCGGTGTCCTGGTCTCGGGCTCGACGGCAGCGCTCACCGCTGTCACCGTCGACTCCGGCACGGCATCGGGAGCCGGCAGCAGCGCCTACGGCGTCCGTGCGATCTCCGGCTCCACCGTGTCGATCTCCGGATCGACGATCACGGCGAAGCCCGGCATCGCCGGCGCAGCGGGCGGCGCGGCCGCCCCGGGCACCCCGGGCGCCGGCTGCGACGGCCCCAACGGCGGCAACGCCAGCGGCCCGAGCTCGCCGGGCGGCGGCGGAACCCAGGGCTGCGGCTCCGGCACCGTCAAGGGCGGCAACGGCGGCACCGGCGGC
>JAEYSR010000123.1 GCA_023434535.1 Actinomycetes bacterium
GCCCGGGAGGGGATCACGGCCTTCTTCGAGAAGCGCCCGCCCGCGTGGCGTCAGCAGGTCCCGGGCGACCTGCCCGACTGGTTCCCGTGGTGGGACCAGCCGACCTTCGACGCCTGAGCGCACCCCCACCGTTCTCGGGTCTTCAGGCGGGCTGGATCGACGCGCGATGACCCGACTCCGGCCGTCCACCGTTCTCGGGTCATCGGGCGGGCTGGATCGCCGCGCGATGACCCGAGTCCGGCGAGCTCCCGCCCAGTTGTGACTCCCGACACCCGCCATTGACGATCGGTCTGAGATGGGTCACGATATATCGCAACACGTCGGAACCGATCGGTTGCGATGCAGGAACAACGAGAGGAGGTCGCACCATGCGACCCAACGAGAACAGACAGCAGCACGATGGTCGCCACGGCGGAACCGAGGGGTTCGACCCCGAGTCGTGGCGACGGGACTTCGACCCGTCGGGCCGGCGCGGTCGTCGGGGACGCGGTCCCGGCCGTGGACGGGGCCGGGGCGGGTTCGGCCCGGGCTTCGGTCCGGGCGGATTCGGACCCGGCCGGCGCGCCAACCGGGGCGACGTCCGGGCCGCCATCCTGGCGCTCCTCGCCGAGGAGCCGATGCACGGCTACCAGATCATCTCCGTGCTCGACGAGCGCACCGACGGTGCGTGGAAGCCGAGCCCGGGGTCGGTGTACCCGACCCTGCAGATGCTCGAGGACGAGGGCCTGGTCCGGGCCGAGGCGTCCGGCGGCAAGAACGTCTTCCACCTGACCGATGCCGGCAGGGAGTCTGCGGAGGCGGGGGAGTCCGCCCCGTGGGAGGCGGTGGCCGGTGACGCGGCCGCCGTCGACTTCCGCCGCACGATCAGCCAGCTGGTCATGGCGTTCAAGCAGGTCGCCCAGACCGGCACGCCCGATCAGGTGCAGCGCGCCGGGGTCGTCCTCAACGACGCCCGCAAGGCGCTGTACGGGATCCTGGCCGAGGACGTCGAGTCGTCCTGAGCGGGCCGCTGTCGTCCTGAGTGCAGCGTCGTCCTGAGTGCAGCGTCGTCGCTCCGGGTTCAGCCGAACCCGGGGTGGCGGCGGTGCCAGACCAGGATGAGGGCGATCGCCGCGCCGGCGACGAGCACGACACCTCCGAGGATGTCCCACGGGAACCCGGGCGGAGGATCGCCCGGAACGGTCGGGAAGTCGGCGCTGGCCCGCACGGCCAGACCCTGTGCCTGGTCCGCCGTGATCGGGTCGCCCAGGGCGGCGGCCTCGACGACGGTGGCCGGCGTCGTGGCGACCGTGGACTCGGCGGTCGCTCCGGCGACGGCCGTCGTCGTGGTCGTCGTGGATCCGGTCGTCGCCGCGGTCGCACGGGACCACGCGGTGGCCGGCGCCGCGCCCGCGGTCTGCGGGAACCTCCTGATCACCGTGATCGTGAGGGTCCAGACGTCGAACAGGCGCTTGCGGCCGGTCACGGCCGGACGGGTCGTGTTGCCCGTCGCCGGAGCTGCGGTCGTCGAGGGGACGGGAGCGCTCGTCACCGGAGGCGGGAGCGTCGCGGGGGCGGACGTCGTGGTCGTGCCGCCCGCACCCGGGTCCTGGGTGGTGGGGGTCGGCGAGGTCGTGACGGTGACCGGCGTCGTCGTGGCCGGTGCGGTCGTCGGAGCAGCGGTCGTCGGCGTGCCCGGCGTGCCGCAGTTCGCTCCCACGCAGAACGCGTACGGGCTCGACGGCCCTGCGGAGCGGACCACGACGGGGACGACTCCCTGGCCGGCCGGGTCGGGCGGAGCGTCGCTCGTGAGGTCGAAGACGACGTCCGGGTACCAGGTCGGCGGGATCAGCACGGACGGGTCGGTCGCGTCCGTCATCAGGCCGTCGTCGCGCTCGCAGCCGAACGCGGCGAGGAAGTAGTTGCCGTCCCCGAGGCCGTCGATGCGGAACGAGCCCGTCGCGGGGTCCACCATGGCGAACCCGATCAGGTTGTTGGGCAGGTACGCCGCCACGCAGGCTCCGCTCACGGGGTGGCCGCTGCCGGTCAGCACCTCGCCCGCCAGGGAGCTGGTCGCGCCCTGGACCAGGTCGACGTCCACCGTGGTGTCGCCGTCGGCGCCGCTGATCGTGCGGGACTGCTGCACCAGGCCCCGCCCGCTGCGGCAGTCCGAGAACGTGAGCTCGACGGTCGAGTCGGGGAGAAGGCTCGCGGCGTAGGCGCCGTCGTCGTCGGTGACCCGGCGGTCGCCGCCCACGCCGCCGACGCAGACGCCCTCGACCGGCTGGGTCCCGTTCGCCGTCGTGACACGCCCGGCCACACGGGTGGCCCGGATGAGGTCGTCGTCGATCCCGGCGGTGGTCTCGCCCGCCCGCACGTCGACGGGGCTCAGGTCGTCCTCGCTCCAGCCGTCGGGCGACTCGGGGTACACGTCGGAGCGCAGCTCCCGCACCCACGTCCCGTCGTTCTCCCAGCTGCCACGTCGGCACGTCTGGTACTCGACGACGTACGAACCGGCCGGCACCGGGCTCGACACCCAGAGGCCGTCCTCGCTCACCTGGTCCCACGTGAGCGTGCCCGCCTCGAGGTCGTCGGCGGCCCGGAGGCCGACGCAGACGTCGCCGATCCCGTTGCCCTCGGCGTCCGTGACCCGACCCGAGACGCGGCCGCCCCGCGGCAGCGCGGCATCGAAGGTCGCCCCGGCCTGCGGGACGTCCAGGACGGGCGGCTCGCTCGCCGTCATCGGGGAGTCGGGGTACCAGCGGGCGATGAGGTCGGCCCCGGACCCGCAGTCCTGCATCCAGATGGAGTAGCTCCCGGGGGCGACGAGGAACCGGTACGTGCCGTCCGGTCCCGTGCTGCCGCCGGCCTGCCACGCCCATCCGGCGTCGTCGACCACCTGTGCGGAGACGCACACGTTCGCCTGCCCGCGGCCGTCGGTGTCGGTGATCCGACCGGTCACCACCGCCCCGGCCCGCATGGTGACCGGTCCGACGTCGACGGTGGCCCCGGGGGCGACCTGGACGGCGGTGGCGTCATCGGGCGAGGCCACACCGGGGAGCCACGTGGGCGTGACCCGGTCGGTGCCGGAGCAGTCGGTGAGCTGCACGGTGCCGTCGAGCGATGCCGGTGCGGTCCCGGCGTAGTCGCCGTCGGCGTCGCTCGTCCCGAGCCACCACTGGACCTGGTCACCGGCCTTCTGCGCCACGAAGGTCGCGCAGATGCCGGACATCGGCCCGCCCTCGGGCGACACGACGCTGCCCTCGATGCGGCCGGTGGCCGAGAGGGAGATCGTCCCGACCGTGGCTGCGGAGCCGCCCGACACGGTCGCCGTGGTCGCGTCGTTGCGCCACACGGTGGAGCCCGAGTAGGTCGTGATGTGGGTCGGCTCGTCCTGGTCGGCGCAGTCCGAGGCCGCGACCACGTACGTGCCGTCGATGACGTCGGTCAGGACGAAGGCCCCGTTGCTGTCCGCAGTGGTCTTGGAGGTCTGGGCGCCGCCCTCGGTCCACACGCAGGCGTCCGCCACCGGATCGCCGTCGGCCGTCACGACCGTGCCGGAGATCGTCCCGGCACCGGTCGGAGCCGCCGACGCAGGCCCGACGGCGACCAGGCTCCCGGCGAGGATGACGGCGGCGACGCTGCCAGCCGCGAGTGCGCGTCGCGAGCCTCCGGATCCGACCGGCAGGTCGTCGGGCGACGTCGCCGGCGGCGCCGTGCGCGAGCGGTCGCGCTGCTCGGCGGTCAGGGCGCAGAACTCGATCAGCGCGTCACGCTGGCGGTCGTCGAGTCCGGTGAACGACGCGCCGGCGCGGTGTCGGCCGGAGTCGGGGTCGGGTTCGGTCGACGTGTGCCGGGCGCGGGCGACGACGTCGATCGGGGTGGTGGAGCCGTCGAGGCGCGGCACGTCGAGGTGGATCGACAGGACTGCGTCGCCGGGCGGCTCCGGGAGCAGGAGTCCGACGCCCCGCGGGGTCAGGTCGACCACGCGGCAGGGCGTGCCGTCCACGGTCGCGACGAGCTCGGCGGGGGCACGATGCGCGCTCCGGCGCTGGACGCGCGAGGTCAGGAGGTGCAGCACGTCCACCAGGGCGACGATGGCCCACACGGCGGCTGCCATGGTCACGAACCGTGCTCCGTCGGAGAAGGCGGGGAGCAGGTCGGGGTCGACGAAGGTCAGGGCCCGGGCGAACAGCGCCAGGTCCACGGCCACGAGGGCCGCGGTGGCGAGTCGCAGCCGGCCGAGGACGGCCAGTCCGCCGGTGTGGGCGGTGACCGGGAACCGGGGTCGGCGGACGAGGCCCAGGACGTGCACGCCCATCGTGCGGAGCCCGTGGCGCGAGATGTCGCCGATGCCGACCGTGCCGCGGCCGAGAGAGATCGCAGCGGCCGTCCGCAGTGCCAGCTGGAGGCCGAAGACCGGCACCAGCAGCACGAGCGGGGCGTCCACCGGCAGCGTTCCTGTCAACAGCGTGACGACGAGGACGGCGAGCGCCGTGATGCGGGCGGCGCCGTCCAGGACCGACGTCGACGCGAGCAGCTGGGCGCAGCGCCGCCGCATCCCGACGTGACCCGGAGCGAGCGGCGAGTCGCCGTCGACCAGCATCCGCCAGTCCTCGTGCGAGCGGGTCCCGACCTCGTACAGGTAGGCGTCGAGCGTGTCGGGTGCGACGGCCCGGATGGCCGGCGGGGTCGACCAGCGCACCGACCAGCCGGCGCGGGCCAACCGCATGGCGGCGCGCTCGGCAGGCGCTCCACGGTCGGGCAGCCCGCCGATCTCCTCGAGGGCGTCGGCCCGGAACAGCGACCCCGAGCCTCGCCACGGTGCGGCACCCGAGCGGCTGAGCGACGGGCCGGCGACGGTGTTCTCCAGAGCCAGCTCGTCCCGTTCGGGAACGAGGTGCAGGAGGCTGTCGCCGTTGACGAGGTCGACGGCGGACTGGACCACGGCCAGGTGGGGGCGGGCGGGATCGGCCAGCATCGTCGCGAGGTCGAGGAATCCGGGGACGACCACGTCGCCGGCGTCGACCCAGGCCAGCACCTCGGTGCGTGCCGTCGATCGGGCGACCTCGACCAGGGCCGAGGGTCCCGATCCCGCCGGCACCTCGTGCACCTCGTACTCGGCGCCCAGCCGCTCGGCCTCCTCGCGGATGCGACGGCGCTCCCGGTGGTCGAGCACACGGACCCGGGTCGCGCCGGAGTGCACCGCGCCCGTCAGCGTGCGGGCGAGCTCGTCGCGGTCGGCCAGGCCGGCCGGGATCAGGAGCTCGACGTCGGGCCGCTGGCCCGACGTGGTGACCTCGGCGGGATCCGATGCGATCGGATCCGGCAGACTCGCGACGACGCCGAGGACGAATCGGCCGATCAGCACCGCCTCGGCGAGCAGGAGCGGCACGGCCAGCCACCAGGCGGAGCCGAGCGTCCAGCCCGCCCGCCACACCAGGTAGCTCGCTGCGCCGACCACGGCGATGGTCGCGACGGCTCGCCGCCGCCCGGGTCCCGATCGCCGCATGAGGTCCTCCGTCCGTCCGGGGACCGACCGGTCCCACACGTCGACTCCTGTCGGCGGGTGGGACCGGGACGTGAGGGATCAGGCGTTCAGCGGCCGGCTCCGGCCAGGACCATGTCGACCAGGGAGCTCGCCACGTCGTCGTCGAGGGCCCCGTTGCGCATGAGGATGCGGTAGATCACCGAGCCGACGAGCGTGTCGGCGAGCAGCTCGGGGTCGACGTCGGGCGAGATCTCGCCTCGCTCGACACCGCGGCGGATCACCTCGATGGTCGGCGACCGCCGGGCCGACGTGAACCGCTCCAGCGCCTCCCTGACCTCGGCGTTCTCCCTGGCCGCGCCGAGCATGGTCGGGAGCATCGCCCCGCTGTCGGACTCGAGCAGGATCTCGCGGAGTCGCAGGACCAGCTCGGTCAGGTCGTCCCGGGCCGAACCGGTGTCGGGCGGCGGCGGCTTCTGCGCCGAGACGGCGTTGAAGGCCGCCTCCATCAGGTCGACCCGGTTGGCGTAGCGCCGGTAGACGCTGGCCCTCGACACCGCCGCCCGGTTGGCGACGGCCTCGATCGACAGCCCCTCCACCCCGCCGTCGCGGAGCAGCTCGACCGCCGCGTCGATGATGGCCCGGTCGACGTGGGGGTCGCGCGGCCGTCCGGGGCCGCACGCCCGCCCTTCGTCCGGGACCTCGGCGACGACCGGGTCGGCGTCGCTCACGGCTGCGGGACCACCGCGACGTCGTCGCCGTGGGTGGCGGCCTCGGACATCTCGGCCTCGAACTCCTGGTCCTGCAGCGCCTCGTCGGCAGGCCGGGCGTGTGCCGGCAGGAAGGCGATCGCGACGACCGCTCCCAGGAGCGCGGCGATCGCGGCGACCACGGCACCGCCGTGCATGGCGTCGACGAAGGCGTTGCGAGCCACATCCGCGATCTGGGTCCCGGCGTCGCCGGCCTGCTCGGCGACCGCCAGCGCACCGCCGACGCCGCTCTTGGCGACCTCGAGCGCCTGGTCGGGCAGCTTGCCGCTGAAGGCCTCGACGATCTTGGAGCCGTACACCGAGGACAGCACGCTGCCGATGATGGCGACGCCCAGGGCGCCGCCCACCTGCCGGGTCGTGTCGTTCATGGCCGAGCCGACGCCGGCCTTGGCGAGGGGCAGCGAGCCCATGATCGACTCGGTCGCCGGCGCCATCGTGAGGCCCATGCCGACGGCGAGCAGCATCATCCGCCACATGACCTGGACGTAGGAGCTGTCGGCGGTGAGCTGCAGCTGCAGGACGAGGGCGAGAGCGACGAGCCCGAGCCCGGTGCCGACCACGATCTTGGTCCCGATGCGCTCCACGATCCGACTGGAGGTCGGGGCGACCACCATCAGGGTGAGCGCGAGGGGGAGCATCCGGACGCCGGTCTCGGCCGCCGAGTAGCCCAGCACGAACTGGAAGTACTGGGTCTGCAGGAACGAGTAGCCGAACATGGCGAAGAACACGAGGGTGATCGCCATGCTGGCGGCGGTGAAGCGCGGGTTCTTGAAGAACGACACGTCGAGCATCGGCTCGTCGGTGTGGAGCTCGTGCACGGCGAACACGCCGAGCAGGACGATCGCCACGGCGAAGCAGGCCAGGATCAGGCCGTCGGTCCAGCCCCGGCTGGGTGCCTCGATCAGGCCGAAGACGAGGGTCGTCAGACCGGCGAAGGACAGGACGGCGCCGAGGGGGTCCAGCCGGGGTGCCGCCGGATCCTTGGAGCGGGGGAGCAGGAATGCTCCGGCGACGAGCGCCGCGACGGCGATGGGGAGGTTGACGGTGAAGACCTCGTGCCAGCCGAAGTGCTCGACGAGGTAGCCGCCGAGGAGCGGGCCGAGGGCCACGCCGAGTCCCGACACACCGGCCCAGATGCCGATGGCCCGACCGCGCTCCTCGGCCGGGAACACGTTGGTCAGGATGGACAGCGTCGCCGGCATGATGAACGCGCCGCCGATGCCCATGAGCGCACGGGTCGCGATCAGGTGGTTGGGGTCGGTGGCCAGCGCCGAGAGGCCGGAGCCGACGGCGAAGACGACCAGGCCGATCTGCAGGGCACCCTTGCGGCCGAACCGGTCGCCGAGCGCCCCGGCGGTCAGCAGGAGTCCGGCGAACACGAGCGTGTAGCTGTCGACGATCCACTGGAGCTGGCTGTTGGAGGCGTCGAGGTCCCTCACGAGGGTGGGGAGGGCGACGTTGAGGATGGTGTTGTCGAGGGTGATGATCATCAACGACAGGCACAGGACGCCGAGGATCCACCAGCGACGTCGGTACACGAGCTCTTCTGACATGACGGACTGTTCCTCCTGTCGACCCCGGCCCATCGGCCGCGGCGCCGGCGATCTGGCCCGCCGGCGATAACGAGACACAACTGTGCCGTATTCGACCCTATTCCGAGACGGGTGTGTCTCGTAAACGATGTGACCCATCTCACGGTGCGCTCCCGCGACCGGTTCGGACCCAGGACGGGTGCCGGGCGGGACAGGATGGTCGGGTGCATCCGACGCCGATGAAGGCCATCTCGGGGGACCTGCCTCCGGACGACGGCCGGTGGTGGTTCGAGATCAAGTGGGACGGGATGCGGGTGACCGCCCACGTCGATCCCGGCGCCGGGAGCCACGGATCCGTCCGGCTCCGCAACGCGAGGGGCGTCGACGTCACGTCGGGGTTCCCCGAGCTGGCCGGCCTGGGGCGGGCTGTCGCGTCGGAGTGCCTGCTCGACGGCGAGGTCGTCGCCTTCTCCGGGCGCGGGGTCCCGGACTTCGGCCTGCTCCAGCAGCGGATGCACGTGACCGACGCCGGCGATGCCGCCCGTCGGTCCGTGGAGGTGCCCGTCGTGTTCGTGGCGTTCGACGTGCTGTCGGTCGACGGTCGGGCGACCACGTCGGTGCCGTACGAGAGCCGCCGCTCCATCCTCGAGGAGCTGGTGGAGCCGAACGCCGTCGTCCAGGTCCCGCCGGCCTACCGCAGCGGCGGTGCCGACCTGCTCGCCGCGGCCAGGGAGCAGGGGCTCGAAGGAGTCGTGGCCAAGCGTGTGGACTCCGTCTACGAGACTGGTCGGCGCTCACCGCAGTGGCGCAAGGTCAAGGTCCGTCACACCCAGGAGCTCGTGGTCGGGGGGTGGGTCGGCGGCACGGGCGCCCGGGCCTCGACGATCGGCTCCCTGGTGCTCGGATGCCACCGGGCAGGTCCCGGAGGTCGCGACGTCCTGGTGTGGGCCGGCAACGTCGGGACCGGCTTCCGGGACGACGAGCTACGTCGCCTCAAGGGGCTGCTGGCGCCGATCGCGTGCGACGACATGCCGTTCCACGTCGGGTCGGTCGGGAACGGCCCGGCCGCCGAGCGGCCGCGTGCTCCCGGCGGTCGGTCGCTGCACTGGGTGCGACCACGTCTCGTGGTGCAGGTCGAGTTCGGCGAGTGGACTTCGGCCGGCCGGCTCCGCCATCCCGTCTACCTCGGGCAGCGCGACGACAAGGACGCCGCGGAGGTGACCTGCGATCCGTGACGCCGCAGCAGCGTGCTCAGGCGGTGGCGGCGAGCTGGAACTGATCGGCCAGGAACGCAGCCTCGGCCCGGACGTCGGCCTCGGGCCCGACCAGGTCGATGACGAACCGGTCGCCGTGGTCGTCGACCGAGACGATCTCCAGGCGGGCGGACCCCGACTCGATGGTGTCGATGTGCATCTCGACGGCTCGTGCGCTCATGACATACCCCCAGGTACACGGGTCCGGTTCCTCCCGACCCCTCAGGAACATCCAACCGCCACGGAGCGTGGTCTCCTATGGGTCAAACTCCCACGGCGAGTGGTCCCGGTGGCCGGCAAGCGAGATCAGAGGTGCGAGTCGGCGGTCGGGCACGCGGGGGAGTCGGCGGTCAGGCGGTGGCCCGGGCGACCGGGCACCGGTCCTGCGGGCACTCGGCGACGTCGCAGCGTCGGCAGATCGTCGCCGCCCCCGTCGGCTCGGACCCCAGCTCGGCGAGCAGGATCTCCACCGCCGAGCGCAGCGACGCCCGGGCGCTGCGCGGCAGCACGGAGACCAGCTCGTCGAGCCGGGCATCCCGGGCCCGTCTCTGGCGGTTCCAGAGCCTCCGACCCGCAGCGGTGAGGTGCAGCGCCACGCTCCGGGCGTCCTGGCCGGCGCGGCGCTCGATGTAGCCGTCCTCCTGCAGGCGGTCCACGAGTCGGACGGTCCCCGGGTGCGACAGCTCCAGCGCCTCGGCGAGGTCGCGGATGGTGCCGCCACGGTGGGTCGCCACCACGTTGAGCGCCGTGGACTGCGTCCGGGTGAGGTACGAGGTGGCCGCCTCCGCCCGGTCGAGCTCGTCGGTGACGGCGGTGGACAGCGCTCCGAGCAGGTTGGCGTCGCGACTCATCGGCCGAGCATATGTGAGCAGCGCACATGTCGGGCGGGCTCGAGGACGGACTGGAAGGATGACCTCATGGCATCACTCGAAGAGATCAAGGCCGACGCCGCCGCCCTGTCGCCCCTGGCCCACCTCGCCACGGTCCGACCCGACAACACGCCCGACGTGGTCCCGGTCCACCCGGCCTGGGACGGCGACACCTTGTGGATCATGAGCCACAAGGGGGTGAAGACGCGCAACCTCGCCATCAACCCCCACGTCGCTCTGCACTGGCAGGTGTCCGAGGCCGGTGACGGCGTCGAGATCTGGGGGACCGCCACCGTCCACGACGACGTCGACACCAAGCGTCGGCTCTGGAGCGGGGTGTTCGACTACGACCTCGGCATGTTCTCGCCAGGAGGTCCGGACGGCTCGCCCGAGACGGTGTTCATCGCCGTGCGACCCGAACGCGCGCTGACCGTGAAGTTCTACGGGATCAACGGCCGTGACACCTGGAGCCGGTCCGACTGACCGAGTCGACGGGGGCGGACCGTGGCATGAAACGGGGATGTGCGCGCTGCCGGCGCTCCGTAGGTTCGACCCATCGCAGGTGCGCACCTCCGGGAGTCGGACGACGACGCATCGGCCGTCCCGCAGGGGGTCCGAGTGTTCAGACGGAAGCGACCTGACGAACCGGCGCCGACACCGACGCAGGCGCAGTGGCCTCCTCCGCCCGCGTCGCAGCCGACGATGGATCGCGACGGCGCCCTGGATGCTCTCCGGCGGATGCGGTCCGCGGGGCCGACCACGATCGATCCGCCGGATCCCGCCTGGTTGGCGACGTTCCTGCACGAGCTCGCCCCGATCCTGACCGCGCTCGACGTGTCGGACGAGGTCGTCGCCGCCGTCAGGTCTTCGGGGTCGCGGGTCGACGACGCCGTGGCGCTCTTCGGCGGTGGGTTCCAGCTGTTCGACGTCGGGCTGGGAGACCTGGCGGTCGGCCCGCTCGCACGTGCTGCGGTGCTGAGGCCCGACGACTCGCAGATCGCCAACGAGCTGGCGCTGTCGGTGGAG
>JAEYSR010000133.1 GCA_023434535.1 Actinomycetes bacterium
TCCCGGAGTCGAGCGAGAGGGATCGTCATCGCTCCGGGGATGGTCCCCAGCGCCGTCTCACCGGGGTTGCGGATGTCCACGACCTGGACGGTCCCGGTCGGAACCCCGTGGTCGAACGCGGCCCGGTCGAAGGACCCGACATCCAGCCGGGACGCCTGGCGTGCGACCTCGGGACGGTCGGCCAGCGCAGCGATCCCGCCGTCCAGCGCACCCACGACCTCGTCGAAGCCGATCCGGGCGAGCCGGAGCTTGGCCTCGGGCTCCGCTCCGGGCTCGGTGACGAGGACGATCGCCGTCCCCGGCCTCACGACGGTGCCGACGTACTCGGCGTAGCGGCCGTCGAGGCCCACGTTGATCGAGTCGAGGAGGTGGCCGCGCGCGAACTCGGTGGCGTCGCGGGTGTCGATGACCACGGCGCGGTCCGCCTGCGCGGCCAGGACCTGGTCGACGGTCATCGGTGTCGGGGGAGCGGTGTCGAGCAGGTCGCGGGACTCCTTGTTGAGCCCGGCGTTGAAGCCGAAGTACCCGGGGGCGCTGGTCTGCCCCTCGGTGACGGCGTCGACGAACTCGTCGACGGTCATCGGCTGGAGCGCGTAGTTGGACCGCCGCTGCTCGCCGATCGTGGAGACCGTCTCGGTCGACAGGTTCTTGCCGCAGGCGGACCCGGCGCCGTGGGCGGGGAACACCTTGGTCGAGTCGGGCAAGGTGAGCAGCTGCTCGTGCAGCGAGGAGTGCAGGAGTCGGGCGAGCTCGTCCGCGGTGACGCCGACCGACGCCAACAGGTCGGGCCGACCCACGTCGCCGATGAACAGCGTGTCGCCGGTGAGGACGCCGAACGGCACGTCGTCGTCCCCGTGCTCCCGGATCACGACGCTCAGCGACTCGGGGGTGTGGCCGGGCGTCTCCCGGAACTCCAGGACGACCCCGGTCGATGGGTCGCCGAGGGCGATCTGCTCGCCGGTGCGGACCCGCCGGATGGGGAACTCGGCCCGGGCCGCGCTGCCGAACACGATCTCGGCCCCGGTCGCCTCGGCCAGCTCCAGGTGGCCCGACAGGAAGTCGGCGTGGAAGTGGGTCTCGATGACGTAGCGGATCTCGAGCCCGTCGGCGGCGGCGTCGTCCAGGTAGGTCTGGATGTCACGGCGGGGGTCCACGACCGCGGCGACCCCGGTGGTCTCGTCGGCGACGAGGTAGCTCGCCTGCGAGAGGCAGTCCAAGTAGTACTGGGTGAACTTCACGGTCGGACCTCCTGGGTGTCGTGCACCATACCCCGGGGGGTATCAAGCCGACAACGGCTCCGACGGCGAGGTCTCCCCGTGCTGAGAACGGCTCAGGCTGAGAGGTCCTGCTCGTCGGGGTGTCGGGCCAGCCAGTCGGCCACGAACCAGCACGTCGGCCGCACCAGGGCGCCCTTGGTGCGCACATCGGCCATCGCCCCGGTGATGAGCTCGTCGCCCCGGCCCCGCCCACGCTCGGCGGGGTCGATGACCGTGTGCGGGAACTCGAGCACGAGTCGGTCGCCCGGGATCGGGCGGTAGTCGGCGTAGCCCAGGACGCGACCGTCCTCCACCAGCTCGTAGCGCTGTCGTTCGGGTCGATCGATCACCTCGGCGGCCATCGGATCGAACCTACCCTTCGCGGCGCGTTCCACTCCCGGAGCCGGAGCCGGCGACCGCTCCGGGACGGGGCCACGGCTCGGTGGGGTCGAGCTGCGTCAGGTGCTCGACCAGCTCGCTCGCGGGCATGGGGCGGGCGATGTGGAAGCCCTGACCGACGTCGCAGCCCAGGTCCGCGAGCAGTCGGTACTGATCCTCCGACTCGATTCCTTCGGCCACGCAGCGGAGCCCCAGGGTCCTCACCAGGTCGAGCACGCCCGCCACCATCCGGTTCCGGCGATGGTCCGACGACGCCGCCTCCAGGAAGGTCCGGTCCAGCTTGACGGAGTCGGCCGGGAGGCGGGCGAGGTAGGTCAGCGAGGAGTATCCGGTGCCGAAGTCGTCGATGGCCAGGTCGACGCCGAGCTGGTCCAGCCGCTCGACCCGTGCGGCGTGCATCGCCGTGTCGTCCAGGAGCACCGACTCGGTGATCTCGAGGGCCAGCGCGGACCCCGCCACACCCGTTCGCCCCAGCACGTCGGCGACCACGTCGGTGAAGCCGTCGTCCTGGAGCTGACGCACCGACACGTTGACGGAGAGACCGAGGTCCTCCCATCCGGGCAGGGTCTGCCAGCGGGCGAGGTCCGAGCACGCCGCCTCGAGCACCCAGGCGCCGAGCGGACCGATGAGGTCGGTCTCCTCCGCGACGGGGATGAACTCGGCGGGCCCGAGGAGACGACCGTCGTTCCGCCAGCGCACCAGGGCCTCGACGGCGTGCAGCCGCCCGGTCGCCAGCTCGATCATCGGCTGGTAGTGCAGGACCAGCGACCCGTCGTGCGGTGCCTGGCGCAGGGCCGACTCGATGCGCTGGCGCTCCACGGCGCGTCGCCGGAGCTCGTCGTCGAACACGACGGCCCGGCCCCGTCCCTCTGCCTTGGCCCGGTACATGGCGGTGTCGGCGTCGCGGATCAGGGTGACGGGGTCGCCGTCGGAGGCGTCCGCGATGCCGATCGAGGCACCGATGTGGACCGGGTTGCCGTCGACGACGACCGGCTCCAGCAGCGCCTCGCCGATCCGGCGCGCCACGTCGCGGGCCGCGTACCGGCCGTCGATGCCCTCGCAGAGGACGACGAACTCGTCGCCGCCGAAACGGGCGACCGTGTCCCCGTCGCGGACGATCGAGCGAAGGCGCTCGGCCACCGCGTGCAGCAACCGGTCGCCGAAGTCGTGGCCGAGGCTGTCGTTGATGACCTTGAAGTGGTCGAGGTCGATGAAGAGGAGCGAGAGCGAGAACGACTCGGGTCCGCCGGCGGCACGGATGGCGCGCATCCGGTCCTCGAGGAGGGTCCGGTTGGGGAGGCCGGTCAGCGGGTCGTGGAGCGCCTGGCGCTCGAGCGTCGCCTCCAGGCGCTTGCTCTCGCTGATGTCGTGGGCCACGGCGGAGAACCGGCTGACCGCCCCGTCCTCGTCGTGGTGGGCGATCACCTGCACCGCGAACGGCACCCTGACGCCGTCGGACCGGGTCAGAACCGCGTCGGTCCGCCACGTCCGCTCCCCGTTGCCGAAGTGGCACGGGGTCGCCGGATCGGGCCGGAGCTCGGCGACCTCCCACACCTCGCCGAGCGGCAGGTTCGCGGGGTCGACCCCGAAGAACCGCGCGCAGGCGGGGTTCATGTACTGGAGGAGGGACTCTCCGTCGACCACCGTGACGAGGTCGTCGGTGAGGTCGAAGATCTCGGTCAGCCGGGAGGCCTCGGCCTCGGCGACGACCACGTCGGTCACGTCGCGGAGGTTCGCGATCACGCCGGCGATCGCAGGATCCTCGAGCTGGTTGGAGACCCGGACCTCGAGGCAACGCCGCTCTCCGGAGCGGTTCCGGATGAAGACGCGGAGCGACTCAACCAGGTGGGGATCGGCGATCACGCGGTCGAGCGCGGCCCGCAGCTCGGTGCGCTGCGGCTCGAGGACGACGGCGGACACGTCGTAGCCGGTCATCGCCTCCGGGGGGTAGCCGCTGAGGCTCTCGACCGAGGGGCTGGCGTAGGTCAGCTTCAGGTCAGCGTCGAGCACGACCATGCCGTCGTTGCTGTTGCGGACCAGCGACTCGAAGCGGTGCTCGGAGCTGCGCAGGGCCTCCTCCAGGTCGAACCGGTAGGACACGTCGCGTCCCGTCAGGAGGATGCCCTCGATGCCGGGCACGTCCCGTCGGTCCTCGCCCTTGATCTCGACCCAGACCCAACCGCCGCTGCCGGTGCTGATCCGCAGGATCGCCGGTGCCTCGAACTCGTCCTCGCCCTCGTAGAGACGACCCAGGAGGCCGGCGGCCTCGTCGAGGTCGTCGGGGTGGACCAGCGTGAGCGGCTCGACCGCCCGCAGCTCGGCCGACGTCCGCTCGAGGAGCCGTTCAGCGCTCGGGCTCGACCAGACCATCCGCCCGTCGCCGTCGAGGATCATCACGCCGTCGACCGACGCGTCGAGGAGCAGGCGGATCCGCTCGTCGGCCAGCAGGCCGTCGATGGCGTGCGACGGAGGAGAGTCGGTCCTCGTGCGGGGGCAGCAGGGCTCGGTCATGCGCTCCGTACCTATCGGCGGACCGGAACGCCGAGCTGAGAATCCCGAGCGTGGCGATCCGGCGGG
Organism: Actinomycetes bacterium; assembly: GCA_023434535.1. Taxonomy (GTDB): domain Bacteria; phylum Actinomycetota; class Acidimicrobiia; order Acidimicrobiales; family Microtrichaceae; genus Dermatobacter. The sequence goes on from JAEYSR010000133.1 coordinate 4,233, forward strand.
GTCGCCATGACCACGTCGGTCGGCCCGGGCACCTACGGTTCCGCGGATGAGCGTCGAGCTCCTCCACCGGATCCAGTTCGGCCTCACGATCAGCTTCCACTTCATCTTCCCGCCCATGTCGCTGGGCCTGGGCCTGATGCTGGTGATCTTCGGCATCCAGTCGGTGCGCACCAAGGACCCCAAGTGGCGTCAGCTGTCGCTGTTCTGGACGAAGATCTACGGCCTGATCTTCGCGATGGGCATCGCGACCGGGATCGTGCAGGAGTTCCAGTTCGGGACCAACTGGTCCGTCTACTCCCGCTACGTCGGCAATATCTTCGGGAGCCTGCTCGCCGCCGAGGGGATCTTCGCCTTCATGCTCGAGGGCGGGTTCCTCGGGTTGATGCTGTTCGGCGGTCAGCGCCTGGGAAACAAGCTCTGGCTGTTCGCCACGACGATGGTGGTGGCCGGCGCCACGTTCAGCGCCACCTGGATCATCATGGCCAACTCGTGGATGCAGACGCCGCGTGGCTACGAGCTGCGCGACGAGGGCAACGGCACCCAGGCGTTCATGACCAGCTTCCGCGAGGTGGTGTTCACCCCGTCGTTCGGGCCTCGCTTCTGGCACACGCTGGTGGCGTCGTGGCTGGTGGGCACCTCGCTCGTGCTGAGCGTCGCCGCGTTCTACCTGCTCAAGCGACGGCACGAGGAGCTGGCCAGGACCATGGTGCGGGTCGCGCTCCCGCTCTTCACCGTGCTGGCGGTGCTGCAGGTCACGGTGTTCGGCGCCAACCAGGCGACCGAGGTGGCGACCTACCAGCCCGAGAAGCTGGCGGCCATGGAGGGCGTGTACCAGACGCAGGACTGCGCACCCATGACGATCATCGGTCGGACCGACCCGTCGACCCAGTCGACCACCGGCCTGCAGATCCCGTGCCTCCTGAGCCTGCTGACCGGCAAGAGCACCAGCACCGAGATCGAGGGCCTGGACGACTTCCCGACCGAGGACCAGCCCAACGTCCCGCTCGTGTTCCAGATGTACCACCTCATGATCAACCTCGGGATGCTGTTCATCGCCATCGGCGCTCTCGGCTGCCTGCTGTGGGTCTGGAAGCGTCGGCTCTGGACGCAGCGCTGGATGCTGTGGATCCTCGTGTTCGCGATCGGGCTCACCCAGCTGGCGACGCTGTCGGGCTGGTGGACCGCCGAGTTCAGCCGGCAACCGTGGATCGTGTGGCAGCTGCTGCGGACAGAGGACGCCTTCAGCCCCAACGTCGGATGGGGACAGGTCGCGTTCTCGATCGGCATGTTCGTGGTCCTGTACGGCGTGGTGACAGCGGTCTTCCTGTCGCTGCTGAACCGCAAGATCAAGGAGGGTCCGCCCCCACCGCCCGAGGACGACGCCACGCAGTCGCTGCCCGACTCGTTCGGCGAGATCTTCTCCAGCCGCCACCGAGCCAGCAGCTCCGGCACGAGCAGGGGCGCCTGACCATGTGGCTCAACACGCTGTGGTTCGTGCTCTACGTCGTGATCATCGGCGGGTACGTCATCCTCGACGGCTTCGACCTGGGCGTGGGCATGCTCGGGCCGGTGGTCGCGAGGTCCGACATGGACAAGCGCATCCTGCTCAACAGCATCGGCCCCGTCTGGGACGGCAACGAGGTCTGGCTGGTGCTGGGCGGCGGAGCGCTGTTCGCGGCGTTCCCGCTGGTCTACGCCTCGCTCTTCAGCGGCTTCTACACGGCGATGATGCTGGTGCTGCTGGTGCTGATCCTGCGCACCGTCGCCATCGAGTTCCGCTCCAAGCGCGAGAGCGCCCGGTGGCGGGCCACGTGGGACTGGTTCTTCACCGCGTCGTCGCTCGGCATCACGGTCCTGCTCGGCGTGGCCCTCGGCAACGTGATCGTCGGCGTCCCGATCGACGCCGACGGCAACATGTACGTCGACCTGCTCCACCTGCTCAACCCGTACTCGATCGCCGTCGGCGTGACGGCCGTGGTCATGCTGAGCCTGCACGGCGGGATCTTCCTCACGCTCAAGACCGACGGCGAGCTGCTCGAGCGGATCACCCGCCTGATCCCGCGGCTGATGGCGGCGTTCTTCGTCATGATGACCGTGCTCGTCGTGTGGACGCTGCTGCTCGACAACCCGATCTCCGACACGTACGCCGACCGGCTGTGGATCGGGGTGTTCCCGGTGGCGGCGCTCGTGGCGACGCTCGCGGCGTGGCGCCAGATCCACCGCCAGCTGTACCTGTCGGCCTTCCTCGCGTCCGCCGCGACCATCGGCCTGCTGATGGCCACCGTCGCCGCCGGCCTCTACCCGGTGCTCCTGCCGTCGTCGACGGACCCGGCCTATGACCTCACGATCCACAACGCGGCGTCCGCCGAGCCGACGCTGCAGGTGATGACGGTGATCGCCGTGATCGGCATGCCGTTCGTCCTGCTCTACACCGCAGGCGTCTACTACTTCTTCCGCGGCAAGGTCGTGCTCGACGACGAGAGCTACTGAGGTCGAGCAGATCTCCCGGAGACCGTCGCCGCTGACCGGACTGCTGCTCCGCGACCGCCGAGTGGCACTGCTGCTCGCGGGCACGGCGTCGGCGGGCGTGCTGTCCGTCGTCCTGACCGTGGGCTGGCTGCTGGTGCTGGCCTCGGTCGTCGACGCCGTGTTCCTGGGTGGAGCCGAGCTGGACGACGTGGCGCCACGGCTGCTGGCGATGGTCGGCCTGCTCGTGGTGCGGGGCCTGTGCGGCTGGGCGGCGGAGGTGTCGGCGGACCGCGCCTCGGGGTCGGTGCGGGCCGACGTGCGCCGCGAGCTCGTCGACCACCTGGTCGCGGTCGGGCCGGCAGGCATGACCGACGAGCGCACCGGCGAGGTGGCGTCCACGGTCGGGGCCGGGGTGGAGGCGCTGCACGACTACGTGACCAGGTTCGTCCCGGCGGCGGCCCTCGGCGTCCTGGCGCCCGTCGTGGTGTTCGGCGCCGTGCTGGCGCTGGACCCGTGGACCACGCTCATCCTCCTGTTCACCGGTCCGATGCTGGTCCTGCTGCTCGCGGTCATCGGAGGTCGCACCCGAGCGCTCACCCAACGGCGCTTCGACGAGCTCGGCTGGCTGAGCGCGTTCTACCTGGACATGGTCCGCGGGCTCGCCACGCTCAAGGCCTTCCGTCGGTCCGACGACGGCGCCGACGCCATCGAGTCGGTCAGCCGCCGGTTCGGCGACTCCACCATGGAGGTGCTGCGGACAGCGTTCCAGACGTCGCTGGTGATGGAGTGGGCGGCGACCGCAGCGACGGCGCTCGCTGCGGTGCAGATCAGCTTCCGCGTGGTCGACGGGACCTTGTCGTTCGCCACGGCGCTGGCCGTCCTGGTGCTGGTCCCCGAGTTCTTCGTCCCGTTCCGGCGCCTCGCGCTCGAGTACCACGCCGGTCAGTCCGGCCGGGCAGCGCTCGAACGGATCGACGAGCTGCTGGCGCTGCCGGCGCTGGCCCCCCGGCCGACGACCTCGACGGCGCCCGCCGCTGGGGTGCTGCCCGCGGCCCCGGCACTGGAGATCGTCGACGTCAGCTACGGCTACCCCGGATCGGACCGGCCTGCGCTGGACGGCCTGACGCTGTCGGTCTCCGCCGGTGAGACCCTGGCCATCACCGGTCCCAGCGGCGTCGGCAAGACCACCCTGGCCCGGCTCCTCCTCCGGTTCGTCGAGCCGACCGAAGGCCGGATCCTCGTCGACGGGCGGCCGCTGCAGGAGTGGGACCCGGCGACATGGCGACGACAGGTGGCGTGGGTGCCGCAGCGGCCGAGCCTGGTCGCAGGGACGATCGCGGACAACATCGCGCTGGGCGACCCCGGGGCGTCGCGCACGCGGGTCCGCTCCGCCGCCGAGGTGGCCAGCGCGCTGGACTTCATCGACGCGCTCCCGGACGGCTTCGACACGGTGATCGGTGAGCGCGGGCTCGGGTTGAGCGGCGGTCAGCGCCAGCGCCTGGCGATCGCCCGTGCGGCCCTGCGCGACGCGCCCGTCATCGTCCTGGACGAGTTCACGGCCCATCTCGACGAGCACACCGAGACGGAGCTGATCGACGCCATCGGTCGCCTGCTGTCAGGACGGACCGCACTGGTGATCGCCCATCGGCCCGCGACGATCGCCATGGCGGACCGACAGGTCCGGTTGCTCGACGGACGGGTCGAGGCGGTCGGGGCGTGACTGCGGCACGCGGTCGGATCGATCGGCGGCGGGCCGGGCCGCTCGCCCGCGTGGTCTCGGCGACCGGGACGCTGCGGTGGTGGGTGCTGGCCGCGGCGCTGCTGAGCGGCCTCACGCTGATCGCCGGGATCGGGCTGATCTCGCTGGCCGGGAACCTGATCTCCCGCTCCGCCCTCGTCGACACCACCGCCACCCTCACCCTCGCGACCGTCGGTGTGCGGTTCTTCGCCGTGACGCGGGCCGTCGGCCGCTACCTGGAGCGGTACGTCGGCCACCTCGGCACGTTCCGCATCCTCACGAGGATCCGTGTGTGGTTCTTCCGGGGCGTCGAGCCGACGGCTCCCGCGTCGCTGGTCGATCGGCGATCCGGTGACGTCCTCACCCGGATCGTCGACGACGTCGACACGCTCCAGGACCTGGCGCTGCGGGTCATCGCCCCGCCGATCGCGGCCGTGATGGCCTGCGGCGTCGGGGCCGTGGCGCTCGGCGTCCTCGACCCGTCCTTGGGTGTCGCTCTCCTGGTGTTCCTGCTGCTGGGGGGCGTCGCGGTCCCGCTCGCCACCCGCCGACTGAGCCGTGCGGCGTCGGGCGTCCTGGTCGCCGAGCAGGCCGAGCTCGGAGCGGTGTCGGTCGAGTCGATCTCCGCGTTGGCCGACCTGGTGGCCTACGGGCGCGAGGACCTGTTCGCCCGGCGGTTGCAGGAGCTCACCGACCGTCGACGGGCGGCGGAGCGTCGACTGGCCTCGGCGCGGGGCCTGAACCTGGCACTCGTCGGCCTCCTCGGAGGGCTCGTCGCCGTGACGACCCTGGCGGTCGCCGTTCCGCTGGTGACCGAGGGCCGGCTGGAGGGGGAGTGGCTGGCGATGGTGCCGCTCGCGTCGATCGCCACGTTCGAGGCGGTGGCCCCGCTGGCGCTGGCCGTCGAGCACCTGGACCGTGCCCGCAGAGCGGCGGCCCGGCTGACCGACCTGGTCGACTCCCCGGCGACGATCACCGAGCCCACGCCGTCGGAGCCGGTCCCGCCGTACCCGGGTGACGGCTCGATCACGTTCGACCGGGTCCGGTTCCGCTACACGGCCGACGGTCCCGACGTCCTCGACGACGCGTCGTTCTCGGTGCCGGCGGGTGCCCAGGTGGTGGTGGTCGGGCCGAGCGGCTCGGGCAAGTCGACGATCGCAGCTCTGCTCCTCCGGTTCTGGGAGCAGCAGAGCGGATCCGTCTCGATCGACGGGGTGGACATCAGGATGCAGCCGTCGGACCGCACCCGTGCCGCGGTGGCGGTGGTGGCGCAGCACGACCACCTGTTCGACACCACGGTCCGCGACAACCTCCGGCTGGGCGACGCCGACGCGGATGACGACCGACTCGTCGCCGCGTGCGTCGCGGCGGGGCTGGGGGGCTGGCTCGACCGGCAGCCGGAGGGCCTGGACGCCCGGACAGGCGAGGACGGCAGCCGACTGAGCGGGGGCGAGCGCCAGCGTCTGATGATCGCCCGGGCGCTCCTGGCCGAGTCGTCGATCCTGATCCTGGACGAGGCGACCGCCCACCTGGACGAGGACACCGCCCGAGGGGTCCTCGACGGCGTCGCGGCGTGGCGCGCCGGACGGACCACGATCCACATCGCGCACGTCGGTGCCCCGTCGGGCTCGCCGGACCTGGTGCTGCACGTGGAGGCCGGCCGGGTGCGTACGACCCGGCCCCCCGGGCTTCTGTGATGCGTTCGACCGGGAAATCCGGTCGTACGCATCACATCACCCTTGGGTGGGAGGGTCAGCCCTGGGCGCGGCGGCCGTCGGCCGCGTCGGACACGATCTTCGCGATGCGCCGCCGCCGGGTCTCCGGCTTGGCGGCGGTGATCAGCCACCAGAGCATCTGCTTGCGGGCCGACGGCGGGAACCCGTCCCAGGTCGAGCGAGCGGCCGGCTCCGCGTCGAGCGCAGCGGTGAGGTCGTCGGGCTCGATGAGGTCCTCGACGGAGTCGGCGAGCGTCCACCACCCGTTCTCCTGAGCGATGGCGACCGCGCGCCGTCCTGCGTCGGTCATGCGCCCCTGCGCCTCCATCTCCGCGACCCTCCGCCGGTTCAGCCGAGTCCAGCCGCTCCGCGCCTTGCGGGGCGTCATGAGCTGCATGCCGCGCTCGTCGTCGAGCGCGTTCACGGTCGAGTCGATCCAGCCGAAGCACAGGGCCTCGAGCACGAGGTCCTCGTAGGGGACCGGCTCGCGGCCGCTCGCCTTCTTCCACGACACCACCCACACGCCGCGGGTGTCGTCGTGGTGCGCCTCGAGCCAGCTGCGCCACGCCGCCAGGTCGGCGGGGTGGTACACGGGGAAGTCGAACTTCCACGTGTCGGGGTGGTCGGACGCCGTGGCGGGGACGGTCGGCACGGCCCAAGGGTACGCAGCCCCTGCGTGTCGCCGGCGCCTCGGCTCTCGGCGCAACCATCGGACGTGCGCGGGGCGGAGACTCAGCTCGTCAGCCGGCCGACCGCCTGGTCCAGCAGCTCGACGTCCTTGCAGAAGGCGAACCGGACCAGGTGCCGGCCGAGGGCGGGGTCGTCGTAGAAGACCGACGTCGGAACCGCGACGACTCCCCGGTCGTGGGGGAGCTCACGGCAGAACGCGACGCCGTCGGCGTGTCCGAACGGGCGGACGTCCGCAGTGACGAAGTAGGTGGCGGCGGGGACCCGGATGTCGAAGCCGGCCTCGGTGAGCCCGGCGCACAGCAGGTCGCGTCGGGCTCGCAGATCGTCGCAGCGGTCGCGGAAGAACTGCTCGTCCAGGCCCAGGCCGACCTCGACCGCGTCCTGGAACGGTCCGCCGGCCGTGAACGTGAGGAACTGCTTGGCCGTCCTCGTGGCCCGCACCAGGGCTGCCGGGCCGGTCGCCCAGCCGACCTTCCAACCCGTGCAGGAGAACGTCTTGCCGGCCGAGGAGATCGACAGGGTCCGCTCCGCCATGCCCGGCAGGGTCGACAGCGGGCGGTGTGCACCGTCGAACACGAGGTGCTCGTAGACCTCGTCGGTGATCGCCAGCAGGTCGTGCTCGACGCACAGGTCCGCGACGGCGGCGAGCTCGGCGTCGTCGAACACCTTGCCGGTCGGGTTGTGCGGTGAGTTCAGCAACACCAGCCGGGTGCGGGGCGACACGGCGGCGCGGAGAGCCTCGACGTCCAGGTGGAGGTCCGGCCACTGCAGGGTGACCGGGCGCAGCCGGGCGCCCGCCATCGACACCGCGGCGCCGTAGGAGTCGTAGGTGGGCTGGAACGCGATCACCTCGTCGCCCGGCTCGCAGAGCCCGAGGATCGCGGCGGCGATCGCCTCGGTCGCGCCGACCGTGACCAGCACCTCGGTCTCGGGATCGAGCTCGACGCCCCAGAACCGGTGACGGTGCTCGGCGATGGCCCTCCGCAGACCCGGTTCGCCCGGCCCGGGTGGGTACTGGTTCCGTCCGGACCGGATGGACCCCACGGCGACGTCGATCATCACCTGCGGAGGGTCGTCGTGGGGGACTCCCTGTCCGAGGTTGATGGCGCCGGTCTCGGCGGCCAGCGCCGACATCTCGGCGAAGATCGTCGTCCCGAACCCGCGCAGTCGGGATGCCAGCACCTCGTCGTCCATCGGGACGCCAACCTACGGCAGCGGACCTGTTCGCCCGACCGTGTCGCAGGGAGAGCTGTCCGGCCTCAGCCCTTGTGGGGCTGCCGCGGCACCAGCACCGAGGTGCGCCGCACGTAGTCGACGTACTCCGGGTCGTCGCCCCAGCGCTTCCTGGCCCGAGCCTCCAGCATGGGGATGCCGCTGATCTTCGTGAGCAGCAGCGTCACGAAGAACGGCGACACCAGAGTCACGTACTGCCAGCCGGTCAGGATCGGCAGCGTGATGATGGCGATGCCGACCCACAGGGTGATCTCCCCGAAGTAGTTCGGGTGGCGCGACACGGACCAGAGGCCGGTCGTGATGAACCGGCCCTTGTTGGCCGGGTCGGCCCGGAAGCGGCGCTTCTGCGCGTCGGCGACGGCCTCGATCGTGAAGCCGAGGAGCCAGACCGGGACGCCGACGAAGGTGAACACGCACACGAGCGACACGTCGACGTCGCTCGTCATCGCCGCCAGCGCCGCGCTGGCGGTCATGACCACCCACAGCGCCTGGAGCGTCCAGCTGACCAGGAACTTCACCGGGTCGGTCTTGATGGCGTCGAAGCGTCCGTCGTTGCCGTCGCGACGGATCCGCGACACCAGGAACCAGCCGAGGCGCAGCGCCCACACGGCGATGAGCGCCCCCAGCAGAACAGAGGTGGCGGAGCCCGAGCCGGCGACCAACGCCAGCGTCACCACGGCGAGGTAGCTGAGGGTGCCGACCAGGTCGTAGAAGCGCTCGGTCCGTCCGAGCCACGCCGGCACGAAGGCGATCCAGTTGATCGCCAGAGCCAGGAGGGCGCACGCTGCGAACACCGGGATCGCTCCCAGACGGATGCCGCCGACGCTGCCGGCCGTCGCCACCAGCGCGCCGACGACCAGGGCGCCGACGATGGTGATCACGCCGGAGGCGGAACCGGACCCCCCACGGGTCGCCGCGTGATCGCCGGCTCCGGGCGGATCGCTGGGGTGCAGGTCGGTGGTCATGGGTTCGGTCGTCCTCCTCCCCTGTGTTCGTCGCCGACGGGTCATCCGGATGCACCGGGATCCCATGTGTCCGGACCCGGTGCGGTGCCGTCGGACGCCCACGGACCGAGCGTCCGGTGCGCCGAGTGGGTCGTCCGTACCCCGACGGACGCGATCCCGGACCATGGCGCTCCCGCGACATGATGACCCGGACTGGGCGAGGGACGGGAGTGCGACGTGCGGCAGCGGTATCGGGGCGAGATCTCGGGGTTCGGCACGCGCTCCGGCCACCGGATCGTGATCGGCAGGTGGCCCGAGTCGCCGTTCGGGCCCTTCGCGGACGTCATGGCCGAGACCCCGTCGGGCCACCGGATCCTGCTGGCGCCGTCCGACGAGGTCGCCGAGCTGGTGTCCACCACGTACCGCTTCGACGAGGTCCGGGTCCTGCCCGTCGAGGTCGAGCGGTCGCCCGGCCGGCTCGAGTGCAACGCCGGCGACCTCCGGATCCGCCTGGGCGTCGGCCCGAGGACGTGGCTCGGTCGCCTCCTGCGCGTGGTGCCGCGCCCGGTCGCCGAGTCGCCGGCGTGGTGCACCGTGCTCGACCCCGTTGCTCGCCTCGTCCTGCGCGGCGTGCGGACGCGGGGCAGCGCGGGCAACGGCCGGACGGAGTTCTACGGAGCGACCGACCAGCACGCGGTCGCATCGGTCGAGGCGTCGTGGTCCGGCGAGGACCTCGGTCCTCTCGCCGACGTGTGGCCGCCGGTGCGGTTCGGCTTCAGCTCGACGCCGCGGCGCCCGAGCGTGGTCGCGACCACGACCACGATCACGTCGAGCTGACGTCGCCGGGGCCCGTGGCCCGTGCCGCGTTGCGTCGGGGCGCCTGTCGTGGTCTGCTCGTGGCGCCAGCGCTCGCACACGCACCCGGAGGCCCCCGTGCAGGTATCCACGATCGGCGATCGTCAGATCGTCCACCACGACGCACCGCCGACGTTCGACACCGTCGAGGAGGAGCGTCAGCACCGCAAGGAGCGTCTCGCCGCCGCCCTGCGGATCTTCGGTCGCTTCGGCTTCGGAGAGGGCGTCGCCGGCCACATCACGGCACGCGACCCCGAGCTCACCGATCACTTCTGGGTGAACCCGTTCGGCCTCAGCTTCCGCCGCATCAGGGTCTCGGACCTCCTGCTGGTCGGCCCCGACGGCACCGTCGTGGAGGGCGACCGCCGGGTCAACCGGGCCGCGTTCGTCATCCATGCCGCGGTCCACGAGGCCCGGCCCGACATCGTCGCGGCGGCCCATGCCCACTCGGTGCACGGCAAGGCGTGGTCGTCCCTCGGCCGCACGCTCGACCCCATCACGCAGGACGCGTGCGTGTTCTTCGAGGACCACGTCGTCGTGACCGAGGAAGGCGGCCGGGTGGTCTTCGAGGAGTCGGCCGGGAAGGCGCTGGCCGCCGGGCTGGGCGGCCACAAGGCGGCGATCCACCAGAACCACGGCCACTTCACCGTGGGCCAGACCGTCGACGAGGCCGCGTGGTGGTACATCACCATGGAACGGAGCTGCCAGGCGCAGCTCCTGGCGGAGGCGGCGGGCACCCCCAAGCTGATCGCCCCCGACGACGCCCGCTACACCCGGGACCTCACCGGGTTCCCGCTGGCGGGCTGGTTCTCCTACCAGCCGCTCTGGCAGGACATCGTCGAGTCGGACCCCGACCTCTTCGACTGACCCCGGCGGCGATATAGGGGTCGCGTCGCACAGGATCTCGTCGTTCCGCTCCGCAGATCGCTACGAGGCGGCGTGGCACGGGGGGACCGGCACTCCCGCGGCGACCAGGTGCTCGATGGTCGCCCCGGCGTCGTCGCCGGGGAAGGGCGACGTGTCATCGCCGACGCCGACGTACAGGCCCATCTCGTCGACGTGCTCGGCGATGCAGGAGGCCGAGACGTTCTCGACCAGGTTCGTCCCCCGGATGGGTTGGACGACGGCGGGCGACCCTCCCGCCCCGACGAACCGGTCGAACGACGTCGTGTCGCCGTCCGCCGTGTCGCGGAAGACGAACACCGCCAGCGGATCGCCGGTGGGATCCCGCTCGGCCGTCCAGTCGATCTCGCCGGTGTCGCACACGCTCGGATCGATGCCGAGGTCCTCTCCCTGCCCGTTGACGTAGGTGTCGACGACCCTGAGGGTGCCGCGGAGGCCGTCGGCCGCCAGCTGGCCGTCGGCCGTGACCTCGGTCGTCGTGTAGTCGCCGTCGAGGATCTCGTCGGTGACCGCTCCGGTGGCGGTGAACCGGCCGTCGTCGAGGCGGCCGAGCGCGTCGGTCGGATCCAGCTCGGCGGCGACCGTGTCGTCCCCGCACTCGACCGTCTGCCACGACACGAGCACCCGACCGCCGTCGTCGATCGCGACGACGACGGGCGACCCGCCGTCGAGCTCGCCACGGTAGAGGCCGACTGCGGCCGGGTCGGGAGCGGATGTCGAGGAGCTCCTGCCCTCGGACGTGTCGGGCCCCTCTGCGGGCGTGCCGGCATCCCCGCAGGACACGAGCAGAAGTGCGGCGCACGCGGCGGCCAGCAGCGTGACGGCCGGGTGGACGGCGGTGCTCGGTGCCCGGCGACTGATGCGGCTCACGGTCCCTCCTCGTGCTCCGACGGTGCGTCGGTGCCCACCGGCACCGTACGGAGGAGGTGATCGGACCGGATCCCCACATCGTGCCAACCGGCCGGGACGTCAGCCGTCGGTCCGTCGGGCCGTCAGGTCGTCCTGTGGTCGGGCCGGGTCAGCGGCCGACGGCCGCCCGCGCCAGGTCGTCGATCAGGCGGGCCCGGAGCTCGGCGCTGCCGGGCGGCGAGGTGCCCAGCAGCTTGTCCATGTACATCCCGTTGCCGACGAGCCGGACGTGCTCGGCGAGCAGCGGGTCGAGGACCCGGAGCGGCGCGGTCAGGTCGTCCTGGACCCGGGCGATGCGCTCGGTCAGCCCGGGCTCCGCCTCCGCCGCGTGCATCGACGCGTCCATCGACCGCCACAGCGGTGCATAGGGGTCGTCGGCCTCGGACTCCTCGAACGTCAGGTAGAAGCGCACCGCTGCTCCGGGCTCGGGAGGGGCGTCGCCGACCCAGGCCTCGACCCGTTCCATCAGACGGTCGACGAAGCCGTCGTAGAGGGCCGCCTTCGACGCGAAGTGGTAGGTGAGCCCGCCCTTCGACACGCCGGCCCGATGGCTCACCGAGTCGAGCGTCACGGACGCGTGGCCCTCGTCGAGGAGCTGGTCCTCCAACGCATCGAGGATGCGGTCGCGTGACGAGGGTCGGGGCACGGTCTCTCCGGTCAGTGAGCCATCGCCGGCGAGGGCACCTCGTCCTCGGCGGCCCGGCGGGCTCGGACCGCCATGATGGCCGCCAGCGCCAGGGCGCCGACGGCAACCCACGATGCCGTGCGCATCCCGGAGGTGAACGCTGCGTGGGTGACCTCTCGGAGGGCCGCCCCGGCGGAGCCGCCCAGCTCGATCGCCGCCGCCTCCGCCGCTCCGAGCGTCTGCGACGCGGTCGCCATCGTGGCCCGGTCGACGCCCGGCACCGGGACGAGCTGGGCCCGGTAGGTGGCGGCGACCACGGATCCGAGGACGGCCGTGCCGAGAGCGATGCCGAGCTCGTTGGCCGTCTCCGACACCGATGCGGCGGCCCCGGCCCGCTCGGGCGGGACCGAGGCGACGATGCCGTCCACCGCGACGGTCATCGCCATGGCCAGCCCGGCGTTGATGAGGCTGAGCCCGACGGTCGGGACGAGCAGGCCGGTCCCGCTGACCTGGGCCAGGACGACGAACCCGGCGGCCGACACCGACAGGCCCGAGGCGATCACCGGGAACGGGCCGAACCGACCGGCGAGCCGTGGCGTCGCCATCGTCACGGCGATCGTCGCGACGACGGCGGGCAGGAGCTGGACCCCGGCGCGCAGCGGCGAGAGACCGATGACGATCTGGAAGTACTGGGTGGCGACGTACAGCGATCCGGCGAATCCGAAGCAGGCCGCGATGCCGGCGACGACCGCGGTCCGGAACCTCGGGCGGCGGAACAGCACGACGTCGATCATCGGCTGGTCCAGGAGGCGCTGACGTCGGACGAACAGCGTGGCGCTGGTGAGGCCGACCGCCATCGCTGCGACGGCCGCCGGTGTCACGCCGTGCTCGGCCATCGTCTTGATGGCGACGACGATCGGGAACATGGCGACCATCGACAGAGCTGCGCTGACGAGGTCGAACGGCGGGGGAGCGGGGTCCTTGGACTCGGGCACGTAGCGGGGGGCGGCGACGAGGAGGAGCGCGGTGACGGGTGCCCCGAGGAGGAAGACCGAACCCCACCAGAAGTGCTCCAGGAGGAACCCTCCGAAGATGGGACCGAACGCCGATCCCACGGCGAACATCGCGGACCACACGGCCAGAGCGGTGCGCCGCGTGAGGTCGTCGGGGAACACGTTGCGGATGAGCGAGAGCGTGGACGGCAGCAGCGTGGCGCCGGCGATGCCCAGCAGAGCGCGAGCGGCGATGAGCGCCTCGGCGTTCGGCGCGAACGCGGCGGCGAGCGACGCGATCGTGAACCCGGCGGCGCCGAACTGGAGGAGTCGGCGCCGTCCGACGCGCTCGCCGACAGCGCCCATCGTGACCAGAAGGCCAGCGAGCACGAAGGAGTAGATGTCGATGATCCACAGCAGCTGGTTGCTCGTCGGCGAGAGCGCGGCGCTCATCTCCGGGACGGCGAAGCCGAGGATCGTGTTGTCCATCGAGATCAGCAGCACCGGCAGCGTCAGGGTCAGCAGCGCCGCAACCTCTCGTCGTGTCATGCGGGTCATGGCCTCGCGCCTCCGGCGGAAACTGTACCGACCAGTCGGTATAGATTCAATCGGCTTCCGGTCCGGATCGACGCGCGGCCCGATTCCGCGTCGCGTGGCACCATCGGGCCCATGAGCAGCGGAGGCGTCGGCGACCGTCGACTGCAGGACCTGGTGGTGCTGCGGCGGGTGAAGGACCGGATCGACCGCGACTTCGCCCAGCCCCTCGACGTGGAGTCGCTCGCGCGCGGCGCCAACATGTCCGCCGGCCACCTGAGCCGTCAGTTCCGCGCCGCGTTCGGCGAGTCGCCGTACAGCTACCTCATGACCCGGCGCATCGAGCGGGCGATGGCCATGCTGCGCCTCGGCGACAGGTCCGTGACCGAGGTGTGCTTCGCCGTCGGCTGCTCATCGCTGGGCACGTTCAGCACCCGCTTCACCGAGCTCGTCGGCATGCCGCCCAGCACCTACCGGGACCGGGCGCTGTCCACCGAGGGCATCCCGCCGTGCGTGGCGAAGCAGGTCACGCGACCAGTCAGGATTCGAGAAGCCCCGGTCCCGACCGCTCCTTAGGGTGGGAGCCATGGACATCACCATCCACTCCAGCTTCCTGCCGCACCTCGACCCCGAGGCGTCGCTCGCCTTCTACCGGGACGTCCTCGGCTTCGACGTCCGTCTCGACGTCGGTCACGGCGACATGCGGTGGATCACCGTCGGCCCGGCCGGCCAGCCCGACACCGCGATCGTCCTGCACCCGCCGGGAGTGACCCCGGGCCTCTCCGAGGAGGAGCGGACGACGCTGCTCGAGCTCATCGCCAAGGGCAGCTACTTCGGGGTGAACCTGGCGACCCCCGACCTGGACTCGACGTTCGCATCGCTGGAGTCGGGCGGCGCGGAGATCGTGCAGGAGCCGATCGAGCAGGACTACGGGCTCCGGGACTGCGCGGTGCGCGACCCAGCGGGCAACATGCTGCGGATCCAGGAAGCCCGCTGAGCGATCCGGAGGACCGCCGACCCATGGGGACCACGAAGCCCTCTGCCACACCCACCCGCGCCGCCAGGAAGCCCGCCAGCAAGCAGGCCACGGCCAAGAAGGCAGCGGCCAAGAGGCCTGCGACGAAGACGGCGGCAGCCAGGAAGCCCACCAGCAGGACGGCCGCCGGCGAGAAGGTGGCGACCGCCCGAGGTGCGGGCGACAGGCACGTGGCCGACAGCCACGACCTCATCCGGGTGCAGGGCGCCCGGGTGAACAACCTCAAGGACGTCAACGTCGAGATCCCCAAGCGACGGCTGACCGTGTTCACCGGGCTGTCGGGGTCGGGGAAGAGCTCGCTGGTGTTCGGCACGATCGCCGCGGAGTCCCAGCGGATGATCAACGAGACCTACAGCGCGTTCGTGCAGGGGTTCATGCCGACGCAGGCCCGGCCCGACGTCGACGTCCTCGACGGCCTGACCACGGCGATCATCGTGGACCAGGAGCGCATGGGGTCCGACCCCCGCTCCACGGTCGGCACGGCGACCGACGTCAACGCGATGCTGCGCATCCTCTACAGCCGACTCGGCACGCCCCACATCGGCTCCCCGCAGGCGTTCTCCTTCAACGTGGCGTCGGTGAGCGGCGCAGGGGCCGTCACGAGCGACAAGGGCGGTCGGACCACCAAGGAGAAGGTCACCTTCAGCATCACCGGCGGCATGTGCCCCACGTGCGAGGGCCGGGGATCGATCAACGACATCGATCTCACCGCGCTCTACGACGAGGAGAAGTCGCTCAACGAGGGCGCGCTCACGATCCCCGGCTACAGCATGGAGGGCTGGTACGGCCGCATCTACAACGGCTGCGGGTTCTTCGACGCGGACACGCCGATCAAGAAGTTCACCAAGCGCCAGCTCGACGACCTGCTCCACAAGGAGCCGACCAAGATCAAGGTCGACGGCATCAACCTCACGTACCAAGGGCTCATCCCGCAGATCAAGAAGTCGTTCCTGTCCAAGGACGTCGACGCCATGCAGCCCCACATCCGTGCCTTCGTGGAGCGGGCGGTCACGTTCACGACGTGTCCGGACTGCGACGGCACGCGTCTGAGCGCCCTCGCCCGGTCCTCCACGATCGACGGCCGGAGCATCGCGGATCTCTGCTCGATGCAGATCAGCGATCTGGTCGAGTGGATCAGGGCGCTGGACGAGCCGACAGTGGCGCCGCTGCTGGAGGCGCTGGTCGACACGCTCGACTCGTTCGTCGAGATCGGTCTCGGCTACCTCAGCCTCGATCGGCCGTCGGGCACCCTGTCGGGCGGCGAGGCGCAGCGCACCAAGATGATCCGCCATCTCGGCTCTTCGCTCACCGACGTGACCTACGTGTTCGACGAGCCGACCGTCGGCCTCCATCCGCACGACATCGAGCGGATGAACCAGCTGCTGCTGCGGCTGCGCGACAAGGGCAACACGGTGCTGGTCGTGGAGCACAAGCCGGAGACGATCGCGATCGCGGACCACGTGGTGGACCTGGGCCCGGGAGCCGGATCCGCCGGCGGGACGATCTGCTTCGAGGGCACCGTCGAGGGCCTCACGTCCAGCGACACGGCGACCGGCCGTCACCTCGGCGACCGGGCGCAGCTCAAGGAGCAGGTCCGCACGCCCACCGGCGCGCTCGAGATCAGAGGTGCGTCGACCCACAACCTGTGCGACGTGGACGTGGACATCCCGCTCGGCGCACTCGTGGTCGTGACCGGGGTGGCGGGTTCCGGCAAGAGCTCGCTCATCTCGGGGTCGGTGTCGGGCCGCGACGAGGTCGTGTCGATCGACCAGACGCCCATCCGCGGGTCCCGGCGCAGCAACCCTGCGACGTACACCAAGCTGCTCGACCCGATCCGCAAGGCCTTCGCCAAGGCCAACGACGTCAAGCCGGCGCTCTTCAGCGCCAACTCAGAGGGCGCGTGCCCGAACTGCAACGGCAACGGCGTCATCAACAGCGATCTCGGGATCATGGCCGGCACCGCCACCCCGTGCGAGGTCTGCGACGGCAAGCGCTTCGACGCTTCGGTGCTGGAGTACCGCTTCGGCAGCCGCGACATCAGCGAGGTGCTCGCCATGTCGGTCTCGGAGGCCGAGAGCTTCTTCGGTGAGGGCGACTCCGCTGTTCCCGCTGCGCACAGGATCCTCCAGCGGCTCGCGGACGTCGGCCTCGGGTACCTCACGATCGGGCAGCCGCTCACCACGCTGTCGGGCGGCGAGCGCCAGCGACTCAAGCTGGCGACCCACATGGGCGAGAAGTCCGACGTGTTCGTGCTCGACGAGCCGACCACCGGCCTCCACCTGGCGGACGTCGACCAGCTGCTCGGGCTCCTCGACCGGCTGGTCGACGGCGGGCGGTCGGTGATCGTCATCGAGCACCATCAGGCCGTGATGGCGCACGCCGACTGGATCATCGACCTGGGTCCCGGCGCCGGCCACGACGGCGGGCGCGTGGTCTTCGAGGGCACGCCGAGCGACCTGGTCGCAGCCCGCTCGACGCTCACCGGCGAGCACCTGGCCGAGTACGTGGGCTTATCGGGCCGTCGATCAGCTCCTCTGCTCCCGTGTGGTGACCCGAACGGGTCACTACACGGGAACAGTCGCGGGGATCTGTGGTCACACCCGCGTCACCCACTACCGTCCTGGACGTGTCCGACGGGTCGCCAGAGGTTCCCCGTGTGGTCCGGCGCCGGCGGGATACGCCGCCCCGATCACGGCGACGGATCGCCATGGTCGCCGTCGTGCTCCTCGTCGTCGCCGTCGGTGTGGGCGTGCTGGCCGGAACCCGCTCGTCGAAGGTGGAGAGCGCCGCGACGTCGACCCCGACGTCGACCTCGACCGCTCCGACCTCGACGGCGCCGACGACCACCGCGCCCACCACGACCACGGCACCTCCCAACGACCTGCTCGCCCCGCCACCTGCGGCGGTGACGCCGCTGCCCGTGGTCGACGGGATGGCGCCCCTCGTGCGGCGGGTCGACACGACCGACCGGGTCATCTTCATCACCATCGACGACGGCCAGATCCGGGACCCCACGTACCTCGACCACTTCGCGAGCCTGGGCGTGCCCTTCACCTCGTTCCTGACGCGTCCGAACGCAGAGGCCGATCCTGCGTTCTGGCAGGGAACGCTCGCCCACGGCGGCTCCATCCAGACCCACACCATCAACCACCCGAACCTGCGCACCACCGGAGAGGCCGCCGCCCGTCGGGAGATATGCGAGCCGGCCGAGACGTTCACGAACCTGTTCGGCCAGCGGCCGACGCTGTTCCGGCCGCCGTACGGCAACTCCAACGACATGGTCCGGCGCATCGCCGCGGAGTGCGGGTACCGGGCCGTGGTGCTGTGGACCGGGTCGACCAACGACGGGAAGCTCACCATGCAGGACGGGCCGCTGAAGCCGGGCGACATCATCCTCATGCACTACCGGGTCACGCTGAACGCGGACCTCGACGACGTCGTGGCCCGCGCCCGGGCCGAGGGCTTCCGGATCGGTCGGCTCGAGGACTACCTCGCGCCCGGCTGAGGACGACCCCGCGCCGGCTGAGGACCATCCAGCCCGGCTGACGTCCGCGGCCCGGCCGGCAGATCCCCGACCGAAGCGCCAGACTCCGGGGGTTCCGTCCATGGAGGCCCCGATGACCCGTCTCAGCTATCAGATCCCCAACTTCACGTACCCCGGCGTCCCGGCCGAGGCGCTCTTCGACACCGTCGTCGACCAGGCCAAGGAGGCCGAGGCCGCCGGCTTCGACCGCGTGATGGTGATGGACCACTTCTACCAACTGCCGGGCATCGGTCGACCCGACGAGCCGATGCTCGAGTGCTACTCGGTGCTGGCGGCGCTGGCCCAGCACACCGAGACGGTCCGGCTGTCCTCGCTGGTCACCGGCAACACGTACCGGAACCCCACGCTCCTGGCCAAGACCATCACGACCCTGGACCAGGTCTCCGGAGGCCGGGCCACGCTCGGCATCGGTGCCGGCTGGTTCGAGCTGGAGCACAACTCGCTCGGCTTCGAGTTCGGCACGTTCACCGACCGCTTCGAGAAGCTGGAGGAGGCGCTGCAGATCATCGTGCCGATGCTGCGGGGCGAGCGGCCGACGTTCGAGGGCGAGCACTACCAGGTGGTCGACGCCGTCAACTCGCCGGCGCCGCTGTCGAGGATCCCGCTGATGATCGGCGGCAGCGGCGAGCGCAAGACGCTGCGCATGGCCGCGCAGTACGCCGACGAGTCGAACCTGGTCGGGATCGCCACGCCGGCCGACATCGAGCGCAAGCTGGCGGTCCTCGACGCCCACTGCGAGCGTCTCGGTCGCGACCGGTCCGAGATCGTCGTGACCATGCTGCAGGGCACTGTCATCGCGCCGACCACGGCCGAGGCCGAGGCCGACCTCGCCGCCATGGCCGAGGCCAAGGGCTGGAGCGACGAGCACGTGGACATGGTCCGCCAGATCTTCGTGGTCGGCGACCCCGACACGGTCGGCGAGCGGATCTCCGACGTGGTCGGTGCCGGCCTCGACGGCGTGGTCTTCAACCTGCCCGTGAACGGGCACCTGCCCGGCCGGGTGTCGCTCCTCGGTGAGGTGGCCGGAGCCGTGCTCGGGAGCTGACGTCACCGCTCGCTGCCCGGGTGGGTGATCTCTCCCGCCCGGGCACCGATCGGGCCACGGACCTTTCCCCGCAGTGGGCGCGCAGGTACCCTCCGCGCAGGAGGGCGGTCGGTGGACGATCGCGCGGCTGGGGAGCAGCAATGAGCATCAGGACGAGTGGACTCCGGTTCCGGAGGGCGATCGCGGCGACCGCTGCGGCAGCGATGGCGGCGACCACGTTCGCCACCGTGGTGGGGGTGTCCTCCGCCGGTGCGGACACCGCGGAGGACGACCCGAACCTCCCGGCCACGGTGAGCGCCGACGCGCTGCCGACCGTGCAGATCAACGGCGTGGTCTGGGACCAGGTCGTGGTCGGCACCCGGGTGTACGTGACGGGTCAGTTCACCCAGTCCCGCCCCGCCGGTGCCGCACCGGGCACCAACCAGACCGCCCGGTCGAACATCCTCGCCTACAACATCCAGACCGGGCAGCTGATCACCACCTGGGCGCCGTCGCTCAACGCCCAGGGCCGGGCCATCGAGGCGTCGGCCGACGGCACCCGCATCTACGTCGGCGGCGACTTCACCTCCGTGAGCGGGACGGCGCGCAACCGGATCGTCGCCCTCGACGCCACCACCGGCGCCGTGATCTCCAACTTCAACCCGAACGCCAACTCCCGCGTCTCGGCCCTGGAGTTCATGAACGGCAACCTCTACATGGGCGGTGCCTTCACCGTCGTCGGCGGCCAGAGCCGCACCCGACTCGCCTCCGTCAACGGCACGACCGGCGCCCTCCAGACCTGGGCGCCGACGGCGGACCGCGACGTCGTGTCGATGACGTCGTACGCGCCGGGCAACCGCATCATCGTCGGCGGCGCCTTCGACGGCGTGAACGGCACGTTCAACCCGGGCATGGCCTCGGTGGACGCCACCAACGGCTCCGCCCAGCCGTGGGCGATCAACCAGACCATCCGGAACTACGGCACCAACACGCAGATCTCCGACCTGACGACCGACGGCGAGAGCATCTTCGGCATCGGCTGGGCGTACTTCGGCGGCGGCGCCACCACCGCCAACTTCGAGGGCGAGTTCTCCGCCGACCCGATGACCGGCGCCATCAAGTGGATCAACGGCTGCCGTGGGGACAACTACGGCATCGAGGTCCTCGGCGACGTGGTCTACACCGCGGGCCACTCCCACGACTGCGAGATGATCGGCGGCAACCCGCAGTACCCGCCGCCGGACCAGTACCAGCGCGGTCAGGCCTTCACGAAGTTCGTGTCGCCGTACGGTCGCACCAACGCCCGCGGAGCGACCGGCAACTGGCAGCCCTTCGCCGGGATCCCCTCGGCCGAGCTGCTGCACTGGCTGCCGACCCTGGCCGCCGGTTCGGTGACGGGCTCCTACCAGGCGGCGTGGACCGTCGAGGGCAACTCCGACTACGTGGTGATGGGCGGCGAGTTCCCGTCCGTCAACGGCACCGGCCAGCAGGGCCTGGTCCGCTTCGCCCGTCGTGGCCTGGCGCCGAACAACAACCCGATCCAGGGCGGCGCCCAGCTGACCCCGACGGTGACCGCCGTCGAGGCCGGAACCCTGCGGATCGGTTGGACCGCCGCATGGGACCGCGACAACGAGCGCCTCACCTACCAGGTGCTGCGCGGCGCCAACGCCGGCACCGCCACGGTGGTGTCCACCATCACCCGGGACGGCTCCAACTGGTGGTCCCGTCCGCCGCTCGGCTTCCTCGACCGCACCGCGGCGCCCGGCTCCAGCCAGACCTACCGCATCCGCGTGACCGATCCGCTGGGCAACACGACGACGAGCGCGGCCACCACGGCGACCGTTCCGGCGGGGACGCCGCCGGTCAGCGCGTACGCCGCGGCGGTCCGGGCCGACGGCCCGACCTACCAGTGGCGTCTCGGCGAGTCGTCCGGCACGACCGTGCTCGACACCGCCGGCAGCCAGGACCTGACGCTGCAGGCCGACGCCGTCCGCAACGTGGCCGGCGCCATCGTCGGCGACGCCAACCGGGCGACCTCTCTGCCCGGCACCACGGCGACCAACACCGTGGTGGCGGCGCCCACCTTCTGGGACGCCGGCCCGGCGACGTTCTCGCTCGAGGCGTGGGTCAACACCACGTCCACGGCGGGCGGGCAGATCCTCGGCTTCGGCAACAGCAACACCGGCCGCAGCGGCAACAACACCAACGACCGCAAGCTCTACATGACCAGCAACGGTGAGGTGCACTTCGGCGTGCGGCCCGACTTCGGCGCCCGCACGACGGTCAACAGCGCGGCCGGTCTCAACGACGGCAACTGGCACCACCTGGTCGGCACCCTCGGTGCCGACGGCCTGCGGCTCTACGTCGACGGCTCGCTCGTGGACGTCGACGCCTCGGTGACCGAGCCGCAGCAGTTCCACGGCTACTGGCGACTGGGTGGCGACCGCCTGTCGTCCTGGCCGAGCGCCCCGACCCAGGAGGCGATCACCGCCTCGCTCGACGAGGTCGCCGTCTACCCCAAGGTCCTCACCGCCGCCCAGGTCCAGGCGCACTTCGCCGCCTCCGGGCAGACCGGTGGGCCGCCGCCCGCCAACATCGCCCCGACGGCGTCGTTCACGGCGACGCCGGCCGGCCTCACCGCCGGGTTGAACGCATCGGCCTCGAGCGACCCCGACGGGACGATCGTCAGCTACGCCTGGGACTTCGGTGACGGCACGACCGGCACCGGTGCCACCACCAGCCACCCGTACGCGGCGGCGAACACCTACAACGTGACGCTCACGGTCACCGACGACGACGGTGCCACCGGCACCTCGACGCAGCAGGTGACCGTGACCGCGCCGCCGCCGAACTCACCGCCGACGGCGTCCTTCACGTCGAGCACGAACGGCCTGACCGCCTCCGTCAACGGCTCCGGATCGTCCGATCCCGACGGCTCGGTCGTCGGTTGGTCGTGGAACTTCGGTGACGGCTCCACCGGAACGGGGGCGAACGCCACCCGGACCTATGCCGCAGCCGGCACCTACACGGTGACGCTGACGGTGACCGACGACGACGGGGCCACCGCCACGACGTCGGCGCCCGTCGTCGTGACGGCACCGCCCGCTCCGACGGGCTACGCCGCCGACGCCTTCGACCGCACGGTCGCATCCGGTCTCGGCACCGCCGACCTCGGCGGTGCATGGAGCACCACCGGCGGCACGGCGGCCAACTACTCGGTCGGCGACGGCGTCGGACGGCTCTCGGCCACGACCGCCGGCGTGAACCGCACGGCGCTCCTCGGCTCGGTGGCCCAGACCAACACGCTGGTGGACACGTCGATCGCCCTCAGCGCCGCGCCGACGGGGCAGGGGACCTACGTGTCGGTGATCGGCCGTCGGGTCGGGACCAACAACGACTACCGGATCAAGCTGCGCTTCAACTCCAACGGGACCGTCACGGCGATCCTGTCCCGCACCGTCGCAGGGACCGAGGGCAACGTCGCCGTGGTCAACACCCTGCCGGGCATCACCTATACGCCGGGGACGGCGCTCCGGGTGAAGCTGCAGGTCACCGGGACCGGGACGACGGCGCTGGCCGCCAAGATCTGGCCGGCGTCGGCGGCCGAGCCGGCGGCGTGGAGCCTGCAGGCGAACGACACCACGGCGGCGCTGCAGGCGCCCGGGTCGGTGGGCGTGCACGTGTACACCTCGAGCTCGTCGACGTTGCTGCCGCAGATCCTGCTGTTCGACAACTTCGTGGCCGGCCCGCCGGCCTGAGGCAGAGGGGGCCCGCCGGCCTGAGGCAAGGTGCGCCCGCCGGCCTGATCTTCCGCTTCGGCGGTGGTGTCCGTCGTCCGACGACGGACACCATCGCCAGAACGCTTGTCGGCCCGGTCGATGGGCCAGTGGGTAGCCTCGGTCGATGCCGAAGCTGAGCCAACTCCGCTCGTCCGCCGCCGACCCGGAGTCGTCGACCGCCAGGGTCGGCTGGAAGCTGGTCTCCACCGGTTCGGGGATCCTGGCCGGGCTGGCGGCCCAGAAGGTGGTCCGTGCGCTGTGGGTCCGGGTCGCGCCGTCGCACGGCGATCCGCCGGCGAACCCGGCGGACCGCCAGGTCGGGTGGGGTGAGGCGGTGGCGTGGTCGATCGCGGCCGGTGTCGGCGTGGGAGTCGCCCGCCTCGTCAGCGAGCGCGTGGCCGCTCGGGGTTGGGAGCTCGCCGTGGGCGCGCCGCCTCCGGGCATGCAGCGGGACTGACCCAGCCGAAGCGTCTCGTGGGGCGGCCGAGCCGGTCATCGATCGGCTCGATCGGATCGATCGAACATCTGCATCGCGGATCTCGGCACGATCGAGGATCCAGTTCCTAGGGTGAGAGGCGAGCGCCCGCTTCGACGCCGCACCCGCCCACGGAGGATCCATCGTGTCCGACAGCGAGAACCCAGCCATCCCCGAGCCCCAGCCCAAGGGCGGAGCGCCCCGCACCAACAAGGACTGGTGGCCGAACCAGCTCGACCTGTCGGTCCTCCACCGCAACAGCGCGGCATCCGATCCTCTGGGAGAGGACTTCGACTACGCGGCGGCCTTCGCCGAGCTCGACGTCGACGCCCTCAAGGCCGACGTCACGGCCGTGCTCACCGACTCTCAGGAGTGGTGGCCGGCGGACTACGGGAACTACGGCCCGCTCTTCATCCGCCTGTCCTGGCACGCGGCCGGGACATACCGGACGATCGACGGTCGCGGCGGTGGCGGTCAGGGAGCGCAGCGCTTCGCCCCGCTCAACAGCTGGCCCGACAACGCGAGCCTGGACAAGGCCCGTCGGCTGCTCTGGCCCGTGAAGCAGAAGTACGGGCAGTCGATCTCCTGGGCCGACCTCCTGGTGCTGGCCGGCAACGTCGCTCTCGAGGCCATGGGCTTCGAGACGTTCGGCTTCGCCTTCGGTCGTCCCGACATCTGGGAGCCCGACGAGGTCTACTGGGGCAACGAGGACGAGTGGCTGGGCGATGCCCGCTACAGCGGCGAACGGGACCTCGAGAACCCGCTCGGCGCCGTCCAGATGGGCCTGATCTACGTGAACCCCGAGGGCCCGAACGGCAACCCCGACCCGCTGGCCTCCGCCGTCGACATCCGTGAGACCTTCGCCCGCATGGCGATGGACGACACCGAGACGGCGGCGTTGATCGTCGGGGGCCACACGTTCGGCAAGTGCCACGGCGCGGTGGACCCCGAGTACATCGGTCCCGAGCCCGAGGGGTGCCCGGTGCAGGCCCAGGGCCTGGGCTGGCACAACTCGTTCGGCTCCGGCGTGGGCGACGACGCCATGACCAGCGGGCTCGAGGGAGCGTGGACGAACAACCCCACGACCTGGGACAACGGGTTCCTGGAGAACCTCTACGGCTACGAGTGGGAGCTGACGACGAGCCCCGCCGGAGCCAAGCAGTGGACGCCGACGGACCCCTCTGCGTCCGACAAGGTGCCGGACGCACACGACCCGTCGGTGCGCCACGCCCCGATGATGCTGACCAGCGACCTGGCCATGCGGTTCGACCCGGTCTACGGGCCGATCACCCGGCGCTGGCTCGACCACCCCGAGGAGCTGGCCGACGCGTTCGCCAAGGCCTGGTACAAGCTGCTGCACCGCGACATGGGACCGGTCTCGCGTCTCCTGGGGCCCTGGGTGCCGGAGCCGCAGCTCTGGCAGGACCCGGTCCCGCCGGTGGACCACGAGCTGGTCGGCGAGTCGCACGTGGCCGACCTCACGGAGCGGATCCTGTCCTCCGGTGCGTCGATCGGGGATCTGGTGTCGCTCGCCTGGGCCTCCGCGTCCAGCTTCCGCGGCACCGACAAGCGCGGCGGGGCGAACGGCGCCCGCATCCGACTCGCGCCGCAGAAGGATTGGGCGTCCAACGCAGGTCTCGGCGACGTGCTGTCCACCCTGGAGGGCATCCAGGCGGACTTCAACGCCGCACAGTCCGGTGGGGTCAGGATCTCGCTCGCCGACCTGATCGTGCTGGCCGGCTCCGTCGCGGTGGAGAAGGCGGCGGCCGACGCCGGGGTCGCCGTCACCGTGCCGTTCCACCCCGGCCGCACCGACGCCTCCCAGGACCAGACCGACGTCGAGTCGTTCGAGGTGCTGGAGCCCCGGGCCGACGGCTTCCGGAGCTACCTCGGTGTGGGCGAGAAGACGGAGCCCGAGCGACTGCTCCTGGACAAGGCCGTCATGCTGGACCTCACCGCTCCCGAGATGACGGTCCTGGTGGGCGGGATGAGGGTGCTCGGCACCAACGTCGGCAGCACCCCGCTCGGCGTGTTCACCGACCGGCCGGGCGTGCTGAGCAACGACTTCTTCGTGAACCTGCTCGACATGGGAACGGTCTGGACGACGTCGAGCGAGGAGCACACGTACGAGGGGACGGACCGCGACTCGGGGGCGGCGCGCTGGACGGCCACCGCGGTGGACCTGGTCTTCGGCTCGAACTCGATCCTGCGGTCGCTGTCGGAGGTGTACGCATCCTCTGACGGCCAGGAGCGCTTCGCCCGGGACTTCGCGGCGGCGTTCGGCAAGGTGATGGACCTGGACCGCTACGACCTGCGGTGAGCCGAACGGCGGGGACCGTCCGCGGTCCCCGCCCACCGCTCGGCCGAGCACGTGCGCCGAGCGCCGAGATCTCGCCTGCCGGGTGGGCGAGA
The DNA here is from genome assembly GCA_023434535.1 of Actinomycetes bacterium. Lineage (GTDB taxonomy): Bacteria > Actinomycetota > Acidimicrobiia > Acidimicrobiales > Microtrichaceae > Dermatobacter. The sequence continues at coordinate 30,110 of JAEYSR010000133.1, forward strand.
AGCACCCGCACGGGGGCGGTCGGAGCCTTCAACGGAGCTATCCACGTGCCGATGGGGGACCGTGCGATCGATCCGACGCCTCGTCCTGCACGGCCTCGTGGTGCTCGCGTGCGCGTGCGTCCTCGCCGTCGCGGCGTCGACGTCGTCGCCCGGAACGGCATCGGCCACGCTGAACACCAGCACCACCGGTGTCACGACGACCACGGCGGTCGGCTCACCCCCGCCGCTGCCCGACGTCATCGAGGTGACGGCGCTCGGCCCGGGCGCCGGAGCGTTCGGCTACGTGCCGTCCTCGACGCCCACGTCGCCGGTGCCGACCGATCCGTACCCGACGGGTCACAGCGGCTGGGTCGTCAAGAACATGGACTTCGCCGGGATCGTCGAGGCGGCTCCCACCAGCGGCTCGCCCAGGGTGTTCCTCTACTGCACGGACCTCTGGGTCGACACGTCCATCGGCTACGGGTACGACCTCGGCAGCTGGAGCGGGGCGGGCACCCCGAACGCGGGCTACGTGGCGCGCATCCTCGAGCAGAACCCCGTCACCCTTGACGGCGGCGGCAACCCGACCGTGAGCAGCGCCACCGCAGCGTCGGTGCAGGCCGCCATCTGGTACTTCACCGACAACTTCGTCGTCTCGACCGCCTACAACCCGCTGCACTCCGACACCGCGGCGGTCGTGGCCGCGGCCCAGAGCGCGGGCCCGCTGCCCGAGCCCACCGCGCCCGCCGTGACCATCACGCCCGCGTCGGCGTCCGGGGACATCGGGACGACCGTCGGCCCGTTCACCGTGTCGATCACCTCCACGCCGGCGACCACGGCGACGCTCTCGGTGTCCGCGGGCCAGCTGTACTCCGACGCCGCGGGCACGGTCCCCGTCGTCGGGCCGGTCTCCGACGGCGCACAGGTCTGGGTGCGCGACTCGACGCCGGGGACGGTGTCGCTGTCGGCCACGGCATCGGTCACCGTGCCCACGGGGGCGGCCTACCTCTACGACGGCAACATCGTCGGCGTGACCGAGGCGCAGAACCTGATCCTGGCCGACCAGGTGACCCTCGACGCGACCGCCACCGCCGATGCCCAGTTCCAGACGCCGACGACGACCACCACCTCGTCGACCTCGACCACCTCGACGTCCACCTCGACGTCCACCACGAGCACGACCGTCGCGCCGACGTCGACCACGGTCGCCCCGACCACGACCGTCGCCCCGACCACGACCGTCGCGCCGACCACCACGACGATCGACCCGGCGGTCGCAGCGGCCGAGGCGGCGGCCGCTCAGGCCGCTGCCGACAGGGCGGCCGCGGAGCAGGCGGCGCGACAGCGGGCAGGTCGCCAGTCCCTGGCGGTGACCGGTCAGGACCCGCTCGTCCTCGTGTTCACATCGATCGTGCTGTGCTCGGTCGGAGCCTTGCTCCTCGCGTTGCGACGCCGGCCGACGAGCTGACACGACACGCGGTTCTGGCAGACGCAGTGGTCGGCGTGCGACCACTGCGTCTGCCAGACGTGTCGACTATCCGACCCAGAGCCCCAGGACCGGGTGCCCGGTGGCCAGACCCGGGAACGGCTTGCCGCCGTCGGGGAGGTCGGGCCCGTAGATGCCGTGGACGTCGGTCGCGGTGCCGACGCTCCACTCCACCCACTGCAGCCAGAGGTTGTAGCCCTGGGTGGCGAAGCGCTTGTTGATGTCCTCGTAGATCCCGGCCGCCTTCTCCTTGTCGGGTTCGGCGCGGCCGGCGTCGAGCAGAGCGTCCATCTCGGGGTCGTTGAACTTGTTGAAGTTCACCGGCGAGCCGGTCTTCCACCAGATGTACTGGCCGTCGGGGTTGCCGCCGGGGTGGTTCCGCCAGTCGAGCATGTTCCAGTCGTCACCCAGAGCGGTGTCGATCAGGACGGCCTGCTCCACGTTGCGGATGTTGGCCGTGATGCCGGCGTTCTTCAGCTGCTCCTGGAGCATCTGCAGCAGGCGGACCGTGCCGGGGTCGGGGGTGCCGACGAGGGTGAACTCGAGGTCCTGACCGGTGGCCGCCTTGTAGGCGTCGAGGTGCTTCTTCGACTCGTCGAGGTCGAACGACGGGTAGCCGGTGTCCTCGAGGTAGCCGATCTCCCCGGGTGCGAACGGTCCCGACGCCATCTTGGTCAGGCCGAGGTTGCTCACCTCATTGATCTGGTCCCGGTTGATCGCGTAGATCACGGCCATGCGGGCGTCGATGTTGTCGAACGGGGCCTTGGAGGTGTTGAACAGCTCGTACGCGACCTCCGTGTAGTCGGTGGTCGAGGTGAGCGAGAGCTTGTCGGCGTCCGCGTCCTGTCGCATCCGGTCGATGGGCTCGGCCGCCGACTCGTGGATGGCGTTGAGCTCGCCGGACAGCAGGGCGTTGATGCGGGCGCTCGGATCGACCACCGGTCGGAACGTGATCTCGTCCAGGTAGGGGAGCTGGGTCCCGTCGGCGTCCTTCTGCCAGTAGCTGTCGTTCCTGACGGCCGTGAGGTGGTCGCCCTGCTGCCACTCCTTCAGCTTGAAGGGGCCGGTCCCGATCAGGTTGCGGTCGCACGTCGAGGGGTCGTCGAGCTGGGCCTGGGCGATGATTCCCGAGCGTCCGTCGTTGAACAGGTAGGCGGGGAAGGCCGGCCACGGGGTGTTCACCGTCACCTTCACCGTCGCCGGGTCGACGACGTCGACGGCGGTGATCGGCTTGTAGACGAAGGCGAAGAGCAGCGGGGAGCGGGCCGGGTAGGCGCCACGCCAGGCGTCGATGTTGTTCTTGACGACGGTGGCGTCGAGCGGGGTGCCGTCGTGGAAGGTGATGCCGTCCCGCAGCGTGATCGTCCACTCCGTGTAGGTGTCGTTCGGCGTCACCGACTCGGCCAGGTACGGCTGGTAGTCGGCGTTCTCGTCGGGAGCGGTGAGCGTGTCGTAGATCGCCCGGGCCACCTGGATGCCGGAGATGGCGAGCTGCGCCTCCGGCAGGCACCAGCCGCCGGTGGTCTCGGCCTCGAGGCCGTAGTTGACGGTGCCCCCCGACACCGGCGTGCCCGCGGCGTCGTCGCCACCGGATCCGCCGTCGCCGCTGTCGCTGCCGGATCCACCGCCGCATGCGGCGACCACCAGCGAGGCGGTCAGCAGGGCGGCGGATGCGACGATCCAACGACGGGATGTCGATCGGGTTCGGTTCACCAGGTGCTCCTCGATCAGGTCCGCGGGTCGCCCCGGTCCGGGGCGGGGCGGTGTCGGGTGGGACGGCCCGCAGAGATCATGCCCCCTGTCGGGCCGTATCCGAAATGGCGCTCCCTCGCATCGGTGCCGGGCCACGTCGTCGGGCAAGCTGTGCCGCCATGGATCCAGGCCTCGACGCTCCCGTCTCCCCGAGCGATCCCGACGGGCGCCTCCTGTCGGGTCGGCGGGTGGTCGTCGTCGGGTCCACCCACGGGATCGGCCGAGCGGTGGCCGAGTCGGTCGGTGCCCACGGAGCGTCGGTGGTGGTCAACGGTCGGGACGGCGACGCGGCGGCAGAGGTCGTGGCCGGACTGCAGGTGGCCGGCACGCACGCCGTCGCCGTGGTCGGCTCGGCCGCCGACCCGGAGGTCGCCCGCGAGCTCCTCGACGTCGCGGTCGACGAGTTGGGCGGATGCGACGCTCTCGTGACCTGCGCGGGGACCGCCGAGCCGCCCGGGTCGTCGATCCTCGACATCAGCTCGGAGGACTTCGAGGCGCTGGTGTCGTCGCACCTGCGCACCACGTTCGAGGCCTGCCGGGTCGTGGCGCCGCACCTGGTCGCCCACGGCGGCGGGTCGATCGTGATGACGAGCTCCCACGCGTTCGCCGGCACCTACGGAGGGACCGGCTACGCAGCGGGGAAGGGCGCGGTCAACAGCCTGACCTACGCGCTCGCGGCCGAGCTCGCCGAGCACCGCGTCCGGGTCAACGCCGTGTGCCCGGGAGCCACCACCCGGCTCTCCACCGGCGACGAGTTCCGCGCGCAGGTGGACCGACTGCACGCCCGGGGCATCCTCGACGACCTGACGCTCTCCGGGGCCCTGGACCCGGGACCGCCGTCCCACGTCGCGGAGCTCTACTCGTTCCTGGTGAGCGACCTCGCCGAGGAGGTCACCGGTCAGGTGCTGGCCGGCGCCGGCGGCTACCTCGGTCGCTTCGACCGCCCGCGCGAGCGGATGCTGACGTGGCGCGACCACCACGACTCGCCGCCGTGGACCCCCGAGGAGATCGCCGCCTTCGTGCTCGGAGCCCACGCCCCCGGATCGGATCCGGACGCGTGACCGAGCCCATCGGGTCCGGCCCGGTCCGGGACGACGAACCGGCCACCGTCGCGCTGCTGCTGTCGGTCATCGGCCTGCTCGGCTGCTTCCCGGTGGCGTTGACGGCCCTGGCGATCGCATACATGTCACGCGAGCGGATCCGGAAGTCCGACGGTCAGCTCGGCGGCGAGCGCACGGTGCGCACCGCGATCGTCCTCGGTTGGGTCGGCGTCGGCGTGTCCGTGGTGGCGTTCATGGCGCTCGGCATCGCCGCGCTCGTCCGCCGGGGTGCCTGAGACCCACCCGGGTGGCTACCGTGCGGCCCCGACGAGGCGGCGGAGCACGTCGGAGAGCAGACGCCGTCCCAGCCAGCACGACGACCCCGGAGGGCGGAGCACATGGGTGACAGGCGGTTCGAGGAGAAGGTGGCGCTGATCACGGGGGCCGGCTCCGGGATCGGTCGAGCCGTGGCGCTCCTGCTGACGTCCGAGGGTGCCCGGGTGTTCGGTGTGGACGTGAACGCCGACGCGCTCGCTGCGGTCCAGGCCGAGGCGGGCGACGGGTTCACCTCCCACGTCGCGGACCTGTCGGATCCCCAGGCCTGCAAGGACGCGGTCGCAGCCTGCGTCGAGGGTCTCGGTCGGCTCGACGTGCTCGGCAACATCGCCGGGATCGCGGCCTCCAGCCACCTCGGCGACGTGACCGTCGAGCAGTACCGGAAGATCATGGCGGTCAACACCGACGCCTGCTTCTTCCTCTGCCAGGCCGCCATCCCGCACCTCCTCGAGACGTCGGGCAACATCGTCAACCTCGCCTCGAACGCCGGGCTGATGGGTCAGGCGTACACGGTCGCCTACTGCATGTCGAAGGGTGCGGTCGTCCAGCTGACCAGGTCGCTGGCGATGGAGTTCGTGAAGACCGACCTGCGGGTGAACGCCATCGCGCCGGCGGCGGTGAACACCCCGCTGCTGCACAACTTCGACATCGCCGAGGGGGTCGACATCGACCTGATGCGGCCGTACATGGGGTTCCGGCCGCGCATGTCGGAGGCCGACGAGCTGGCCCGCCTCTTCGCCTTCGTGGCGTCGGGCGAGGTCCCGACCATGCACGGAGCGGTCCTGAGCGTCGACAACGCCATCACCGCCGGCTGACCCGACACCCCTCGTTCCGTGATGCAGTTCCGCACGACGTCGTGCGGAACTGCATCACGGAGCCGATGGGAGCAGGGTGTCGAGGGCGACGGCCTCTCGACCGAGGGCCTCGGCGACCGACGGGTTGGCCACGTGGCCGCCGATCGTGTTGACGCCGCCGGCCAGCGCCGGGTCCTTGCGGACCGCCTCATCCACGCCCGACCGGCTCAGCTCCGCCAGGTAGGGGAGGGTGGCGTTGGTCAGCGCGTGGGTGGACGTGTGCGGCACCGCGCCCGGCATGTTGCCGACGGCGTAGTGGACCACGTCGTGGACCACGAACGTGGGGTCGGAGTGCGTCGTCTCGTGCGAGGTCTCGATGCAACCGCCCTGGTCGATGGCGATGTCGATGACGACCGCCCCCGGCTTCATCGACGCCACCATGTCCTCGCTGACCACGGTCGGCGCCCGACCGCCGGGGACCAGGACAGCGCCGATCACCAGGTCCGCCTCGGCGACGCTCCGCTCCACGGCACCCCGGTTCGAGCTGATCGTGGTGATCCGGCCCATCTGGATCTGGTCGACGTGGCGGAGCCGGTCGATGTTCTTGTCCAGCAGGTCGACCTCGGCCTCCAGCCCGGCCGCCATCCACGCCGCGTTCCACCCGACGTTCCCCGCGCCCAGGACGACCACGCGGGCGGGACGGACGCCGGGAGCGCCGCCGAGCAGCACGCCGCGGCCGCCGTTGTGGCGTTCCAGGAAGTGCGCCCCGATCTGCACGCTCATGCGGCCGGCGACCTCGCTCATGGGCGCCAGGAGCGGCAGCGCCCCGTCGGCCAGCTGCACCGTCTCGTACGCCACGCCGGTGACCTGTGACTCCAGCAGCGCGTCGGCCACCGCCGGGTAGGCGGCGAGGTGGAGGTAGGTGAAGAGGACCAGTCCGGGCCGGAAGTGGTCGAACTCCGACTCCAGGGGCTCCTTCACCTTGCACACCAGGTCCGCCCGCTCCCAGACCTCGGCGGCGGTGGCGACGATCGTCGCTCCGGCGCGCTCGTACTCGTCGTCGGGGATGGAGGAGTCGGCGCCCGCCCCGGCCTGCACCAGGACCTGAGACCCGCCGTGGAGCAGTTCCCGCACTCCGTCGGGCGTGATCGCGACTCGGTGCTCCTCGGGCTTGATCTCGGTCGGGACGCCGACGGTGAGCGTGGGCATGTGCGTGCTCCTCTGTCCGACGCCCGTTCGGGGCGCCCGGCAAGTCTGCCCCGGTCGATGCTCCGCGCGGCGGCCGGTCGGTGTGCGAGAAGATGTGCCCACGACGACCCGGAGCCGACCGCCGTGACCGAACCACCTGACCTCGACGAGCTCGCCAGGGAGTCGCGGATGGGCGGCGCGGGTCGGGAGGTCGGCCGCGAGGTCCCGGTCGTCGACCTGGCGGACTTCGCGGATCGGCGCGCCGAGATCTCCCGCGACCTGTGGGCCGCCGCCGGCGAGATCGGCTTCTTCCAGCTCGCCAACCACGGCATCGACCCGGTGCTGGTGGACGCGGCGTTCGACGCCAGCGCGCAGTTCTTCGCCCTCCCCGACGAGACCAAGGCCACGTGGCCCCTCGACCGCAGCCGCAACGCCGGCTGGGAGAGCCGGAGCCAGGTCCGGCCGTCGACGGGGACCGCGGACGAGAAGGAGTCGTACCAGATCACCCGGTCGGTCATGGACGGGTTGTGGCCGACCGAGGACGAGCTCCCGTGGTTCCGCACCACCATGGAGTCGCTGGAACGGGCCAGCTGGGGAGTGGCCATGCGGGTGCTGTCGTGCTTCGCGGACGGGCTCGGGCTGCCGCGGGCGTTCTTCACCGACGCGCACGACCCGTCGTCGCCGTCGTACCAGTCGACCCTGCGACTGCTCCGGTACCCGGCGCCGACCGACGCCGCGGTGGCCGGGTCCTGGCGGGCCGGAGCCCACACCGACTTCGACTGCCTCACCCTGCTCTTCCAGCGCGAGGGTCAGTCGGGCCTGCAGCTGTGCCCCGGATCGGAGCGCGACAGCGGGGCGTGGACGCCCGTGGCGCCGGATCCCGACCTCATCACGTGCAACATCGGCGACATGCTCATGCGCTGGAGCGACGACCGACTCCAGTCCACGCTCCACCGGGTCAAGGGTCCGGAGCCGGACGATCCGCGGACCGACCGCTACAGCATCGCCTTCTTCGCCCAGGCGAACCGCGACGTGGTGATCGCCAGCCCGGGCGGCACGTACCCGCCGATCACAGCTGCCGACTACCTGGCCCAGCGGGTGGCGGCGAACTACTGACGCCGACGCCGGGCTCGATCAGGGCCTGTCGCCGATCGTGACCGGCACGTCGAGGTCGACGGGGTAGGTCCCCGAGTCCACCTCGTCGTGGGTCCAGTCGGGCTGCTTGGTGAGGTGGTCGGTGGCGAGCACCGCACGTCCGTCCACGATGTCCTCGAGCGGGAGCACCCGTTGGACGACCTCGGTGTCCCGCGGCTCGGAGATCAGCTCGGTCGGATAGAGGTCGAGGCCCGAGGTGACGACGTCGTGCTGCTGGGTCGCGAGCGCGCACCGGGCCCCGTCCGTCACCGTGTCGAGCCGTGACCGCAGCACGCGTGTCCGGTGGGACCGGACCGTCGGTTCGTCGAGAGCGACGTCGGGCTCGGCGAGCACCGAGGCGATGGTCAGGCCGTCGGCCTTGCACCGCTCGCACTGGCCGCAGGACTCGATCGCGAGGAACCGCGAGGCGCTGGCCACCAGGTCGGCGATGTCCGTCCGGTCGTCGATCACGAAGAAGCCGGCGGCACCGAGTCCGGTGCCGATCGCCCGCATGGCGTCGTGGCTGAGCGGGGTGTCCAGGAGGTGCTCCGGGACGATGGGGTTGGCGACGCCCGACATCGCCCCGACCAGGCGGGCGTGGGCCGCGCCGCCGCCGATGATCTCGATCGCGTCCCGCAGCGGCGTCCCCATCGGGACCTCGCCGACCGCAGTGGTCAGGCAGTCGCCGGTCATGGTGCAGACGATCGTGCCGGGGGAGTCGGGGGTGCCGACCTCCCGGAACCACGACGCGCCCCGGGCGAGGATCTCCGTGACGTTCGCCAGGGTCTCGACGTTGTTGACCAGCGCGGGCGCGGCGTCGGGCCCGGCACCAACCAGGTCGCGATCGGCGGCGCCGCTCCCGGTCGCCGCTCCGGCGTCGTCGTCCTCGTCGGCGTCGACCCCGCGACGCCACGGAGGCGAGACCCGTGGGAACGGCCGTCGTCCGGACACCACCTCGAGCAGCGCCGTCTCCTCTCCGAACAGGTAGGAGTCGGGACCCTCGACGACCCGCACCGACACACCTCGGCCCCAGTCGGCGTCCCGGATCTCGTCGATGGCGGAGCGCAGCAGGGCCAGCTCCCGGGTGAAGCTCGCCTTGGTCGCGACGACGACCTCGGTGGCGCCGACCGCCCGGGCCGCCACCAGCGCGCCCTCGAGGACCTTGTACGGGTTGGCGCGCAGCAGCGCCCGGTCCTTGAAGGTGTGCGGCTCGCCCTCGGCGGCGTTCACCACCACGGTGGGCGGTTGGGGGGACGGCGCCCCTGCCACCGTCGCCCACTTGGTGCCGGTGGGGAACCCGGCCCCGCCGCGCCCGCGCAGGCCGGCCGCGGTCAGCTCCTCCGCGATCTCCGCCGGCGTGAAGCGCCTTGCGACGTCGAGCGCGGCACCACCTCCGGCGTCGAGGTGGTCCTGCAGGCTGGATCTCGGGACACGGTCGAGGACACGTTCGATCAGGGCCATGTGGACCACCTACCCGTCCCGGTGCGCGGGAGTCACGGCGGGCGGGGAGGCGGGACAACGGTCCGACCCCCGCCGGCGGCGCCGCGTAGTCTCGGCGGTCCGGCGGGGGAGCGCGCCGGACCAGGAGGACGGATGTTCATCGGTTTGACCACGGAGCAGGAGTCGCTGCGCCGGGAGCTGCGCGACTACTACGAACGCCTCATCACCCCCGAGCTCGCCGTGGAGCTCTCCAGGAGCGAGGGCGTCGGGCCGGTGGCCCGGTCGGTGGCGCTGCAGATGGGCGAGGACGGTTGGCTCGGGATCGGGTGGCCGACCGAGTACGGCGGCCAGGGTCGCGGCTACGTCGACCAGTTCATCTTCTACGACGAGTCCATGAGGTTCGGGGCTCCCGTCCCGATGCTCACGCTCAACTCGGTGGCGCCCACGATCATGAAGTACGGGACCCAGGAGCAGAAGGACTTCTTCCTCCCGAGGATCATCTCCGGCTCCACGCACTTCGCGATCGGCTACACCGAGCCCGACAGCGGGACCGACCTGGCCTCGCTGCGCACCCGCGCCGTGCGCGACGGCGACGAGTGGGTCATCAACGGCCAGAAGATCTTCACGTCCCTCGCCACCGACGCCGACTACATCTGGCTGGCGGTGCGGACCGACCCCGACGCCAGCCGCCACGCCGGCATCTCGCTCATCATCGTCCCGACGGACGTGCCGGGCTTCAAGGCGGTGCCGATCCAGAACTTCGGCAACTTCAACACCAACTACACGTTCTACGAGGACGTGCGGGTCCCGGCGGAGAACTGCATCGGGGGCGAGGGTCGGGGCTGGCCGCTGATCATGGAGCAGCTGAACCACGAGCGGGTCACGATCTGCAGCTCGGGGATCATGGAGCGGGCGCTGGACGAGACCACCGAGTACGCGGCCGACCACGTGCTCGCCGACGGGACGCGCCTGATCGACCAGCCGTGGGTGCAGCACGAGCTGGCCTGGGTCCACGCCCGGCTGGACGTGCTGCGGCTCCTGAACTGGCAGGTCGCCTGGAACGCGGATGCCGGCAACGCCCTGGACCCCGCCGCCGCCTCCGCCGTCAAGGTCCACGGGACGGAGCTGTACATGGACGGGCTCGGCCGACTGCTGGAGATCCTGGGGCCCGTGGCCGGGCTCCGGGAGGGTTCGCCCGACTGCGCTCTGCGGGACCGGCTCGGCACCCTGCTCCGCGGGCTCCACGTCCTGACCTTCGGGGGCGGGACCAACGAGCTGCAGCGGGACCTGATCGCGATGTTCGGCCTGGGCCTCCCGCCCTCGCCGCGCTGAAAGGAGCCCCCGTGGACTTCGCACCCACCGACGAGCAGCGCGCCATCACCGAGCTCGCCGAACGCATCCTCACCGACCTCTGCGCACCCGAGACCCTCCGACAGGTCGAGTCGGGCGCGGACTGGTTCCACCGAGACCTCTGGGACGCCCTCGCTGCGGCCGGTCTGCTCGGCATCTGCCTGCCGGAGTCCGTCGGCGGCGGCGGGTTCGGCGTCGTCGAGGCCTGCCTCGTGCTGCGCGAGGCCGGCCGTGCGGTGGCCCCCGTCCCCCTGTGGGCCACGACGACCGCGGCGATCGCTCTCGCCGAGCACGGCAGCGACTCCCAGCGGTCGCAGTGGCTGCCGGGCGTCGTCGACGGCTCCACGATCCTCACGGTCGCTCTCGACGAGCTCGACAGCGGCCCGCGGGACCCGCAGCTGGTCGCCACGGCCGATGGCGACGGGTGGATCCTCCGGGGCACCAAGACGAACGTCGCCGCCGCCCATCTGGCTGCCGCGGTCCTGGTGCCCGCCCGCCTCGACGACGGAACGTCCGACGACGCGATCGGGATCTTCATCGTGCCGACCGACGCCGACGGGCTGTCGGCCCTCCGACAGGACTCCTTCAACCACGAGCCGCGCGCCCACCTCGGCCTCGACGGGGTCCGGGTCGACGACGGCGCCCGTCTGCCGGGGCGCGCCCCGGCGTCCGGGAGCCGCGACGGCCGCGACGTCCTCGATCGCGTGGTCGACGTCGCCACCGTCGGCCTGTGCGCACTGGCGTCGGGCGTCGCCGAGGGCGGGACGGCCCGGACGGCGGCCTACGCCACCGAGCGCCGTCAGTTCGACCGGCCGATCGGGTCGTTCCAGGCGGTGGGGCACCGCCTGGCGGACTGCTACATCGACGAGGAGGCCATGCGGCTGACGATGCTGCAGGCCGCGAGCCTGCTCGCCGTCGACCCGCCGGCCGACCGGGCGGGGGCCGACCGGGCGGTGGCCGTCGCCAAGTACTGGGCGAGCTACGGAGGTCGTCGCGTCGGCCATGCCGACCTCCACGTCCACGGCGGCATCTCGATCGACCTCGACTACCCGATCCACCGCTACTTCCTCTGGGCCAAGCAGCTCGAGCTCCAGCTCGGGGCCGCAGCCCCTCAGCTCGCCCGCCTGGGCCGCCTGCTCGCCGTGTGACCGGCCGGCCCTGATCCGACCCGTCGGCCGCGACCCGCGGCCGACCATCCACCTGACCATGGAGTCCTGCACATGACCGACCTGTTGGTGAACGACCTGTTCTCGGTGAGGGGGAAGGTCGCGCTCGTGACCGGAGGGTCCCGCGGCATCGGCGAGATGATCGCTGCGGGACTGCTGGCCAACGGCGCCACCGTGTACATCAGCTCCCGCAAGGCCGACGCCTGCGATGCCACCGCCTCCCGGCTCCAGGAGACCTACGGCAGCACGTGTGTGTCCCTGCCCGCGGACCTCTCGACACTGGACGGGATCGAGTCGCTGGTCGCCGCGTTCACCGAACGGGAGGACCACCTCGACATCCTCGTCAACAACGCCGGGGTCTCCTGGGGAGCGCCCATCGAGGAGTTCCCCGAGAAGGGCTGGGACAAGGTCTTCGACACGAACGTGAAGGGCGTGTTCTTCCTGACCCAGAAGCTGCTCGGCGCGCTCGAGGCCCGGGCCACCGTCGAGGACCCGTCGCGTGTCATCAACATCGGCTCGATCGACGGCATCCGCACGCCGGTGTTCGACACCCACTCCTACGGGCCCTCCAAGGCTGCGGTCCATGCCCTGACCAAGCAGATGGCGGCGAAGCTGGTGAAGCGCCACATCCTGGTGAACGCCATCGCCCCGGGCCCGTTCCCGACGTGGATGCTGAGCACGGGAGTCGGGACCGGCGGCGACGTGGACGGCACCGACTGGGACGCCGTCGGGAAGATGACGCCCCGTGGCCGCGTCGGCAGCCCGGAGGACATCGCCGGACTCACGATCTTCCTGGCGTCGCGCGCCGGCGCCTACACCGTCGGCGAGGTCATCACCTGCGACGGCGGCGCCGTCGTCTCCTGACCGACGGGCCGACGGTGGAGTACCACCTCTTCCTCCCGCAGATGCGCATGAGCCACGAGGCGATCGTGGAGCGCGCTCTCGCCGCCGAGGCATCCGGGTTCGAGGGCATCGCCTTCATGGACCACCTGGCACCGCCGCTGGCGGAGGGCCAGCCCATGTGGGAGGCGATGGAGATCGCCTCGTGGGTGCTCGCCCGCACCACCACCCTGCGGGTCGGGCACCTCGTCCTCTGCGACGCGCTGCGTCACCCCGCGGTGCTGGCGCGCCAGGTCACGACGCTCGACCACGCCTCGGGCGGTCGGTTCGAGCTGGGCATCGGCTGGGGGTCGGTGCCGGAGGAGCTGCAGACCTTCGGCGTCGGCTCCACGGAGCCACGGCAGCGGGTGCAGCGGCTGTCGGAGTCGTTGCAGATCATGGAGGCGCTGTGGTCCGGGGAGCCGGTCGACTTCGCCGGCGAGCACTTCACGTTGATGGGCGCGCAGCAGCAGCCGGTCCCGAGCGGACCGATCACCACCACCATCGGCGGCGTCGGTCCCCGGACCCTGGAGCTCGTGCGGCGCCACGCCGACTGGTGGAACCTCCCGGTCCACCGCCTCGACCGCCTCGACGAGCTGCGCGAGAGCGCCGGCGACGCCCGCGTGTCGGTCCAGCAGATGGTGGCGCTCGTGCCGGAGGGCGGGGACCGCGGAACGGTCACCGAGCAGGTCGTCCGTCGGTTCGGTGCCGACGGGCTCGGCTCCCGCGTGGTCATCGGCACCGCACCTGAGCTGGTGGAGCACTTCGGACGCCTGGAGGAGACCGGAGTCGAGCGCGTCTACGCGTGGTTCGCCGACTTCGCCCCGCCGGCCACGCTCGCGGACTTCGCCGAGGTCGTCTCCGCATCGGCCTGACCTGCGATCGTCGGAGCCTCTCAGCCCCCGGGCGGTCCGGCTGTGGCGTCCTGCAGCAGCGCGTCCCACGCCGCCGCGGCGTCGCGGAGCGCGAGCCAGCCGGCGGGGTCCAGCTGGCGGCCGCCCCACCGGAACACTGCGGCCCGGCCCCGGTCGACCTCGGCGGTCACGCCGCGCGCCGCTTCCGCCCGTGCCACGAGCTCCGGACCCCACGAGCTCGTCGACAGCGCGTCGACGACGTCCGGTGGCACGTCACGGCCGACGCCGGTCGTCGTTCCGTCCGCCAGGCGGCCTGGCAGCCAACCTGCAGGTCCGAAGCGCTCGGGCAGCCGGTGGTGGTTCCAGCCGGGCCCGCCCATCCGCACTTCGACGCGACCGCCGACCGGGAGCGACGTCGACCACCTGATCACCTCGAACTCGTCGTCCGGCCGGTCGTCGTGGAAGACGATCAGGTGGGAGGCGGTGGCCCCGTCGAGGAGGTGGCCTGCGGGCGAGCGCAGCCCGGGGTCGTAGGACCAGCCCCCCAACGCGGGCGAGACCCGGTCTCCCAGCGACATCGTGTCGGCGTCCTGGTGCGACGGCGGCAGCATCGACGGGGCGCCGAGAGCGACCGCGGGCCAGCCCTGGGTCTCGGCGACGGCGACCAGCGGCTGGGTCCGACGACGGAACAACGGCATGGCCAGAGCATCGCGCCGGCCCGGGGCCTGCGATGTCACCCGCTCGGCGTGAGGAGTTCCCGGGTCCCGTCGATACCGTCGACATCCCCGGCCGAGGAGTCGGGAGATCACCCGGAGGAGCCCACGATGGCCGTCGACGACACCCCGCCCCTGACCCCGCCCGCCATCCCGGTGAGCACCACCTTCGAGATCGACGGCAAGTCGGGCACGTACGTCGCCCCGGCCTACGGGATCGTCGTGCGGTCCATGGGCTTCTCCCGCAACCTCGTCGGTGGCATCAAGTCGTTCAAGCGCGGCGACGTCACCGAGTTCTCCGGCACGCTCGAGGAGGCCCGGGACCACGCCATCGCCCGGATGGTCGAGCACGCCCAGGGGATGGGCGGCAACGCCGTGGTGGGTCTGCGCTTCGACTCGGCGCCGGTCGACGAGGGCGGCCTCACCGAGATCGTCGCCTACGGGACCGCCGTCACCCTCTGATCCGGGGATCCGAGGGTCCGGACGACGACAGCCTGTCGTCCTCGCGCCGGAGATACGCGCCGGGGCGCCATCGGCGCGTTCCCGAGCTGGGTAGGGTCGGGTCGTGAAGGCGCTGGTGACCGGAGCGACAGGCTTCATCGGCTCGGCGATCGTCCGCGAGCTGCTGGCCGAGGGCGCGGAGGTGACGGTGCTGGCGCGCCCGACCAGCGACACGCGCAACATCGACGGGCTGGACGTGGCCGTCGCCCACGGCGACATCACGGACGGCGACTCCGTGCGGGCCGCGCTGGACGGCTGCGACACCCTGTTCCACGCCGCGGCGTACTTCACGCACTGGTCCACCGACCGACAGCAGTTCTACGACGTGAACGTGGGCGGGACCCGGACGACCCTGCAGGCCGCGCTCGACGTCGGCGTGGAGAAGGTGGTCTACACGTCGACGAACAACGCCATCGGCGCCTATGGCGCCACACCGTCGGACGAAGAGGTGGTCTTCAACTACTGGGAGACCGGCGACCACTACTCGATCTCCAAGTACTTCGCCGAGGTGGAGGCGTGGCGTCTCGGGGCGAAGGGCCTGCCGGTCGTCGTGGTCAACCCCACGCTGGTGGTGGGCGAGCGCGACATCAGGCCGACCTCGAGCGGCTCGCTCATCATCGAGGTGGCCACCGGCAACCTGCCCGTCTACACCGACGGCTGGGTGAACGTCGTCGACGTGGAGGACGTGGCCAGAGGTCACGTGCTGGCGGCGCAGCGCGGTCGCGTGGGGGAGCGGTACCTCCTGGGCAACCAGAACCTCACCGTCGGCGAGTACTTCCGCCTCATCGCCGAGGCCGCGGGAGTGGACCCGCCGCGGTTCAAGGCGCCGAACCTCGCGGCGGTGGCCGTCGCCCACCTGTACGAGCTGCAGTCGCGGTTCACCCACCGCCATCCGGTGGCCACGGTCTCGGAGGTCAAGATCGGAGCGCTGGGCGAGACCTACGACTGCTCCAAGGCGATCGAGGAGCTCGGGCTCCCGCAGACGCCGGTGCGGGAGACGCTGCAGCGCTCGGTCGACTGGTTCCGCGCCAACGGCTACCTGAGCTGATTGGCTCTTCCGCGTGCGGCCGACAGGCCGCGTCGACCGGGAGGCCGCCATGAAGCTCTACCCCGACGCGCCGGAGCGTCGCCGCCGACTGCAGATCCGTGACGCGGTCGTGATCGCGTTGGTCCTCCTCTTCGCGTGGCTCGGGTGGCGGGTCCACACGGCGGTGGACGAGATCGCCGTCCTCGGCTCGGGTGTGGCGACCGCCGGCGAGTCGGTGAGCGGTGCGATGGAGTCGGCCGCGAACGGGGTGTCGAACCTGCCGGTGGTGGGAGACCGCCTGGCGGACGCCCTCCGCGGGACCGGCGACGCCACCGGCGGCAACGTCACATCGCTCGGGGAGCAGGGCGAGTCCGCGGTCCACCGCCTGGCGCTGGTCCTCGGGCTCCTGACCTTCGCCCTGCCGACGATCGTGCTCGTGGCCCTCACGATCCCGAGCCGGGTCCGCATCGCGCGGTCGCTGACCGCGGCGCACACGGTGCTGATCGACCTCCACGACCCGGAGCGTCGGCGCCTGCTCGCCACGCGGGCGGCGATGTCGCTCCCGTACGACGTGCTCGCCCGTCACACCTCCGACCCGTTCGGCGACCTCCTGTCCGGTCGCCTGGACGGACTCGTCGAGGCCGGGCTCGCCGATGCCGGCGTGGCCGGCACGGCGCTGAGCGGAGGTGCCGGGTCCGACGTCAGGGCGTGACCCGGTCGAGCGGCTCGCCCGGATCCGACGAGCTCGCCGGCGTCTCCGAGGCGGCCCCTCCGGTGGGGGCCGCTGCCGCACGGGCGGGCAGGAAGAGCAGCGCGGCCACTGCGCCGAGGCCCGTCGCCAGGGCCGCGACCCGCACGCCGGACGACATGCCGTCGAGGAACGCCGATCGCGCCGCGTCGAGGATGATCGTGCGACCCTGCGGCGGTGCCTGCTCCGCGACGGCCGCGGCCGCCTGCACCGAGCCCGACGCGGCGTCGAGCGCCTCGGCCGGGATCGGCAGCCCGGCGAGCGAGTCCAGCAGCTTCGGGCCGTAGATCGAGGTGAAGACCGAGCCCACGACCGCCACACCCAGCGTGCCGCCGAGCTCCCTGGTCATGTCGTTCACCGCTGACCCGACGCCGGCCTTCTCCTTGGGGAGGGCGCCCAGGATCGCGTCGGTCGCCGGCGCCGTCGTCGTGGTGAGGCCGATCGCCATGAGCACCATGGAGCCGACCACCGGTCCCCAGTAGGGGGTGTCCGCCTCGAAGGTCGAGGCCCACAGGAACCCGATGGACATCGAGGCCAACGCGCCGGCGACGACGCGCTTGGTCCCGAACCGCAGCGCCAGTCGAGCGGCGATCGGAGCCGCGACGGCGGCGGCGACGGCGAAGGGCAGGGTGTGCACCCCGGCCGACAGCGTCGAGTAGCCCCGCACGACCTGGAAGTACTGGGTGATCAGGAAGATGAACCCGAAGAGCCCGAAGAAGGCGACGGCGACGGAGAAGCTCGCCGCGGAGAACCTCGGGTTGCGGAAGACGGTGACGTCGAGCATGGGATCGCGTCGGCGTCGCTCCCAGAGGACGAACACCGCGAGCAGGACGGCGGAGCCGACGAACCCGCCGATCGTCTCGGCCGAGCTCCAGCCCCGGTGCGGGGCCTCGATCACCGTGTAGACGAGGAGCCCGATCGCCGCGATCGACGTCAACAGGCCGAGCGGGTCGAGGCGGCCGGCGTCGGGGTCCTTGCTGGTGGGGATGAGGAACGCTCCGAGCAGCAGGGTGACGAACACGATCGGGACGTTGACGAGGAAGATCGAGCCCCACCAGAAGTGCTCCAGCATCCATCCACCGGTCAGCGGGCCGAGCGCGACGGCCAGGCCCGATGTGGCGGACCAGACGCCGATGGCCTTGGCCCGCTCGGTCGGGTCGGTGAAGACGTTGGTGAGGATCGCGAGCGTGGCGGGGAACACGAAGGCGGCGCTGAAGCCCATGGCGGCGCGGGCGCCGATGAGGGCCTCGGACGTGGTGGAGAAGGCCGCGACCACCGACGTGACGGCGAAGAGCAGCAGTCCCAGCTGCATGATCCCCTTGCGTCCGAGTCGGTCGCCGAGGCTGCCGAACGCCAGCAGGAGGCAGGCGAACACCAGGCTGTAGGAGTCCACGATCCACTGGAGCTGGCTCGTCGACGCGTCGAGCTCCCGGCTCAACGTCGGCAGCGCCACGTTGACGATCGTGTTGTCGACCACGACGAGGAACACGCTGAGGCTGAGGACGACGAGGATCACCCATCGCCGACGGTGGATCACTTCTGGCGTCATGAGGGTCTCTCTGGTTCGACGGAGGGAGCGTGTGCCGACCCGTTGTAGGACGGCGTTCCATTGTTATAGAACGTCGTGCTATTCGAAGTCCAGGGTTCTACGCTGGGGCCTGTGACACGCCCGGGGAAGTTCGCCCCCATCTCCCGACGGATGCGGAGCAGGACGCCGTCGTCCGAGGTCGAGCGGGCGATCGTGGACGCCGCCGAGCAGCTGCTGATCGAGCAGGGCCCCGATGCGCTGACCGTTCGTGGCATCGCCGGAGCGGCCGGGGTCGCGCCGATGGGCGTCTACAACCACCTCGGCGGCAAGCAGGGGGTGCTCGACACGCTGCTCGTGCGCGGTTTCGACGGCCTGACGAGGGTGATGGCCGACGTCGGCAGTGACGATCCCTACGAGGACCTCATCGACGCGGCGCAGCGCTATCGGGTCTACGCCCGTGAGCACCCGGCCCACTACGCCCTGATGTTCGAGCGCTCGATGGCCGACTACGAGCCATCGGAGCTCGCGCTGGAGCACGCCGCCGAGGCGTTCGGCGGACTGGTGACCCTGGTGCGCCGGGCCGTGTCGGCCGGGGTGATCGCCGAGGGCGACCCCGTCGAGATCGCCCAGTCCGTGTGGTCGGCGGTGCACGGCGCAGTGTCGCTGGAGTTGCACGGCATCGGCTTCTGCCAGGACATGGAGCTGAACCAGGACGCCATGGTGCGCACGATCATGCGGGGACTTCGCAGCACCGGATGATCCGCTCGGTCAGCTGCGGTGGCGTTCCAGGAACTCCAGGACGGCCGCGTTGAACACCTCGTTGCGGTCCCCGACGACCATGTGTCCGGCGCCGGCGACGTCCGCGAACTCCGCGTGAGGGACCCGCTCGAGGAAGTCCCGGGCGCCCTCCTCGCTCAGCAGGTCGCTCGACCGTCCCCGGACGAGGAGCGTCGGGACCGTGATCGCGTCCGCCGACCGTTCGAGCAGGTTGGGTCCGACGATGCTCGCCCTCGTCTCGTCGGCCGAGCCGAACTTGCCCGACACGAACCGCGGGTCCCAGTGCCAGCGCCAGCGGCCGTCGGCGCCCTGGCGCAGGTTCTTGGCCAGCCCGTCCAGGTTGGTGGGCCGCGGGCGGTTCGGGTTGTAGGCCGCGATGGCGTCCGCAGCCTCTTCCAGCGACGCGAAGCCGTCCAGGTTGCCCGTCATGAACGAGCCGATGCGATCGGTGCCCTTGGTCTCCAGGCGATGGGCCACGTCGACCAGGACCAGTGCCCGGGCGAGGTTCGCCTGCGGGTCGGCCTCGGCGATCGCCACGAGCGAGGACAGGCCGCCGAGCGACGCACCGACCAGCACCGGAGGGTTCCCCGTCGTCGAGCCGATCGACCGTGCGACCGCCGTGGTGTCGGCCGCGAAGGCCTGCAGGGTGTACACCCCGTCGCCGGACCACTCGCTGTCGCCGTGGCCCCTCATGTCGACGGTCCACGCCCGCCAACCGCTGTCGGCCAGGAACCGCCAGGTGCCGTGCCAGGAGTGGCGGGTCTGTCCGCCGCCGTGCAGCAGCACGACGGTCGGCCCGTCGTCGGGTCCGGCCACGTCCGCGGCCAGGCGGAGCCCGTCGGAGCCCTCCAGGTCGGTCCGTGTCGCGCTCTCGCTGCCGCCGTCGCCGCTCATGCCAGGCCCTCTCTGATGTCCACCAGTGCCGCCGCCAGCTCGTCCGGCCGGGACAGGAACGGTGAGTGGGAGGCGGAGATCTCGACGACCACGTCGGCGCCGACCTCGGCCACCATGCGGTCCTGCTCCGACGGGACGATCGCCCGGTCGAGCCCGCACCGGACGTACGCCCTGGGGATCGATCCCCATCGTTCCGCCGTGGTGGCGATCGTGGACATGGCCGGTCCGGTCGGTTCGGCGACCAGACGGCCGGTCGCATCGGCGGCTTCGGCCGGGCTGCAGTCGCCGTAGAAGAGCTCCGGAGCGGCGTCGGAGCGGATCGAGGTCAGCAGCCCGTCCTCCGAGACCTCGATCGCGGCCAGCAGCTCGCTGTCGGGGTGGTTGGCGTGCAGGTCTGCGGGAGACGCTCCCGACGGCTGCAGCAGCGCGCACACGTAGACGAGGGCCTCCAGCCGCTCCGGTGCGCGCTCGGCGACCGTGCTGACCGTGGCGCCGCCCAGGCTGTGGCCGACGAGCACGACCGGCTCGTCGATGTCGGCGAGAACCTCGAGCACCCGATCCGCATAGGAGTCGAGGGTCAGGCCGTCGGGCGGCGCGGCGTCGGCGCCGTGGCCGGGCAGGTCGATCGCGGTGCTGAGGGCTCCGAGCGACGTGAGGGACTCCTGCAGCCGGGACCAGCACCACGCCCCGTGCCATGCCCCGTGGATCAGGACGAACATCTCGCCACCGTACGGCGTCCCGTCCCCGGCCGCGGTCGTCAGGCGAGGCAGGTCGTGAGGAAGTCGTCCACGACCGGTGTCATCACGGCGTCGTCGGCGGTTCCGAGCAGCGTGTTGACCTCCTCGTGCGTGTACGGCGTCGCGTCCAGGACCTCACTCGTCGCGCCGGTGGCGCGGATGGCGGCGGCGAGCTCCTCCGCCATGCCGACCCTCGCCGCGCTGCCTCGGGTGACGACCAGGGTGTCGGGCACGCCGCCCGGGTCGAGCTGCAGCTGCAGGATGGGCGACGCGTCGGCCAACGTGGTGGGGTCCGTCCCGAACGCGGAGCGGATCAACGCCCTGGAGTCCTGGTCCTCGGCGGTGAGGTCGTAGCTCGCGGAGTCGAGCGCCACGACGCAGGCGATCTCCGCACGATCGACGCCGACGTCACGGAGCAGGTCCGGGTGGGTCGCGACGATCGTGACGAGGTGGGCGCCGGCGGAGTGACCCATGAGAGCGACCCTGGACGGGTCCACCCCCAGCACGTCCGCGTGGTCGAGCACCCACGCCGTCGCGGCGGCCACGTCCTCGCCGATGTCGGGCCAGCCCACATCGCTCCCCGGCGTGGCCAGGCGGTAGTTGACCGACACCAGCACGGCACCGAGCTCACCCGCCCATGCGACCTTTTTGTCGATGGCCTTGCCTCGCTTGTCACCCGTCGCCCACCCGCCGCCGTGGACCCAGATCACAGCGGGACACCCGGTGGCACCCGGTCGGCGGTACACGTCGAGGCTCGTGAGGCTGGGCGTGACGCCAGGGAGCTCGCGGTACTCCTCAGTCGTCGGCCCGTCCAGCGTCCCGGCGCATTGCACCGACGGCGACGTGGGCGGTGCCCCGGCGTCGATGGTGGTGGTCGTTCGGCTCGCGTCGGTCGTGCTGGTGGTCGACGCCGCGTCGGCCTCCGCTCGCCGGTCCGGACCGTCCGCCGCGCCGTCCCGGCTGCTGCAGGCGGCGAGCAGGACGACCGCCGCGAGTGCGAGCCACCATCGAGCGGGTCCGCTGCGGATGCGGGGCCGATCCTGCACCCGTCCATCCTGTCCGACGTGATCCGTCTCGTGCTCTGCTCCCGTCAGGTGACCGGAACGTGTCACCTGACGGGAGCAGAGCGACGCGGCGGTCGGGTCAGAGCGTGGTCACCACCGGCCTCGGGTCTCCGGGTGTCGTGTCGAAGCGGACCGTCGGGACCGCCGTGGCGGCCGGAGACGTGGCGTCGAGGCCCATGAACGTCACCGACATCGACGCGTTCGTCAGCTCGACCAGGCCGTAGCCGTTGCGGTGGATGTCCATGTGGTCGAAGGGCGGGTTCGTCGCGTAGGAGCTGAGCCCACCGGACAGGAGGCCCTCCGTGATGCCGCTCGGCGAGGAGATGGCGCCGCCGGTGTACTCGTAGGCCACCGTCGGAGCAGCGGGATCGTCGAAGTCGGTGCTCAGCGGCGCCGCCATGAACGTGTGCTGGTCGCCGGTGAGGAACGCGACGTCGCTCACGCCGTCGTCACGCAGGTGCCCGAGCACCTGGTCGCGCTCCCAGCCGAACCCGTCCCACGAGTCGGTGCCCAGGTAGAGCCCGGCGTGGCGGGGCAGCGACGGGTCGAGCGCGCGCAGCTCCGGGGTGTCCAGATCGACCAGCTGGACCGGGGCGATCATGCACGGGTTCCCGACCAGCTTCCAACGGACGCCGTCGCGCTGGGCCGCCGACAGGCCGTCGAGCAGCCATCCGCGTTGGGTCTCGCCGAGCATCGTCCGCCCCGGTGCCTGGAGGTCCTCGGTCATGACGGTCGTGCCGAGCAGCCCGAGCGCGGAGCCGCCCAGGTGCTCGTCCCGGTACTGACGGCTGTCGAGCAGCATCAGCGTCGCGAGGTCGCCCCAACGCAACTCCCGGAAGATCCGGGTGCCGTCGACCGGCCAGACCGGCTGGTACTCGAACCACGCCTGGTGCGCTGCGGCCGCCCGCTCGGGGTTCTCCGCCAAGAAGACGCGGTCGTGGTCGTTCGCGACCTCGTGGTCGTCCCACACCGGCGCGAACGGATGGGCGGCGTGGGCGGCCTGGAGGTCGGTGTCGCTGCGGTACAGGCGATAGCGCTGGCGGTAGCCCTCGAGGGTGTCGGCGTCGGAGGTGAATTCGTCGCGCAGCCGACGCTGGAGCTGGATCGGGAAGGACTCGTAAATGTAGTCGCCGAGGAAGACGACGGCGTCGACGTCCTGGTCCGCGATGCTGCGCCACGCTCCGTAGAAGCCGCTGGCGTACGACTGGCAGGCCGCGAACGCCAGCCGCAGGGACGTCGGCGAGGCGCCGTCGTCCGGGAGGGTGCGGGCCCGTCCGATCGCGGAGGTGGCGGTGTCGGCGGAGAAGCGGAACCAGTACGACCGATCGGGGTCGAGGCCGCCGACGAGCACCTTGACGCACCCGTCGGAGGTCGACGAGACCGGCGCGGATCCGGTCGCCACGACGGTGGTGAACGTGGGCGAGTCGGCGAGCTCCCACTGCACCGACGCCGTGCCCGGTGCGTTCTCCAGCTCGACGCGGGTCCAGAGCACGACCTCGGACGCGGAGTGCAGACCCGACGCGACCCCGAGCCCGAACACACCCGGGACGGGTCCGGCCGCCGGCGAGCAGGCGCTCGAGACGCCCAACGCAGCGGCACCGACCACGGCCCCGCCCGCGACGAGGAACTCCCTACGACCCAGCATCTGCCCAACCCCTATCGACCCACCCGGACATGGACGTCCGATGGACAGAGGGTAAACGACAGGTGGACGACGGGCCCGATCCGCGCGGCTCGGCGGATCGGAGGGTGAGGGGCCGTCACCGACGGCTCCGGACCGAGCGGTCCGACGTCACCTGACCGGCCGGACCCGGTCGAGCAGCGAGCCGAGGACGGCGACCAGCCCGATGACCGCGCCCAGCACGCAGACCGCACCCCAGCCGCCGCGGGCGTACAGCTCTCCTCCGGCGGCCGATCCGAGCGCGCCGCCGATGAAGTAGCAGACCATGTAGGCCGACGTGATCTGGCTGCGCGAGTCGGGGGCGAGCGTGTAGATCAGACTCTGGTTGGTCACCTGGAGTCCTTGGACCCCGATGTCCAGCACCAGGATCCCCACGACCACTGCGACGACCGAGGAGCGGCCGAACCAGAGCACGCCGAACGACACCAGCACCATGGCGGCGAACGCTGCAGTCGTCACGCCGGTCCAGCCGCGGTCGGCGAGCCGCCCGGCCGAGGTCGCCGCCACTGCGCCTGCGGCACCGATCAGGCCGAAGAGCCCGATGACGCCGTCCCCGTACCCGAACGGCGGTGACGAGAGCAGGAACGCCAGCGTCGTCCAGAAGGCGCTGAACGCTGCGAAGCCGAGAGCTCCCAGGAACGCCCGCCGGCGCAGCAGCGCCTCGTGCCGCATGAGACCGGCTGTCGCGGCCAGCAGCGTGCGGTACGGCACGGCGACCCGAGCGCGATCGATGGGGAGCCACCGCACGAGCACCAGCGCCAGCACGACCGCCACCCCGCTGGCGAGCCAGTAGACGGCCCGCCAGCCAGCGATGCCTGCGACGGAACCCGAGACCGTGCGGGCGAGCAGGATGCCGAGCAGCAGCCCGCTCATGACCTGTCCGACCACCCTGCCGCGTTCCTGGTCGTTCGCCAGCTCGGCGGCGAAGGGGACGAGCAGCTGCGCGGCGACCGACCCGAGACCCACAACCGCTCCGAGGACGATCAGCACGCCGATCCCGGGAGCGAACCCCGACGCAGCCAGCGCCGATGCGGTCACCAACAGCACGGCGGGCACGAGTCGACGACGATCGACGAGGTCGCCGAGCGGCACGACCAGTGCGAGTCCCACCGCGTAGCCCACCTGCGCGAGCGTGACGATCAGGCCCGCCTGGGCCGACGACGCGTCGAAGGCCGAGGCGATCGTGTCGAGCAGGGGCTGGGCGTAGTAGAGGTTGGCCACCGACAGTCCGCACGCCACCGCCAGCAGCCACACCATGGCCGGGCGGATCCCGGGTCCGGGACGCGCTGCGGACCTGTCGCGCTCCTCTGCCGTCGGATCGGTTGTCGGGACGGGTTCCACCACAGATCGACTCCGGTGACGGG
>JAEYSR010000199.1 GCA_023434535.1 Actinomycetes bacterium
TCGTCGGCGTCGGCGCCAGCCGGGTCCGCGACCTGTTCGAGTCGGCCCGCAAGCACGGCCGGGCCATCATCTTCATCGACGAGATCGACTCCGTCGGCCGCAAGCGCGGGGCCGGCCTCGGCGGCGGTCACGACGAGCGGGAGCAGACGCTCAACCAGATGCTGTCGGAGATGGACGGCTTCGAGGGCACCGACGGCGTGGTCATGATCGCCGCGACCAACCGGCCCGACATCCTGGACCCGGCGCTGCTGCGCCCGGGCCGGTTCGACCGCCAGGTCGTCGTCCCGCTCCCCGAGCTGGACGACCGCAAGGCCATCCTGGCCGTTCACGTCCGCCACAAGAAGCTCGCTCCCGACGTCGACCTGGACCTGGTCGCCCGCGGCACCCCCGGCATGTCGGGCGCGGACCTGGCCAACCTGGTCAACGAGTCGGCCCTCACCGCGGTCCGTCGCGGGTCGAAGGTCGTGGAGATGCACGACTTCGAGGACGCACGCGACCGGGTCCTGATGGGCCAGCGCCGCGAGTCCATGGTGCTGTCCGACGACGAGAAGGAGATGACCGCCTACCACGAGGCCGGTCACGCCCTCTGCGCGGCGCTCCTGCCCAACGCCGATCCGGTGCACAAGGTCACGATCCTCCCCCGCGGCATGGCGCTCGGCGTCACCCAGCAGCTCCCCGAGGAGGAGAAGCACTCCTACAGCCAGGAGTTCCTGGAGGAGTCGATCATCGTCGCCATGGGCGGTCGCGTGGCCGAGGAGCTCGTCTTCGACCACCGCTCCACCGGGGCGGCCAACGACCTGCAGGTCTCGACCGAGCGGGCCCGCAAGATGGTCACCGAGTTCGGCATGAGCGACGAGATCGGACCGCGTGCCTGGGGCACGTCGGGGCCGGTGTTCCTGGGCGACGACTTCGGCCATCAGCGCGAGTACTCCGAGGAGACCGCCCGGGCGATCGACGCCGAGGTCGAGCGGCTGCTCCGCCGCGGCGAGGATCGCTGCCGCGACCTGCTGACCCGGAACCGCAAGGCGTTGGACCTGATCACCAAGGTCCTGCTCGAGCAGGAGACGATCTCCGGCAGCGAGGTCAACCGCCTCATCCGGGTCGCCAACGGGACCGAGCCGGACCTGCCCGCGCCGTCGCCGCCGGCTCCGCCCGTCCAGCAGGTGCCCCCGGTCGGCGGCACGCCCGCTCCGGTCCCGCCGCCGGTGCCCCCGCACCTGGCGCCGTCGCCGCGGCCCAACGTCCTGCCGACGCAGCCGTTCACCGGCGACGCCGGCGCCTGAGCGCCCCGGTCCGGTCCAGGCCGCGCCCGGCCGGACTGCGACTGACTCAGACCTGCGATTGACCGAGCACTCCGACTGACGCAGGACTGCGACTGACACGCACTCTCGGAGCCTCCGAGAGCCGCCGACGTCCCTCCTGCACGACGGCGCATGGGCCGTTCGGCCCACGATGGGTCGAACGCCTCAAGTTCCGTGAGCCGTTCGACCGAAGTGCGCCTCATGGATGGCACCGGCGGGACGACCACAGCCGAGCGCACCGGACCGGGATCCGACGCTCTCGCAGCAGCACCAGCACTCCTGGACGCAGCACCGACACCAGCAGCAGGCGAGCCGCCGGGAACGGGAGGCGAGGTGGGGGCGGCGGACCGGACCGGCACGACCGGGACCGCAGGCTCCCGTCGCTCCTCCGTCCGGTCCCGGCGCTCCCTGCTCGGTGCGGTCGGCGCCGGAGGCGTCGCGATGGCCGCCGCGGCGGGCGCCCCGCAGTCGAACCAGCCCGCACCCGCGGGCCCGGCCGCACCGCCACCCGCCCCGCCCGCACCCGTCCCGTGGTCGCTCGAGCAGGCCAGGACGCTGGCATCGCGGGCGACGTTCGGCGCCACCAAGGCCGTCGTCGACCGGATCCAGGCCATCGGGGCGACGGCGTGGGTCGACGAGCAGCTCGCCGCCGGCCTCCCCGACGCCGAGGGCATGCTCTCGGGGTTCACGACGCTCAACCAGACCAACGCCCAGAACGACGTGGTCCGGAGCACCGACGAGCAGATCCTGTTCCGCCAGCTCGACCACGCCATGCTGCTGCGAGCCGTGTACTCGGAGAACCAGCTCTACGAGGTGATGTGCGACTTCTGGTCGAACCACTTCACGATCTGGCGGTCCGCCAAGTGGATGACCCACCTCAAGACCCGCGACGACCGCGACGTCATCCGCACCCACGCCCTCGGCCGCTTCGTGGACATGATGCTGGCGTCGGCCAGGAGCCCGGCGATGCTCGTGTACCTCGACAACTACACGTCCAACGCCTACTCCAGCGCCGGGGTGAACGAGAACTGGGGTCGTGAGATCCTCGAGCTCCACACGCTCGGGATCATCAAGGGCGAGCAGGTCTACACCGAGGCCGACATGCGGGGCGTCGCCAAGATCATGTCCGGCCGGACGATCCGGTGGACCGACGACGCCAACAAGCACAACTACCAGTTCACGCAGAGCTGGCACTCCCGCGACGCCGTGTCGATCCTGGGCGGCCAGTGGTCCCGACCGGCCCGCTCCAACGGCTCGACGGGAGAGGCCGACGGGGACTCGCTCCTGGCCTTCCTGGCCCGGCACCCGGCGACGGCCCGCCACATCGCCTACAAGCTGTGCCGGCGGTTCGTGTCGGACGACCCGCCGACCGCGCTCGTCGATCGCCTCGCCGGCGTGTACCAGGCGAACGACACCGCCATCCGTCCGGTCCTCCGTGCGCTGCTGCTCTCCGACGAGTTCAAGGCGTCGACCGGCCAGAAGGTCAAGCGGCCGATCGAGTGGCTGCACTCGTCGCTGCGGGCCACCCGCGCCACGGTCAACCCGCTCCCCGACGGCCACGCCTCCCGTCGGCTCCGCGAGGTGCAGGACAACCTCGGCCAGCCGATCAACGAGCGCACCACGCCCGACGGCTACCCCGAGACCGCACCGGAGTGGATCTCGTCGGAGGGCCTCCTCAAGCGGTGGGAGTGGGGCGCCCGCCTGGCCCGGAACCGCCTCACCGACAGCGGCGGGACCGAGAAGGTCGTCGTCGACCTCAACGCCCTGCTGCCTGCACCGCTCCCGGCCACCACACGGGACCTCGTCGTGGCGCTGGCGGACCAGGTCTTCCAGTACGCGATCAGCCCCACCGAGGCGGGTTCGATCCTCTCCGCCCTGGGGGTCAGCCCGACCGGGGCCGCCACCGTCCTCACGGGCAACGCCAACAACCTGCAGGCCACCTTCGGACTGCTCTGCGCCCATCCCAGCTTCCAGCGCCGCTGACCGGAGAACGACCATGACGCTCGCACACGACCTCGACCACCTGCCCCCTGCCGACCGGCCCGACTGCGACTGCGACGAGCACGTCGGAGGCCTGAGCCGCCGGTCCTTCATGGGCCTGGTCGGCACCGGCGCCGCCGTCCTCGGGGTGTCCAGCCTGGGATCGCGCATGGCGTTCGCCACGCCCGAGAACCCGTCCACCGGCGACGTGATGGTCGTCATCTTCATGCGGGGCGGCTGGGACGGCCTCGACGTCGTCGCCCCGTACCAGATGCCGACCTACAAGGCGCTCCGTCCCACCATCCGCATCAAGGAGGCGAGCGAGTTCACCGACCCCACGGGCAAGGCCGGGCTGCCGCTGACCGACGGCGGCAACGTGGCCCCGTTCGCGCTGTCGGGCACGTTCGCGATGAACCCGTCCATGACCCACCTCCACCAGGGAGCGTGGGCCGACGGCAAGCTCGCCGTGATCCACGCCGCCGGGATGCCGGCATCGGAGTCGTCGACCCGGAGCCACTTCGAGGCGGAGCAGTACTGGGAGCGCGGCAGCCGGTCGCTGTCGGTCACCTCCGGCTTCCTCAACCGCTACCTCGTCGGACTCGGCGGGCTCGACCGGCTCAGCGCCGTCGGGCGTGGCTCGACCCTGCAGACGTCGCTCCAGGGTCCCGCCACCGCGATGTCGATGGGCTCGATCTCGGGCTTCGGCGTGAACGGGTTCCCGAACAACAGCCAGGCCCGCACCGCGCTGGCCGCGCTGTACCGGCACGGAACCCAGCTGGTCGAGGAGACGGGCGCCGACACGCTCGACGTGGTCAACCTGCTGACGTCGCTGCCCACCGACCCCGGCCCGCAGAACGGCGCCACCTACGGCACCGACGACCTCTCCAGGAACCTCAGGGAGGTGGCGCGCCTGATCCGGGGCAACGTCGGGTTGCGGGCGGTCGCCATCGACTACGGCGGCTGGGACACCCACAGCGACATGGGCATGCCGGAGGACCCGGCCTCGTACATGCGCCAGCGCACCGGCGTCGTCTCCCAGGCCCTGCAGGCGTTCTACAAGGACCTCGGCACCGCCATGGACGAGGTGAGCGTCGTCACCATGTCGGAGTTCGGCCGCACCATCGAGGAGAACGGGTCGGGCGGCACCGACCACGGCCGTGGCACCGTGATGTTCGCCCTCGGCGGCAAGATCCGCGGCGGGGTCTACGGCGACTTCCCGGCGACGATCGCCAACGGCCCCGAGGGCGACCTCGCGGTGATGACCGACTACCGCCGGGTCATCTCCGAGATCCTCCAGGTCCGGTGCGGGGCGACGAACGTCGGCTCGATCTTCCCGACGTACACCCCGCAGGCGCCGTTGGGCCTCGCGGTCGCCTGACCGTCCACGCGGTCACCCTTCCGGCGGGAACCGGGGCACCACGGGGACGGGCGGCAGGAAGCACTCGGGCCTGCCGCCCGCCCCCGCTGGGCCCGCCGGACTCGGCGCGCCACCGTCGGTCGACGTCGGGTCGGTCAGGTGGCGGCCGCAGGACCGTCGTGGTGGCCACCGCAGTCGTGGGGCACCGTCCCCGGCTCGCGCAGCTCGGCCAGCGCCGCCCAGAGGTGCGTGGAGCTGACGGGGCCGACGAACGACTCCCGGACCACGCCCTGGGCGTCCGCGATCGCCACGATCGGGACCGCCTGGATCCGGTAGCGGTCGTGCAGCGCCTTGTCGCGCACCGCCTCGACGTCCTGGACCGCCACGTCGCCGCTGGCCAGGACCTCGGCCTTGGTGACGATGTCGGCGCAGGTGGAGCAGGTGGCGGAGCTGAACACGCACACCAGCCACGGGGCGTCGGGGCGCACGAAGTCGGCGCGATCGAGCTGGGCCGGCGCCTCCCACGTCGTCGGCTGCGTCGGGACGTCGGCCCTCCGTCGCTGGAGCACCGCGGCCACGCCCACGGCGACGGCGGCGAGCACGAGGGCGACGACGAGGCGATCCACAGCCACAGTGTGCCCCTGGGCGACGTCGTGCTCACATCGCGCCGGGGTGCCGGACCCGGGGCGCCGGCGCTCAGTCCGACCCGAGCGCCACCAGCCGCTGGCCCGAGCCGTGCACGGGGACGGCGAGGTCGAAGGCCAGGTCGTCGTCGGGCGCGTAGATCGTGACGCGCTCGACGACCACCGGCTCGCTCGACGTGACCTTGACCGTGATCTCGGGAGCGGCGGCGGCTCCGAGCGGGACGGCGATGCTGTCGCCGGGTGCGACCTCGACGTCCGTGGCACCATCCAGGTCGGTGGAGCCGCCGGCGGCGACGGCGCTGAGCGTGACCTTGGCGATGCCCTCACCGGGGTTGTGCACGACGACGACCGGCGCAGGATCGACCCCGGCGTCGATCGACGGGACGTACCACTCCCTGGCCGCCACGGGCGTGCCCGTGGAGATCGCCACGCCCTGCGTGAGGGCCGGTCGGGCGAGCACGGCCGGGTCGGGTGACGGGTCGGGTGCGGCGCTGAGCACGTTCGTGCGTGCGACGACCACCGGCTGGTCGGCCTCGACCTCGATCGAGTGGTATCCGACGCCGGGGATCCGGCTCTCGGCCGACAGGTCGACCACCACGTAGCGACGCGGCTCGACGGTCACCTCCAGCGGCTCCGGCGGATCAGAGGCACCCCCGAAGGGCGTGACCTGCACCAGCACGCGTGCCCGCTCGTCGCCCGGGTTCTGCACGATCAGCCGCTCCGCAGCGCCCGTTCCCGTGAACCCGCCGGCGAAGGCCCACGACCTCTGCGGTGCGGGCACGCCGAAGGCGAGCTGCAGACCCGACGGGCCGATCGAACCGTCGAACGTCTGGGCGACCTCGGCCACCACGCGTCCGGATCGGGAGCGCACCACGGCGGTGAACTGGTCGCGGCGCTCGGCGATGCCCTGGGCCCCGAGGTCGATCACCTTGGACGTGCCCGCCGGGATCACCACGCCGGTCACCGACGTCGGCACGCGCGAGCCGGTGTCGAGGCCGATCTCGATGTCCACTCCGGCATCGCCGGGGAACGGGTTGAACAGCGTCAGGTACGCGCCGGCGTCGCGGGTGGTCGACAGCGCCGGGAAGTGCCACTCCCCCGACGTCGAGCCGACGCATGCGTCGCGGTCGCCGTAGCCCGGGGTGGCGAGCTGGTGGTCGACCGACAGGCTCGGCTCGGCGGACTCGACCAGGACCGACGCGGTCGCCGTGCCCAGGGTCGCCCCGACGTCGAGCGCCACCGGACCCCCGGGCGCCACCTCGACGTCCACTGCGGGCAGCGGGCCGTCGGCCGTGTAGCCGGTCAGCGTGGCGGTGACGGCGTCACCGGTCGGGTTGGCCAGGTAGATGAAGTGGTTCGCGGCGATCGCCGCGGTCCCCGACGCGCAGAACCACGTGACGGTGAGGTCGCTGTCGGAGCGCACCGCGGGGACCGGCGATCGGTCGATCGTGGCCGCCTCGGGCTCGTCACGACCACCCCACGCCGCGACGAGTCCGACGATCGCCACGACCGCCACCGTCACAGCTGCGAGCCGGAGCACCCTCATGTCGACTCCTCGCCGGATCCCGAGCCGGACGCTCCCGTGCCCCTCCGGACCACCCGGGCGGGCTCCTGCGTGGAGTCGGCGGGGGCGTCGGGCGTCACCACGACGACGGCGGGTCCGCGGCGGATCGTCCGTCGCGGGCGCGTCGCCGCCAGACGACGGCGACGACCGGCGAGGACGACCAGGATGAGCAGTGCCAGGACCTGGATCCCCTGGAGGAACCGCGACGTCAGCGGGGTCGACCACGACAGCGTCGCGTCCCCGCCCCGCTCCACGTCGAACCGCTGCGCCCACCCGAAGAGCGAGGAGCGGCGGGCCGTGTCCGATCCGCTGTCGAGCGACCAGCCGGCGTCCGCGGTCACCGACTGGGCGACGTCCGCCCCCTTCTCGAGCTCTCCCGAGAAGCTGGTTCCGGGACCCGTCCCGAGGACGGCGGGCGGCTGGGTCGGCGGCAGCAGGAGCTGACCGGCGAGGGTCGGCGCGCCGTCGTCGGGCAGGTCGAGCTCGCTCACGTCGGACCGGAGGGGCCAGACCCCGGACACCTCGTACAGCTCCGCGCCGGGGGCGACCGGGATCCGGGTCAGGTCGAGCTGCTCCTCGAACGCCGTGAGGGTCCCGGTCGGCAGCGGGACCTCCACCGGGGCGAACGGCTCCGGGGCGGGACGGTCCACGAGCAGCACGTAGCGGATCCCCATCGGGGCCAGCAGCTGGCCGACCCGCGACGTCCGGCCGTCGAGCGCTGCCTCGACCGCGTCCCGCAGCTGCTCGACGCCGTCACCGCCGTCCAACCGGTACCGCTGGGTCACCGTGGGCAGGTTCCCCTCGGTGACGCCGAACGCCAGGTCGCCGGCGTCGTCGAGGGTCCATCCGGCCACGGGGAGGACGTCGGGGTCGCCGATCCAGAGGGTGCGGGTCGCGTCGCCGCGATCGATGAGGTCGAGCGCCCGCTGGTAGTCGCCGTCGGGCAGGTACCAGCGGCCCTCGGGTGCGGCGAACACGATCGGCAGCAGACCCACGACGAGGGCCAGGATCCCGACGCCCGACGCGAACTGGCCCACGCCGAAGTCGCCGCCGACCACGTCCTCCTCGAAGGCCAACGGGCCCATCGACACCGCCAGCGAGATGCCGAGCGCAGCGGGCACGAGGAACAGTGCGGCGCCGGCGCCGCCGAGCAGACCTGCGGACGCCAGCGCCGAGGTGCCTGCGAACGACACCAGGGCCAGCGCCCAGCCCCCGACGGTCCAGCCGAGTCGCCACGAACGACCGCTGAGCAGTGGGACGAGCGCGGCGATCACGATCGCCCAGCCCAGCCAACCCGTCTGGACCGGTCCGATGCTGCCGGTGATGATCTCCGACGCGGAGGGCACCGCGGCGCGCGTGTCCCACACCCCGGTCAGCGACGCGGGATCGCCTCCGGTGATCGCCTCGTACAGCCACGGGAGCTGCAGCGGGATGCTGAGCAGCAGGCCGCCGAGGGCGGCGACGGGGATGCGAGCGGCCCGCCCGCGGTCGCCACCCACCCAGGGTCCGACGGCGAGCACCGAGATCGAGACGGCGAGCAGGAGCGATCCGAGGGGGCTGACGCAGGCGACCGCACCCAGGATGAGCGCGTTGCCGGCGAGGTGGCGCCACCAGCCGACGGGGACGGCGTCCGCCTCGTTGAACGGGGCGACGTGGGCGTGGCGGGCGATGCGGCGCAGCAACCACGGCGCCGCCGCGTAGACCACGAGCGCCTGGAGCCGCCCGGTGGCGAGGGCGTTCAGGGCGATCGGGTTGAGGGCGTAGACCGCCAGCGCGGCCGAGCGGCCCCGGATGGACCTCGTCCCCGACAGCATCTTCCAGGCACCGACGGCACCGATCAGCAGCGGGGCGAGGATCAGCAGACGGCGAGCGAGGTCGATCGACCCGAGCAGCAGCGTGCCCAGCCCGCCGAGCGCCGGGACCAGTCCGACGGGGACCGACGCCTCGCCGAGCCCGACTCCCCTCCAGGCCGTCCACCACTCCGACACCAGGGACGGGCCGCTCGTCCCGCCGCTGACCAGCTCGCGCATCACCGGCAGGGAACCGGTGAAGAGGTGGCGGGCCCCGAACACGCCGACGAGGATCGTGCCGATGATCAGCGCGGCCGCGGCGCGGCTGGTCACCGACGTCATGCCGGCGAGAGCGGTCCGGCTCGACCGGGTGGCCGCGGCCAGGCGGCCCTCGCCGTCCTCGGTCCGGACCATGGCGCGCAGGCGGTACGAGCCGCGGTGGAACAGCGCCCGGTAGTCGGCGTCGTGGACGCGCCGGGAGCGGCGCACCCGCGCCCGGGCCCTCACCAGGTCCGGCAGGTGGACCACGTTCCAGAACCCTGCGGCGACGACGTCGCCGCTGTGGCGGATCCGCCCGATGAACGCGGAGCCGACCATGTCGACGAGGCCGAGGAGGATCCCGACCGGCACGGTCCACCACCACCGCCGGAGCTCCGTGTTGGCCAGCACCATCCTCGACTCGTGGCGGGTGGCGAAGCGCGAGCCCGACTCGACGTCGCGGCGCTCGGCGAACCGCTCCCGGTGGCCCACCTTGGCCTTCGGGCAGAACTGGACGGCGGCGCCGGCGATGTGGGCCCGCCAGCACAGGTCGACGTCCTCGCCGAAGAACGGGATCTGCGTGCTGAACCCGCCGATCGTGGCGAAGAGGTCCGAGCGGACCAGCATGCAGGCGGTCGACACCGCGAAGACGTTGCGGGCGCTGTCGTGCTGGGACTGGTCCAGCTCGCCCGGATCCACCAGCGGCGCAGAGGAGCCGAAGACGTCGACGGCCAGGCCCACCGAGCGCAGCACCCGTTCGTCGTCCCAGTCCACGAGCTTCGCCCCGACCACGCCGGCGTTGGCCCGGAACGCCTCCGCGACCATGGAGGTGACGGCGTCGGGGTGCAGGCGCACGTCGTCGTGGACGAACAGCAGGAACGGGGCGCCCTCGACCGACACGAGCGCCTCGTTGGCCGCCCCGGAGAAGCCGGCATCCTCCGACAGGCGCCGGACGAACGCGGAGGGCAGGACGTCGGCGACCCGGCCGGTCGGATCGTGCTCAGAACCGTTGTCGACCACCAGCAGCGAGAGGTTCTCGTAGTCCTGGTCCGCGATCGACTCGAGGCACTCCTCGAACCAGTCGCCCGGGTCCTTGGTGACCATCACGACGACCACCGGTGGCGCGCCGACGCCGACGATCGGACCGTCGTCCGACAGGCCCCCCTTGGCGTCCTCCGCCACGTCCTCGTCGGCGGCGTGCTGGAACTCCTCGTCGAACGGCGCCGGACCGACGTCGTCGGAACGGTCGGCGACGACGGCAGGGTCGTCCAGATCGGCAGGGTCGTCCAGATCGTCGGAGGCGTCCAGATCGGCAGGGTCGTCCAGATCGTCCGGATCCTCGGCCTCGGCCTGGACCTCGACGTCGTCCTCGCCCTGGTCCGGATCCTCGACCTCTACGTCCTCGACCTCGGCGTCGTCGGGAGCGTCGTCCGAATCCTCGACGTCTGCGTCGTCCGGATCCTCGATCTCGTCCGGATCGTCGGCGTCCTCGACCTCGGCGTCGTCGGGAGCGTCGTCCGGATCCGCAGTCCCGTCGGACTGCCCATCTGCAGCGTCGGTCGTGGCCGACTCCTCGTCGGTCCCGACCTCGTCGGCGTCCGTCAGGTCGGGGTCGGTGGGCGCATCGCGCACGGCATCGACGTCGTCGGGCCCGCTGCTCGCCGGCTCAGGACCGTCGCCGGAGCCCTGTCCGACGTTCCGATCGTCGTCGCTCGCTCCGGGACGTGGCGGCTTGGAGGGGATCGTCCTGACCTTTCATGGGGTTCCGGGCGGTTGCTCGACGGCACCGGCCGGGCGCGGAGCCGACGGATGGCGGACGGAGAGCGATCGTAGTGCGGCCCCCGCGCGCCACCGCGTTCATGGTCGCCGCGCCCCGCCCGGATCCGGCGGACACCTTCTAGAGTCATCGGGATGCACGGCGACGGCACACGAACCCGGCCTCGGCCCCGGCGCCGACCGTGAAGGCGCTCATCACCGGTGCCGGCGGCTTCGTCGGCCACCACCTGGCCTCGCACCTGCAGGACCTGGGCGACGAGGTGATCACCACCGACCGCTCCACCGACGGTCTCGACATCACCGACGCCCCGGCGCTCCTCGACGCGTTCCGGCGCCGACGGCCCGAGGTCGTCTACCACCTCGCCGGAGCGAGCGACGTGGGTGGATCCTGGTCCACCCCGCAGGCGACGTTCCGCTCGAACGCCGAGGGAACGCTGAACGTGCTCTGGGCGGCCCGGGAGTCGGGCGTGGAGCGGGTGCTCACCGTCGGTTCGGCCGACGTGTACGGCAAGGTGTCGGCGGACGACCTGCCGATCAGGGAGTCGCTCGAGATGCGGCCGGTGAGCCCGTACGCCGCCTCCAAGGCCGCTGCGGACCACGTGGCGCTGCAGGCGAGCCTCGGCTTCGGCCAGGCGGTCGTCCGCGCCCGCCCGTTCAACCACCTGGGGCCGGGGCAGAGCAACCGCTTCGTCGCCGCCGCTCTGGCCGAGCGGGTGGCGCGCAACGAGCTCGACGGGGAGTCCAAGGTCAAGGTCGGCAACCTCAGCCCCCGACGCGACTTCACCGACGTCCGCGACGTCGTGCGGGCCTACCGGCTCCTGATCGAGCACGGGCGCAGCGGCGAGGTCTACAACGTGTGCAGTGGCACCGCGATCGCCGTGCAGGCGCTGGCCGACGAGTTCATCGCCCTGGCCAGCATCCCCATGGAGCTCGTCACCGACCCCGAGCTCGAGCGACCCGTGGACATCCCCGTCCTCCTGGGCGACAACTCGCGGGTGCGGGCCGACACCGGGTGGTCGCCGCAGATCCCCCTCCCGGTGACGCTGAACGACCTGCTCGACGACCAGCGCCGCCGCGTGCGGGCCGACTGAGGGCAGCGACGCCCCCGCCCTGATCTCCGGATCGGGATGCTGACGTGTGCAGCGGCCGCCGTCCGCGGATCGGACCACGCCCCCGGTCGCGACGCGAACCGAGCTGGCCTCAGCCCGAGACCGACGCGACGATGCGCAGGACCTCGTCCGCGACAAGGTCGGGCTCGGTGAACGGCACGTGGTGGCCCGAGCGGCCGGCGAGCACGTGCCGACCCTGCGGCAGCGCCGCGGCCGACGTCCGGTGGGCGTCCACGAGCGGCTCGCGACGACCTCGTTCCAGGAACGACGCCGCCGCACCGGAGATGTAGGTGACCGGCACCGGCGGCAGCGCCGGCGGCGAGAGTCGCAGTTGGCGGAGGTCGTCGAGATGACCCCGCAGCTCCGCCTGCTGTGCGGCCGCAGCCGCCGCCGTCCCGTCGTCGCGTCGCATCCCGCTGGCGGAGGGCTCGGGGAGCATCGCGGCGAGGCGATCGACTGGCCGCCGCAGCGCTCCGGTGCGGGCGATCGCCGGCAGGAGCGCCATGGCCAACCGGTTCTGAGCGGCCGCCCCACGCCCGAAGTACTCGTCGCAGCCCTCGTCCGTGACGTCGACCAGCACCAGACCGGCAACCCGCTCGGGCCTCTCCGACGCCACCAGTCGTACGACCGGACCGCCCCAGCTGTGGCCCACGAGCACGAACGGGCCGTCGCCGAGGTGGTCGAGGAGGTCGCTCAGGTCGTCGGCCAGACGGCGCAGGTCGCGGGGCGCCGCGTCCGCCGGGCTCCGACCCAGACCGCTGCGGTCGTAGGCGACGGTCGGCACCGACGCGGCGAGCCGATCCACGACCGCTCCCCAGGCGTGGTGCGACAGGCCCATCCCCGCCTCCAGCACCACCATCGGGCGGCGGCTGTCGGGTCCCCGGCGCTCGACGTACAGGTCACGTCCGTCACGGGTCCGGACCCACTCGATCCGCCAGGACGACGGTGCTCCGTCGGCCGAGGCGTCAGCCGGCATCGCCGAGCCGACCGCGGGCCGACTCCAGCGCGGCGCGCTCCTGGGCCGACACGGCCCGAGGCGCCAGCTCCGCCAGCGTCCGACGCCATTCGGCCGTCACCCGGGCCGCGACGCCTCGCGGCGCCCCTTCGAGCCACCTCAGGTCCCGTTCGAGGAGCGCCAGCTGCAGCTCCAGCTCCGTGTGGCGCGCCGTCACCGGCGGGAGCCGCTCGGCCTTCGAGGCCGGGTACTCGGTCGCCTCGACCAGCTCCAGCGGCTCCAGCTGGAACACCCCGGCGAGCAGCGTCACCGTGCGCTCCCCCGGAACGCTGCGCCCGGACTCCAGGTTCGACAGCGCCACGCGCGAGATGGCGACGCGGGCGGACAGCTCGGCCTGGGTGAGACCCCGCTCCACCCGCAGGCGGGCGATGCGGTCGCCCAGTCGCTCGTGAGTGACAGCACCCCTCGTCGGGCGGCGGGGGTCGGAGGCGGGGGATGGCTGCGTCATGGAGGTGGGGGCCGCAGGGCGACGGCCGCGGGACTGCACGGCGGGGCCGTCATCTTGCCAACCCAGTTGGCAGTCCCGGAACCGGCCCGAGCGTAGAACAGAGCCATGACCAAGCGTGCGCTCATCACCGGCATCACCGGCCAGGACGGCTCCTACCTGGCCGAGCTGCTCCTCGACGAGGGATACGAGGTGATCGGCATGGTGCGACGGTCCTCGACCGTGACCTTCGAGCGGATCGCCCATCTGCAGGACCGCATCGCCACGGTCCCCGGCGACCTGCTCGACCAGGCCAGCCTGATCGACCTGCTGCGCACCCACCGCCCCACCGAGGTGTACAACCTGGCCGCCCAGAGCTTCGTGCAGACCAGCTTCAGCCAGCCGGTCCTCACCGGCGACGTGACCGGCCTCGGCGTCACCCGCCTCCTCGACGCCATCCGGATCGTCGACCCCGACATCCGCTTCTACCAGGCGTCGAGCTCCGAGATGTTCGGCAAGGTCGTCGAGGTGCCCCAGTCGGAGACGACGCCGTTCTACCCCCGCTCCCCCTACGGCGTGGCCAAGCTCTACGGCCACTGGATCACCGTGAACTACCGGGAGAGCTACGACCTCCACGCCTCGAGCGGGATCCTGTTCAACCACGAGTCACCCCGCCGGGGCCTCGAGTTCGTGACCCGCAAGATCTCGAACACCGTCGCCAAGATCAAGCTCGGCCTGGCGTCCGAGCTGCGCCTCGGCAACCTCGACGCCGAGCGCGACTGGGGCTTCGCCGGGGACTACGTCCGGGCGATGTACCTCATGCTCCAGCAGGACTCGCCGGACGACTACGTGGTGTCCACCGGCGAGACGCACTCCGTGCGGCGCTTCTGCGAGGTGGCGTTCGGTCACGTCGGGCTGGACTACGAGCAGTTCGTCGTGATCGACGAGGCGTTCTACCGCCCGGCCGAGGTCGACCTCCTGATCGGCAGCCAGCAGAAGGCGGAGCGGGTCCTCGGCTGGAGCCCGACCGTCGGCTTCGAGGACCTTGTCACGATGATGGTCGACGCCGACATCGACCTCCTGTCGGGTCGGCTCGGTCCCGTCGGCTGACGACGGGCGGCACCGGACCCGGGGCCGGCGTCAGTCGACGCGCGGTGGAGCCGTGGGGTCCCCGGTGTCGTGGGCAGGCGATGCCTGGAGCACTCCGGGCGACTCGGTGAACGCCGTGGTGGCCCGACCGGTGGCGGCGATCTCATCGGCCCCGGCCACCATCACCGCGTGGGCGCGTCGCCATCCGACCACCAGGCACTCGCCCTCGTGGATGTCCGCCGCCACGCTGCGCTGCACGACCTTCCACGGTCGCCGGAACAGCACCCGGAACGCCCAGATGGCCGCGGCGATCAGAACCACCACGGCCAGCTCGACGAGTCCGTAGGCGACCGGCAGGACGAACACGACGACGAAGATCAGCAGGATCACGACGGCGATGGCGGCGAACAGGTCTCCCAGGTCCGGGACGCAGCCCGCGTCGGCGTACTCGCCGGCCTTGGCCATCCGCCTGACCCGACGGCGCAGGTCCGCCGGAGCCCGCCGGAGGCGGTTCCCGATCCACTCGATCCTGATCGTGTGCTGCGTCCCGTCCGGGGCCGTCACCGTGCGCATGCCGGCCGCACGATAGGCCGGGGTCGCCCGACCGGCGGGGCCCCGGTGGCCCCGGCCCGCAGGTCCCCGGCTCCTGGGTCGCCGAGGGCTGGCGATAGGGTCCCGCCGATGGTGCAGGCGGCAGGACTGTGAACGAGGTGACGGTGCTGTGACGCAGGTGGCGGTCCTGTGCGGAGGGGTGGGCGCAGCCCGGTTCCTCCGCGGTCTCCTCGAGGTCCACGACCCGTCGCTCGTCACGGGCGTCGTCAACGTGGGCGACGACTCCGTGATCCACGGCCTGCACGTGAGCCCCGACCTGGACACGATCACCTACACGCTCGCGGGGGCCGTGAACCCCGAGACGGGCTGGGGCCTGGTGGGCGAGACCTGGCAGGCGATGGAGCAGGTCCGCTCGTACGCCCGAGCGAACGGGGTCGACGCCGAGGACGAGGCCGCCGGCTGGTTCTCCCTCGGGGACCGCGACCTCGGGACCCACCTCTACCGGACCTCGCGGTTGCGAGCCGGCGCGACGCTCGCCGAGGTCACCCGCGAGATCACCTCGGCATGGGACCTGCCCCTCGCGCTCGTCCCGGTGACCGACGACGCAGTGCGGACCCGCGTCGTCACCGACGACGGTCGAGACCTCTCGTTCCAGGAGTACTTCGTGCGCGAGCAGCACGGGGTCGTCGTCACCGAGGTCCGCTACGAGGGCGTCGACACCGCGCAGCCGGCCGCCGCGGCGATGGCGGCGTTGACCGGGGCCGACTCGATCGTGATCGCCCCCTCGAACCCGATCGTCTCGATCGAGCCGGTGCTCGCGGTCGCCGGCGTCCGGGAGGCGGTCGTCGCCCGCCGCGACCGGACCGTGGCGGTCAGCCCCATCGTCGGCGGCGCCGCCCTGAAGGGCCCGGCCGACCGGCTGATGCGGGAGCTCGACCTCGAGCCGACCGTCGTCGGGGTCGCCCGCTGGTACGCCGAGGTCGCCGCCACGCTCGTCATCGACGAGGAGGATGCCGAGCTCGCCGACGCCGTCGAGGCCGAAGGCGTCCGCTGCGTGGTCGCCCCCACGATCATGAGCGTTCCGGGCGTCGGGGCCGCCCTCGCTCGCACCTGCCTCGAGGCGTCGACGGGCACGCAGGACTGACGGAGGACCACGTGGACGGAATCGAGCTCATCCCGGTGCGCGGGCTGCCCGAGATCGGCCGGGGCGCCGATCTCGCCGGCATGATCGGCGACGCGATCGAGCTCAGGGACCGCGACGTCGTCGTCGTGACCCAGAAAGTCGTGTCCAAGGCCGAGGGAGCGATGGAGCAGGTCGACCCCGACGACCCCCTGTCCCACAAGCCGCTCGTCGAGCGCGAGTCCGTGCGGATCCTCCGTCGACGGGGCGATCTCATCATCTCCGAGACCCGCCACGGGTTCGTGTGCGCCAACGCCGGGATCGACCTGTCCAACGTGGAGCAGGGCTGGGCGGCGCTCCTGCCCGAGGACCCGGACCGCTCCGCCCGACGGATCCGCGACGGTCTGCGGGGCCGTTGCGGGGTGGACGTCGGGGTCATCGTGTCCGACACGTTCGGCCGCACCTGGCGGCGCGGCGTCACCGACGTCGCCATCGGCTCCGCCGGGCTGGT
Organism: Actinomycetes bacterium; assembly: GCA_023434535.1. Lineage (GTDB taxonomy): Bacteria > Actinomycetota > Acidimicrobiia > Acidimicrobiales > Microtrichaceae > Dermatobacter. The sequence continues at coordinate 16,491 of JAEYSR010000199.1, forward strand.
CCCCGTGGTCGACCTCCGAGGCACCCGCGACGCCTACGGACGGGAGCTCCAGGTCACCGAGGTGGCCGTCGTCGACGAGATCGCCGGCGCGGCCGAGCTGGTCATGGGCAAGTCCACCGGCGTCCCGGTCGCCGTGGTGCGGGGCCTGGGCGACGAGGTGTTCGCGACCCGCGCCCCGGACGGCACCGAGCCGCACCGGGGCGTCCTCACCGACGTGGTCCGGGCCCCCGCCGACGACCTCTTCCGCTGATCCCGCCGATCCGACTCGGCCGGTCAGGCCAGGGTGCCGCCGTCGACCTTCAGGCAGGTGCCGTTCACGTGGGACGCGTCGTCGGACGCGAGGAAGGCGATGGCGCTGGCGACCGTGTCGGGACCCCGGTGCTCGTCGAGGGCCGTGATCCGGTTGACCAGCTTGATGTCGGCGCCCTCGGGCAGGCGGAACTCGTTCTGGATCGGCGTCAGGATCGAACCGGGCGCCACGCTGTTGCAGCGCACGCCCTGCTTGCCGAACTCCACGGCCAGGCACTGGGTGAGCGCGTAGACGCCGCCCTTGGACGCCGAGTAGGACACGGCCCACGGGTGTCCGGCCAGCGAGGCGGTGGACGCCGTGTTGACGATGTTGCCCCCGGTGGCGAGCAGGTGGTCCATCACCTCGCGGCACACGAGGAAGGTCCCGGTCAGGTTGACCGCGATGATCCGGTCCCAGTCCGACAGCTGGGTCCTCCGGAGGTCCTCGAAGTGCAGGATGCCGGCGACGTTGATCGCCGCGTCCAGCCGACCGTGGGCGGAGACGGCGGCCGCCACGAGGTCCGCCACGCTCGACTCGTCGGCCACGTTGGCCACCACCGGCAGGACCTCGGCGCCCGCCGCCTCGCACGACGCGGCGGTCTCGGCCAGGCCCTCGGCGTTCACGTCGGAGATGGCGAGGGTCGCTCCCTCGGAGGCCAGGCGCTCCGCGGTGGCGCGGCCGATGCCCGATGCCGCACCCGTGATCAGGACGACCTTGTCGGCGAACCGCTCCACCATGCACTCCCACTGGTGGCGCACCGCCACCCGACCCCGACCGACCGCGCCGGCCACCCGTCGACCTGACGAGCCGTCAGATCATAGGAGCGGTCAGCGCTCCCGGAACCAGTCCAGGGTCGCCGCGGTGCCGGCCGCCAGGTCCGTGAACGGCTGCCACCCGAGGTGCAGCTTGGCCCGGGTGGCGTCGAGGCACGACCGCTGCAGCTCCCCGATGCGGGCCGGCGCGTGCTCGGCGGGGGTGTCGACCCCGGCGTTGGCGGCCATGGTGGAGTACAGGTCGAGCACCGAGGACTCCACGCCGGTGCCGATGTTGCAGAGCAGTCCGCTGCCCCGCTCCGCAGCCCGGACGAAGGCGTCCACCACGTCGTCGACGAACACGTAGTCCCGCGTCTGGGATCCGTCGCCGTAGACGGTGCACTGCTCGCCTGCGAGCAGGCGGCCGGCGAAGATCGCCACCACGCCGGCCTCGCCGTGCGGGTCCTGGCGCGGGCCGTAGACGTTGGCCAGCGCGAGGGAGGTGTACTCCAGCTGGTGCAGCGCCCGGTAGGCGTACATGTAGTCGGTGGCGACCTTCTTGGAGACGCCGTACGGAGCGACCGGGTGCTGCGGATGACCCTCGCCAACCGGCAGGTCGTCGGGGTCCACGTCGCCGTAGATCGTGCCGCCCGACGAGGCGAACACCACCTTGCGCGCCCCCGCCCGACGGGCGCCCTCGAGCACGTTGATCGTGCCGAGCACGTTGATGCGGGCGTCGAGGGCCGGGTCCGACACCGAGACGCGGACGTCGATCTGCGCTCCCAGGTGGAACACCACCTCGGGCCGTCGACGCTCGATCAGCTCCGACACCGACGGATCGCAGATGTCCATCTGGTGGAAGGTGAACTCGTGGTCCAGATCGGCCCGGGCGTCCGCGAGGTTGGCCAGCTTGCCGCTGGACAGGTTGTCCACGACGTCGACCGAGTGGCCCTCCGCGAGCAGTCGGTCGACCAGGTTCGAGCCGATGAACCCGGCGCCGCCGGTGACCAGTGCTTTCATGTCGACCCCTCGTCCTCGTCCACTTCGTCAGCCCGGGCGATCAGGAGGGCCACTCGGTGGGCGGAGGGAACCGCCCACCGGACTCGACCGTGCCGGGCGCGACGTCCTCGTCGAAGCCCACCACGGACAGCTCCGTCAGCTCGCAGCTCTCCCCCACCACCGATCGGGCACCGATGATCGACCGCTGGACCGACGCACCGGCGGCGATGCGGGCACCGGCCATGACGACCGAGTCCACCACCTGCGCCCCCGAGGCGACGATCGCCCCCGGACCCACCATCGACCGCTTGACCATCGCTCCGGCGTCGATCCGGGCCGACTCGTGGATGGCCGGCTCGAAGGACCCGCGCAGACCGTCGAGCAGGTCCAGATGGGCCTGCAGGTACGCCTCCGGCGTCCCGGCGTCGATCCAGTAGGCCGCCGCCTGCAGCCCGTACAGACGGCCGGTCGAGACGAGCTCTGGGAAGAGGTCGCGCTCGATCGAGCGGCGCTCGCCGAGGCCGACCATGTCGATCACCTCGGGCTCGAGCACGTACGTGCCGGCGTTGATCCAGTGCGAGGGCGCCGTGCCGGGCTCGGGCTTCTCGATGAAGGCCTCCACGCGACCGTCGGCCGCCAGGGGGACCACGCCGTAGCGGGAGGGGTCCTCGACCTCGTGAAGCGCGATCGTGGCCGCACCGCCGTTCTCCCGGTGGAACCGCCACAGCTCCCCGACGTCGAGGTCGGTCAGGACGTCGCCGTTCAACGCCAGGAACGTGCTGTCGATCCCCGCCTCCCGGGCCGCGAACGCGATGGCGCCGCCGGTGTCGAGCGGCTCGGGCTCGACGGCGTAGCGGACCGGGACCCCGGCGACCTCGCCGTCGGGGAACTCCCGGAGGAAGACCTCGGGCTGGTAGCCGAGCGAGAGGACGACCTCCTCGACGCCCAGGCCGCCGAGGTGCTCGACGACGCGCTGGAGCATGGTGACGCTGCCCATCGGGAGCATCTGCTTGGGGACGGTCAACGTCAGGGGTCGCAGCCGGGTGCCGAAGCCCCCGACCAGGATCACGGCCTTCATGTCAGCCCGGCGCAGCGGTGGTGGTGGTGTCGGCCGGCGCGGACGTGGTCGTCTCGCCCGGCGCAGTGGTCGGTGCCCCGGCCACGGTCGTCGACGTCGCCGTGTTCAGACCGTCGGTCGACTGGCCCGGCTCGACGTCGGACGGGTTCGCCAGCTCGCTCATCGACGGCGGCAGCGGCGGCGTGAAGTCCGACGGGTTGAACGACAGCACGTACGCACCGCCGTCCTCGGTGAAGCGCGCCTCGTTGATCTCCGCGCCGGTCAGCTTCTCCGGATCGGTCTTGTCGTTCGCCTGGGGCGGCCACACGAACAGCGCCAGCTCGGCGGTCTTGTCGTCGCACTTGTCGCCGTCCTTCTTGGACGTGCCGTCCTTGAGCGTGAGCGTGCCGTCGGACACCTCCGCCCCGATCTGGTTGAAGAACGCCTGCATGGTCGCGTTCTCGCCCGATCCGCCGGCCCCGAACGGGTGCACGTGGATGAGACCGTCCTGGTGGGTGTGGATGCCCAGCCGGTCGGCGCCGTCGTCGGCCGGCGGGTCGAGGAACTCGCCGCACACGTTGATGCCGAACGCCTCGTGCCAGTGGTCACGGGTCGTCGGCGCCTCGCTCGCAGTGGCCTGACGGCTGTCGCGCGCCAGCACCACCAGCACCGCGCCGACCACGACGATGGCGATGATCAGGGCCGGGTAGGCCAGGTTCCGGCGCTGCCCGGGAGCCCGGCTGACACCGGCCTGCTGGACGCGACGGATCTTCTTCGAGGAGGAGGCCTTACCCATACGGGCCTAGACGGTAGCCCCGGGACGGGGTCCGGACCGAACCCGCCCGAGCACCCGCTCAGCGGAGGTCACGCCGCCGTCAGGTCCCGGCCCGACGTGCGAGCCGGTCGGACCGCAGCATCTCGAACAGCTGCTCGTACGCCGCGCCGACGGCTGCGGGCGAGACCCAGCCCTCGACGAACGCCCGTCCCGCCGCACCCATCCGGGCGAGCCCCTCGGGGTCCCCGAGGAGCCCGTCCAGGGCCGCCACGAAGGCGTCGGCGTCCTCGGGCTCGACCGACACCCCGGCCCCGGCGCGCTCGATCGTCGTCGCCACCTCGGTCCCCGCATCGACGCTGGCGAGGACGGGACGGCCCGACGCGAGGATGGAGTAGAGCTTGGACGGGACGCTGGAGCGGGCCAGGCCGGTCTTCAGCGGCACCAGGTGCAGGTCCGCCGCGGCCAGCACCTCGGGCAGCCGCTCCCGAGGCTGCATCTCGATGAACCGCAGGTTGTCCAGGCCGGCGGCCGACGCGACGAGGTCGTCGCGGGCGGATCCGCCCCCGTTGACGACGAACACCACGTCGTCCCGGCCCCTGTCCCGGTAGCGGCGGGCCGCCTCCACCACGAGGTCCAGGGACTGGGACAGACCGACGTTGCCGGCGTACATCACGACCGTGCGCCCGACCAGGTCGTACTCGCGACGGTAGGAGTTGTCGCGCTCGGACGGCCTGATCCGCTCGGTGTCGACGAAGTTGGGGATGACGTGCACGCGCTCGGGTCGGTGGCGACCCAGCTTCCCGGCGACGTTGTCGCGGAGATCCTCGCTGAGCACGGTGACCGCCGCCGAGCGGCGGTAGAGGAAGCGCTCGAGCCACGACGCCACCGCGATCACGCGCCGGTCGGTGATCGCTCCCAGCTCCACCGCGACGTCGGGGAACACGTCCTGCACGTTGAACACGAACGGCGTCCCCCTCGGCACCGCGGCGAGCCAGCCCGCCACGCCCAGGGGCAGGGGCGGCGACATCACCATCACCACGTCGGGCCGGATCCGGGTGAGCGCGCCGCGGACGGCCGCCATGCCGGTGAAGCCGCCGAACGCCACCGCACGCGCCGGGATGTTCGTCTTGTCGGTCGGGAACGGGTGGAGCCGGGTGATCCAGCCCCACTCGGTGGACTCCGTCCGCGCCGGCCGGCCCGTCCACCCCTCCTCGACGGCGTGGTGGCGGTACCAGGGCAGGGAGGTCACGACGTGCATCCGGTGGCCGCGGGCGGCCAGGGCCTCCACGATCGCTGTCATCACCTCACCGGTGGGAGCCACGTCGGGGGCGTAGTGGGGGCACAGGACCAGGATGTTCATGGGCGGGACGGGCCTCGGGAGCTGTCGGTGTCGGTCGTCGGGACGTCGTTCGTGGCGTGTCGCTCGGAGGACGAGGACACCGGGGTCTCGGCGGACGTCACCCCGCTGCCCTCCGGTAGGAACGGAGGAGGGCGGCGGCCGTCCGCTCGGGCGTGAACTGCCCGGCCCGGCGTCGACCGGCGGCGACCCGCTCCGAACGTTCCGCCGGCGACTCCGCGAGCACAGCTTCCATGGCGTCGGACCACGCTGTCACATCGTCGGCGGGGACGAGGTCCTCGGGCCGGGCGACCTCCGGCAGCGAGCCGGCGGCGGCCGCGACGACCGGAACGCCGCGCACCATCGCCTCCAGGACGGGGAGGCCGAACCCCTCGTAGCAGGACGGGACCGCGACGGCCGCGGTGGCGGCGAACAGGGACTCCAGCTGACCCGACGGCACCCGCCCCGTGCGCAGCACGCGCCCGTCGAGGTCCGGTCGCCTGATCCGGGCCAGCACGTCGGCCTCGGCAGAGGAGGCACCTCCGGTGAGCACCAGGCGCAGGTCGGGATGCCGGCGAGCTGTGAGTGCGAACGCGTCGAGGAGCACCAGGTGCCGCTTGTGGGGGTACGTGATCGCCGGGTACAGGAAGAACGGGTCGTCGCCGAGCCACGGCGGCAGGGGAAACGGTCCCGCCGACGGGTCGGAAGCGTTCGGACTGCCCTCGGAGCGGTCCGGGCCGGGCGATCCCGGCGGGGCGACCCACCACGGCACGACCTCGACGCGTGAGCGCGGGACTCCGAGCAGCTCGACCACCCGGTCGCGGGTGAACTCGCTCGGGACGGCCACGACGTCGGCGGCGCGGGCCGATCGACCCGCCATGAGCCGGATGTAGGTGCGCTTCGCGGCCCGGAAGTTCTCCGGCATGTCGAGCGGCTGCAGGTCGTGGACCGTCAGCACCGTCCGGCCGGGATGTCGCAGCGGCAAGACCCCTCCGGCGTGGTGGACGACGTCGGCCCGCACCGCCCGGGTGACTCCGGGCAACCAGGTCTGCTCGGCGAGGACCCGGCGGCGCTTGTCCCGTCCGTCCTGGTCGAGGACGTGCAGCTCGAAGCGGTCCGCCAGGTCGGGGTGGGCCGCGGCGAACTGCTCGAGCACGGCCAGGTGCACCTCGACGTCGCCCGCGTCGGGCGAGTCCGCGAGCGCCCGGAGCGCGTCCGTCGTGGACTCCTCGCTCCCTCCGACCACGCCCGGGACGAGCCACAGGAGGTTGACCAGGACCCGGGTCATGCGAGCACCCGCGAGTAGACGTCGCGGACCCGGGACGCCGTCGCGTCCCACGTGAGCTCCGCCGCCCGCGCGGGGCCGGCCGCCCGGAGCGAGGCGGCCAGGTCCGCGTCGTCCAGGACGGATCGGAGCGCGTCCGCCAAGCGGTCGGATCGGCCCGCCGGTGCCAGGACCGCGGCGTCGCCCGCCACCTCCTCGAGCGCCGTGCCCGCCGTGGTGACGAGCGGGGCCCCGGCGGCCAGCGCCTCCAGGGCCGGCAGCCCGAACCCCTCGGCCCACGACGGCACGCAGCAGACGTCGGCGCCGGCCCGCAGGGCCACGAGGTCCGACTCGGGGAGGAAGCCCGTGCGCAGCACCGGACCCGGCACCGATGCCACCTGCGCCACGTCGTCCGGTCCCCAACCCGACGGTCCGGCCACCACGAGCGTGAGATCGGGCCGACCCAACCGCGCCATCGCGTCGACCAGCACCGCCAGGCCCTTCCGGGGCTCGAGCGTCCCCACGAACAGCACGTAGCGGCCCCGCAGGCCGAGTCGTCGACGCAGCGCGGCGCCACCGTCCTCCGGCAGCGACACGGGATGAGATCCCCACGGCACGACGTGGAGGCGGTCCTCGGCGAAGCCGTGGGCCCGGCAGTCCTCCGCCACCGCCTGCGACGGCACCACGACGGCGTCGGCCCGCTCCCGCACGCGCAGCAGCGCCGGGACCATCAACCGGACGCCTCGCCGGGTGAACCACTCGGGCCGACTCAGCGGGAAGAGGTCGTGGACCGTCGCGACCAGCGGGACCGTCGTGCGGGGCGGGCCCATGGGGACGGTGAGGTGGACCAGGTCGACGTCGCCGATCGCCGCCGCGGCCGACGGCTCGACCATCGGCCGGCCGGTGCGATGCCACGAGTCGTACAGCAGCCTGACGGGGAGCCCCAGCGACGTCACCGGGACCGGCAGCACCGAGGGGTCCACGGTCGGCACCCCTCGGGCGCCGACGCCGGCGACGACCACGTCCTCGCGGTCCGCCAGCGCCCGGACCAGCTCCACGATCGACGTGGCCGTCCCGCCCGGAACCCTGTGCCAGAGCTGGGTGAGCGTCATCGCGACCCGCGCCGCCGGAGCCCGCCCCGCGGGGCGCGACGGAGTGGGATCGACGGCTGGCACGACGGGCAGTCTCCCGCACGGCCGGGACCTCGGCGAGCACCGTCGGACCGGCACGATCGGACCGGTCCCCTCCTCGGCGCCGCGAGCCGGCGGTGCCGATGACGTAGCTTGGAGGACCGATGGCCGGAGACCCACAGAGCATCGACCTGCGAGACCAGCACGTGCTCGTGACCGGCGGACGCGGCTTCCTCGGCTCCGCCGTCGTCCGAGCCCTCCGCAGCCGGGGCACGGGACGGGTGACGACGCCCACCTCGGAGGACGTCGACCTGCGCGACCGGGACGCCACGGCGGCGATGGTCGAGGAGCACCGGCCCGACATCGTGATCCACCTGGCGGCCAAGGTCGGTGGGATCGGCGCCAACATGGAGCGACCGTCCGACCTGTACATGGACAACCTGCTGATGGGCACCTACGTGCTGGACGCCACGCTCCGCGCCGGCACGCCCAAGACCGTGATGATCGGGACGATCTGCTCGTACCCGAAGTTCACCCCGGTGCCGTTCAGCGAGGACTCCCTCTGGCACGGCTACCCCGAGGAGACCAACGCCCCGTACGGCGTGGCCAAGCTGGCGCAGCTCACCCAGCTGCAGGCCAACCGGGACCAGTACGGCCAGTCGGCGATCTACCTCATGCCGACCAACCTCTACGGCCCCGGCGACAAGTTCAACGCCGCGGTGAGCCACGTGATCCCGGCGCTCATCAAGAAGTGCGTGGACGCCAAGGAGGCCGGCGCCGACGGGATCGACGTCTGGGGCACGGGCACCGCGTCGAGGGAGTTCCTCTACGTCGACGATGCGGCCGACGCGATCGTGCTCGCCACCGAGCGCTACGACGGCGGCGACCCCGTCAACCTGGGCACCGACGAGGAGATGCCCATCAAGGACCTGGTCGCGATCATCACCGAGCTGGTCGGGTTCGACGGCGAGGTCCGTTGGGACACCTCGCGCCCCGACGGCCAGCCGCGGCGGAGGGTCGACCCGTCGCGGGCCAAGAAGCACTTCGGGTTCGAGGCGTCGGTGCCCTTCCGCGACGGTCTGCGGCGCACCATCGACTGGTACCTCGCCCACCGGGACGAGGCCGAGGCCCGGACCTCCTGAGCCGTCCCTGATCACGAACGGTGGCCACGGAGCGTCGGTCGACGCGCCATGCCCAGGATCAGTGGCAGGCGGCCGCCCGCTCGGGGTCGGTCGGGACGATCCCGGGGGGTGCGGCATCGGCGGGTGCGCCGTCGAGGATCGTGGTGGTGGTCGACTCCTCGCCCGACGCGGCCGGCGGCTCGGTGGTCGCCGCGCCGTCGCCCTCGGCCGCCGGAGGCGCCGTCGTCGTCGTCTGCAGCTCGGGCGGCAGCTGCTCGACCGGCAGGGCGTCGGCCCGCACGGTCGGCACGTCGGAGCCGACGTTCAGCACGACCCGGAAGCCAATGATGTCGTCGTCCTCGACCAGCTTCGGAACCGTGCCGAGGTGCCGGGCGAGGAGGACGGCCGCCTCGCGTCCGAACGGACCGTAGGTGATCGTCGTGACGCCGGATCCGCCACGGGCCTCCACCGGCTCGGCGTCGAAGCCGACCTGGTCGAGCTGCTCCGAGACGCTGGCCAACGTGCTCGCGGCCTTCGACGATCCCTTCACGTCGACGATCACGTTGGCGGGCTGGAGCGAGTCGCCGCTGGCCCAGAAGGGAACGAGCAGCGGGAGCGCCTGGTCCCAGATCACGTCCTGGTAGGCGACGCCGCCGCGGGGCGCCGCCTCGGTGGGCACCTGGGCGGTCACGAGGTCGTCGGGGTTGAACGACCGGAACTGGCCGACGAGGTCGAGGATCGTGCCGACGTTGAGCGTGTCGTCCAGCACGACAGCGGAGGTCGCCGCGTCGATCATCCCGGTCGCGGTGCTGGGGTTGCGGATGCCCTGGTCCGAGGCCCGACGCATGGCCCGCTTCATGAAGTCCTGCTGACGGCTGATCCGACCGAGGTCACCGGTGCCGTCGGTCTTCCACTTGCCCTTCTCCTGGAACTCGAAGTGGCGGCTGCGGGCGTAGGCGAGCGCCTGGTCGGGCGTCAGCGGCACGCAGCCGGCCTGGTCGATGTACAGGCCGGTCGTGCGGTCCCTCACCGGCGTCGTGAAGTACACGGGCACGGTGCCGAGGACCTCGACGAGGTCCTTGAAGGCCGCGAAGTCCACCTCGATGTAGTTGTCGATCGAGATCCCGAAGTTCCGCTTGATCGTCTGCACGAGGGTCTTGGGGCCCTGCGGTCCGCCGATGGCGGCGTTGATGCGCTGCATCGAGCCGTCGGGGAGCTCCACGCGGGAGTCGCGGGGGATCGACAGGAGGCGGGCCGAGCCGTCGGCGGGATCGACCCGCAGGATCATGATGACGTCCGCCAGGTTCTCGCCCTCGAGCCGACCCTTGACCACCGGGTCGGTCTTGTCGAGGCCCTTGTGCGAGTCCGTGCCGATGATCAGGACGTTGCGCGGCTCGCCGACGTCGACCGGGGCCGACAGCGCTCCGCCGACGTCGACGACCGGCACCTGCTCCAGGGTCGTGCGGACCTTGGTGAGCCCGGCGGCCGCCGCGAGGCACGCGACCACCAGCACCGCGTTGAACGCGATCAGGAGGCGCTGCGGCCACGTGCGGCCCCTGCGGCCGTCGCCGCCTGCGGTCTGTCGTCCCACGATCGACCGAACGTAGCAGCGGCCAACCGGGCCACCGGGGCACCCACCGGCTCGATCGGCAGCTTCTCAGGGAGCGGGTCGGCAGGCGCCGTAGGATCGTCCGATGGTCGATGCCAGCGGTCGCTCCGGTCACGCCGGACGCACGGGGACCCGTTGAGCTCCCGCCGCCGTTCGGCCGCCCCGCTCGCGGTCGTGGGAGGCCGACTGTGCACCGGCCTCGTCGACGTCACCGACGACCTGGCCGTGCTCGACTCGAGCGGGTTCTGGGCGGTCGTCCTTCCGTTCTCCGGGCCGCCGGTGTGCGCCCGGTTCGCCGACGTCCGACCCGCGACCGCGTGGCCCGGTCCCCCGTGGGCGGGCCCCGACGGGACGGCGTGGAGCTCGAGCCTGGACCGGGACGCGTTCCGGGCCGGGGTCGAGGTGATCAAGGAGAGCATCCGGGCCGGCGACGTGTACCAGGTGAACCTGACCCGGGTCCTGCGCGCACCGCTGCCGAGCCCCCCGGCCGGGGCCACGACCGACGTCGCCGCGCTGGGCGCGGCGCTCGCGGTCGGCAATCCGGCCCCCTTCTCCGCGGTCGTCCGCCTCCCGGCCCACGGCGTGCACGTGGCCAGCGCGTCGCCCGAGCGGTTCCTGTCCCGGGACGGACGGACGGTGTGGAGCTCGCCGATCAAGGGCACGGCCCCCACGGCCGAACGTCTCCTCGAGAAGGACCGGGCCGAGAACGTCATGATCGTGGACCTCGTCCGCAACGACCTCGGCCGGGTGTGCGAGTGGGGCAGCGTGACGGTCCCGTCGCTGCTCGCCGTCGAGAAGCACCCGGGTCTCGTCCACCTCGTGAGCACCGTCGAGGGGACGCTCCGGCCGGGAGCGGGCTGGCCCGACGTCGTCGCGGCCACCTTCCCGCCCGGTTCGGTGACCGGCGCGCCGAAGATCGCTGCGCTGTCGGTGATCGACCGGCTCGAGACGGCCCCGCGGGGCGTGTACTGCGGAGCGGTCGGCTGGGTCGACGCGGACCGACGGGTCGGCGACCTCAACGTCGCCATCCGCACGTTCTGGATCGACGACGAGCACCTGCACCTGGGGACCGGCGGCGGGATCACGATCGATTCGGACCCCGACGGCGAGTGGGAGGAGACTGAGCTCAAGGCGCGGAACCTGCTCCGCGTCGCGGCCGGGACGAGAGCGCAGCCGGCGGAGGACGTGTGATGCGGACGGTTCTGTGGTGCGACGGGGCCCTGGTCGACCCCGAGGTGGCGTCGGTGCGCTGGTCCGACCACGGCCTCACCGTCGGCGACGGCGTGTTCGAGACGATCGAGCTCCGTCGGGGTTCGCCGTTCGCGCTGTCGCGCCACCTCGACCGCCTGGAGCGCAGCTGCGCGGGTCTGCGGTTCGCTCCGCCGTCCAGGTCCGACGTGACGACCGCGGTGGATGCCGTCGCCCGTGAATGGGGAACCGACGGAGGACGCCTGCGCATCACGGTCACGACCGGAGTCGGCCCCATGGGCTCCGAGCGGGGCGGGTCGGGCCCGACGCTGATCGTCTCGGCGAGCCCCATGACGGTCCAGACGGATCCGACCGAGGTGCTCACCGTGCCCTTCACCCGCAACGAGAACGGCGCCCTCGCCGGCCTCAAGACCACGTCCTACGCGGAGAACGTCGTGGCGCTGCAGATGGCGAAGGAGCAGGGCGCCTCGGAGGCGATCTTCGGCAACACCGCGGGGCACCTGTGCGAGGGGACGGGGTCGAACGTGTTCGTCGCCCGCGACGGCGTCCTGGTGACACCGCCGCTGGACAGCGGTTGCCTGGCCGGCGTCACACGGGCGCTGCTGCTCGAGGCGCTCGCCGCAGCCGGGTCGCCGGCGATCGAGGCCGACGTCACCGTCGCCGAGTGGCCGGAGGTGGACGAGGCCTTCCTGGTCTCCACCGGACGCCACGTCCAACCGGTCTCGCACGTCGACGGACGGCCGCTGGCCGCCTGCCCCGGCCCGCTCACCGCCGCCGCGGCCCGGGTGTGGGCCGATGCGTTCGCCGACGACCTGGATCCCTGACCGCCCGCCTGACCGACGCACCGACTCGCCGCCCGCGGTCGGACGGCCCGTCGCGGACCGACGGACCGGGCGGGACGACGTTCAGTCGATCGGTCGGGCGTGGACGACGTCGCCGACGGTGACGGTGTGGAGACGACCGTCGGTCCCGGTCACCTGCAGCGCCCCGGTCCCGTCGATGTCGTCGGCGGTCCCCGTCAGGACGTCGCCGCCCGAACCGGCGTCGAGCTCGACCCTGACGGTCCGCCCGAGCGTCGCGGACCGGCTCCGGTAGGCGTCGAGGAGCTCGTCGGGCGAACCCGAGGGGCCGGCGAGCAGCGGGAGCCACCGGCTGTCGAGCGAGACGAGGAGGTCGGTCACCACCACCTCGGCGTCGACCCGGCCCCCGAGCAGGATGTCGAGCGACGTCGCGGTGTCGACGAGCTCGGCCGGCATCTCGACCCAGTTGAGGTTGAGCCCCAACCCGATGACGATGCACGGGCCCTGGGAGCCGAGGTCGTGGTGCAGCTCGGCCAGGATGCCGCCGACCTTGAGGTCCGCGCCGCCCTCCCCCGCGCGGGGGGCGACGAGGTCGTTGGGCCACTTGATGCGGAGGTCCGGCGCGGCGTCGACCGCCGCGAGGGCGACCGCCGCGTTGAGCAGGCTCCACCGCTGCGCATCGATGTCGCCGACCGGAAGGCCGACCGACATCAGCAGCGACGAACCCGGTCGCGCCTCCCACGTCCGATCCCTCCGACCTCGTCCCGCGACCTGGTGATCCGCGATGAGGACCACCGGCGAGCGACCCGCCGACGGGTCCGCCGAGCGGAGGATCCCGGCCACGTCCGCGTTGGTGGAACCGGTCTCCGCGACCCACCGGAGGTCGGCGAAACGGGTGCCGCCGAGAGCAGCTTTGGCGCGTTCGAACGGCATCGGGCGAAGATAGACCGTGTTTTCAAAGGTGCTGATCGCAAACCGAGGTGAGATCGCTGTCCGGGTCATCCGGGCCTGTCGCGAGATGGGGATCACCTCCGTGGCCGTGTACTCCGACCTCGACCGGGACGCGCTCCACGTGCGCCTGGCCGACGAGGCCTATGCCCTGGGAGGGCAGACGGCGGCGGAGAGCTACATCGACGCCGACAAGGTGCTCGATGTCATCGAACGCTCGGGGGCCGAAGCCGTCCATCCCGGATACGGCTTCTTCTCCGAGAACAGCGACTTCGCCCAGCGGATCACCGACCTGGGTGTGACGTTCATCGGGCCGCCTCCGTCGGCGATCGACGTCATGGGCGACAAGATCTCGGCCCGCCTCGCCGCGGAGAAGGTCGGGGTGCACGGCGTGCCGGGCACGACCGACATCATCACCGACCCGTCGCAGGTCGCCGCGTTCGGCGAGCAGTACGGCTACCCGATCGCCATCAAGGCCGCCTACGGCGGCGGCGGTCGAGGGATGAAGGTCGTCGCCGGCCCCGACGAGGTGGAGGCCGCCCTCGAGTCCGCTCAGCGCGAGTCACTCGCCTACTTCGGCCGGGACGAGTGCTACATGGAGCGCTACCTGACCGGGCCCCGCCACGTCGAGGTCCAGGTCATGTGCGACTCGCACGGGAACGCCGTGTACCTCGGCACGCGTGACTGCTCGGCGCAGCGCCGCCACCAGAAGCTGATCGAGGAGGCCCCGGCCGCCGGCATCCCCGAGGCGATCATCGCCCAGATGGGCGAGGCCGCCGTCGCCGTGGCCAGGGGCTGCGACTACGTCAACGCCGGCACGGTCGAGTTCCTCTACCAGGACGAGTCCTTCTACTACCTGGAGATGAACACCCGCCTCCAGGTCGAGCACCCCGTGACCGAGCTGGTCACCGAGACCGACCTGGTCGAGCTGCAGCTCCGGGTCGCCTCCGGCGAGGCCCTGCCCTTCACCCAGGACGACGTCGAGATCCGCGGCCACGCCATCGAGGTGCGCGTGAACGCCGAGGACGTCGCCGAGGGCAAGTTCCTCCCCTCCCCCGGCCCCATCACCAAGCTCCGCGTCGCCTCCGGCTACGGCGTGCGCTGGGACGGCGGGTACGAGCAGGGCGACGAGATCTCCCAGTACTACGACAACCTGACCGGCAAGCTCTGCGTGTGGGGTCGGGACCGCGACGTGGCGATCGCCCGGATGATCCGTGCGCTCGAGGAGACCGAGATCGAGGGCGTGGCCACCACGATCCCCGCCGACCTCGCCATCCTCCGCCACCCCGACTTCCAGGCCCTCACCCACTCGACCAAGTGGGTGGAGGACACGCTCGACCTCACCGGCCTCGGCGGGACCGCGGCCCCGACGGATGCCGAGGACGCCGAGCCCAAGGTGCGCCGTGACGTCGACGTCGAGGTGAACGGGAAGAAGTTCTCGGTCGCCCTCTACGTGCCCGAGTCCCAGCTGGCACCGGTGGCCGGCGCCCCGACCGCCAAGGCCCGTCCCAAGCGGGGCGGTGGCTCCGCCTCCGGCGCGGGGGCGGCCGGCAGCGGCAAGATCGCCGTGCCGATGCAGGGCACGATCGTGAAGGTCAACGTCGAGGTCGGCCAGTCGGTCGCCGCCGGCGATGCCGTCGTCGTGCTCGAGGCCATGAAGATGGAGAACAACGTGGCCGCCGACATCGACGGCACGGTCACGGCCGTCAACGTGGAGCAGGGCCAGTCGGTCGCCGCCGGCGAGGTCGTCGTGGTGATCGAGGCCGCCGAGGCCTGACGGATCGCTCGTCGGGCC
>JAEYSR010000245.1 GCA_023434535.1 Actinomycetes bacterium
GTGTGCACCATGACGTGCAGCTTCTGCGCCGGGTCGAGGGCTGCCGAGCGGTAGATGTCGATGCCGATGCGGGCGTCCACGACCACGTCCTCGTCGTAGTTCACGACGGCCAGCCGGGTCTGCTGCGGCAGTTCGATGGCTCCGGTTCCCACCTCCAGGGCGAAGTGCGGGGCCATGAGCACCGCCCACATCGCGTCGGACCCCCAGCCGCGGGCGTCGGCCTGGCGGACGAGCCAGGGCGTCATGCCGCCGCCGAACGAGTGGCCGACCACGCCCACCCGGGACGTGTCGACGCGCCCGCTGGCCGCGACGCCGAGGACGAACCCCGAGTCGACCACCCGGTACTGGTGCTGCGGGTCGTACTCCACGGGATAGCCCGGGAAGACCACGACGAACCCCGCACCCACCAGGTGGTCGACCAGGCCCTGGTACGCCTCCGGAGCGGTGCCCAGGTAGCCGTGTGCGATCAGCACGACCGGCCGAGAGTCATCCGAGCAGACGCCGCCGGTCCACGGGGTGCCGCCGCCGGTCGGTTCGAACAGCACGTCCGCGTGTCGGCCGTCGAGCGGGTTCCACAGGTCCTGACGGTGCACGCCGCACGGCCCGTCGGCCCCGGGCGTCCCCGTCGGCAACGAGCCCTTGGGCGGCGGCGACGAGCAGCCGGCGACCACGAGGGCCACGACGACCGATGCCATGAGGACCGCGGCCGCACGTGATCGCCGCTGTCCGAACCGTCGCGTCCGCCTGACCGGCCGTTCCTGCCCGTGCGTGCCGCCCATCGGATCCCTCCCCGCCGTCCGACCCCGCCCCGGACGTGCCGAGATCTTCGCGCCGGGTGCCCGTCCGAGGGAACCCGTGGCCGTGCGGGAACCGGATCCTGTGACCGATCCAGGAACACGGCGGCAAGGGATGGTGTTCTTCACGGTGGATGGGCAGTACGCTCCTCCTGCCGGCCTGGCCTCCGGCGACATCAACCTCTGAGGCCGACATCCCCGTGGCGTGGCGACCAGGCTGCCCCCACCGGCCGTCAATCGGAGGTCCTCAGAGCCGTGCGCCAGTGCGCCGGCCGCAAGGAGGTTCACCCCCATGTTGCGACTCCAGGCGCCGCTCCCAGAGCAGTACACCTCCGCGACCCCCGACGAGCTGGCCGACCGCATCGCCGCCGCCAAGGAGACCCTCGGCGAACGGCTCTTCATCCTCGGCCACCACTACCAGCGTGACGAGGTCATGCGCTGGGCCGACGCCCGGGGCGATTCGTTCCGCCTCTCGGTCCTGGCCAAGGAGCACCCGGAGGCGGACTACATCGTCTTCTGCGGCGTGCACTTCATGGCGGAGTCGGCCGACATCCTGACCGGCGACCACCAGCAGGTCGTCCTGCCCGATCTCAACGCCGGCTGCTCGATGGCCGACATGGCCGACATCGACGCCGTGGAGGAGGCCTGGGAGGCCCTCGCCGAGATCACCGACATCGACGGCATCGTGCCGATCACCTACATGAACTCGGCTGCGGACCTGAAGGCCTTCGTGGGGCGTCACGGCGGCGCGGTGTGCACCTCGACCAACGCCCGGGCGGTGCTCGAGTGGGCGCTCAACGACCCCGAGGGCCCGCAGGCCAAGCAGGTCCTGTTCTTCCCCGACCAGCACCTCGGCCGCAACACCGGCTACCAGATGGGCTTCACGGAGGCCGACATGCGGGTGTGGAACCCGCGCCACGACCTGGGCGGACTGACCGAGGCCGACGTCAAGGAAGCCACGTTCCTGCTCTGGAAGGGCCACTGCTCGGTGCACCAGCGGTTCCGCCCCGAGCACATCGAGGCGTTCCGGGCCGAGAACCCCGACGGGGTCGTCATCGTCCACCCGGAGTGCTCGCACGAGGTGTGCGAGCTGGCCGACGAGGTCGGCTCGACCGACTTCATCATCCGCACGCTCGACGCCCTGCCCGCCGGGACGGTCGTCGGCGTCGGGACCGAGATCCACCTGGTGCAGCGACTGGCCGACGAGACCGACAAGGACGTCCGCTCGCTCGATCCGCTGATCTGCCCGTGCAGCACCATGTTCCGGATCGACGCGCCGCACCTGGCCTGGACGCTGGATCGCCTGGTCGAGGGGCGGGTCACCAACCGGATCACGGTCGACCCCGACACCGCTCACTGGGCCCGCGTGGCCCTCGAGCGCATGCTCTCGATCACCTGACGAACCGCCCGTCCCCGCCCGTTCTCGGGTCATCGGACGCGTCGGGACGACGGCTCATGTCCCGAGAACCGGGCCGGTCCGCACTCGGGTCATCGGACGGGCTGGAACGACGGCCCATGACCCGAGAACGGGGCGGGCGACGTCACATGCAGACGGCGGGGAGGGCCGGGCCCTCTGCGGGGCCGAGCACCGGGTCGTCCAGCGCCCGCCGGTCGATGACCGACACCCCCGACACCGTGACCGGTGCGTCGCCCTCGATTGGGACCGACACGTCGGATCCGGCCATGTCGACGTCGTCGACCTCGGGCACCGGGTCGCCTCCGTCGGAAGCCACCTGCAGGGTCAGCTGCACCGGCGACGTGTCGTCGTCCAGGCGCCGCAGCACGACGTCGCCGCCGTCGGCCATGACCCGACCCACCTTCCGCAGGTCCGTGACGCCCTCGTAGTCCACGCCGATCGGCCGGGTCACGATCCCGCCCGCCCGCTCGACGGCGGCGGCGCCGTGCTCCGCCACCAGCTCGGCGTGCAGCGGTCGCAGGTCGTACCAGGCGAAGGCACCGTCCTCGCTGACACCTGTCGGGGGCCCGAGGGTCGCGAGCAGCTGCGCCTCGAGGTCGTCGACGTCGTCGATCAGGTGGTGGTTCCGCTGGACCAGGAGGGCGTCGAAGCCGACCGCCGTGACGGCACGCACGAACTGGGCCGACGGGCGACGGCACCAGCTGAGCTGCCAGTCGTCCTCGCCACCCCGGAAGAACCCGGCGCTGAATTTCAGCGACCCGTCCGACAGCACCGCCGGGGCGAGCAGCCGACCCGACCCCGGATCGTCGGGGAAGCTGACGACGGGCACCTCGAACACCGCCGCGTCGGGCCCCAGTGCGGAGGTCAGGTCCGCGACCAGCGCCCGGTCGGAGGCCACGGCGTCAGCGGCGCCGGGATCCGTCCGCACCAGACCCTGGTCGAGCAGAGCCAGCACCGCGACGGCGACGACGGCCGCCGTCACCCGCCCGGGGCTCCACCGGTGCCGTGACGCAGCGCGCTGGGCGGCGAGGGCCAGACCGGCGAGTGCGGCGAACCCGAGGAAGACGACCATCCGGGACCAGGCCCTGATCTGGGTGACCCCGAGGTCCCCGAGCACGGTCCCCACGCCGCCCGTGACCGCCATGGCCAGGGCCGTCACGACGACCACAGCGAGCCGACTGTTGACGCGGTCGTCGCGGTCCCTCGGCTCCCGGCCGTGGCGGACGGCGACGGTGACCACGACCGCACACCCGAGCAGGGCGACGACGCCCACCATGGTGCCGGTCACCGGTCGGGCACCGGAGGGACCGAGGTCCCGCAGGGCGTCGGTCAGGTGGTGGAGCGGGTGGTCCTGGTCCAACGAGAACAGGTCCTGGGGCCGCAGCGAGTACCGGCGGACGTCCGCCGCGGTCCGACGCAGAGCCGACGCAGCCGGGTCCCCGGCCCGTCGGATCAGGTCGGGCAGCAGCGACAGCGCGGCGACCGCGCCGGTGAGGAGCACCGTGGCGAGAGGGAGGACCAGCCGTCGCAGGGACCGGGCCCGCAGGGCGACCGCCACACCCATCACGGAGATCAGAACCAGCGAGAAGGCGGTGAAGTAGGCGCTCGACAACGCCACGACGAGCACGGCAGCCGCGGGTGCCAGCCGTCCGCCTCGGTGGCGCAGCTGCGTCGGGTCGGTCATGGTCGCCCAGAGCGCCAGGTAGGTGCCGAGGGCGACGGGCACGAGGGAGACCAGGAACAGGTGGCCGCCCACGACGGCGCTGGCCACCGCCGGGCCGAACGCCACGACGATCCCGACCGCTCCGGCGAGAACGGGTCGCAGCCCCATCCACCGCAGCACGGCGAAGGACACGACGGCCGTCGCCGTCACGGCGAGCAGGAGGTAGAGGTTCATCGCCGTGATCGCGCTGCCGGTGACGGCCAGCAGGACCTGCATCTCCACGAGCTGGAGCCGCTCGGTGCCGGTGGGGAACACGGACCAGTCCACGGCGCCCGGAGCACCGAGGGAGGGCGACGCCCCCGGCGAGCCGACGCCGTCGGTCGCCTGCAGGATCGCCAGGTGCTGGAACGTGTCGTTGGAGTAGATGACGGGGTCGTCGAGCGGCCACGGCCGGAAGATCACCACGGCCAGGACGAGCGCGAGCAACCCCACGACCGCCAGGTGGATCGCCGTGGCGCGCCGGGTCGGCGGTCGTGCCGGCCCTGCGGCCGGCGACGGGTCCGACGACGGGTCGTCGGAGCGCGCCGGTGCCCTCAGCGTGTCGCTCACCTCGTTCCATCGGCACGCAGCGACCGGGCGTTGAGCAGACGGCCCGCCAGGGGCACAGCGGCCGCATCCTCAGTCGCCGGCAGGATCGGGCCGATAGGACTGCGATGGCCGTCGACACCGCCCCGATCGACGAGCGCGCCCTCGATCCCTCGGCCGTCGAGGAGCTCTCCCCCGACCGGCCGTCGCTGCTGTCTCGGATCCTCCCGACCGCAGCCGCCTTCGTGGCGGTGTTCGTGCTCTTCTTCGCCTCGCCGACGTCGTCGCGCTCCGACCCCCTGTGGGTGCCGTACAGCGCGCAGAGCCTGCTGGACGACCACGACCTCGACCTGTCGGACCGGGGCCTGGAGGTCGGCGACGACTACGCGCTGATCGAGGACGACGGTCAGGTCGTGAGCTACTTCCCGTGGACCACCGCCGCCCTCACCGTCCCGATCGTCGTCGTCCACCGAGCCCTGGAGCCGACGGGGATGGTCGTCCCGCTCGACGAGCAGCTCGACCGGATGAACACGGGCGACTTCCAACGGCTGGCGGGCGGCCTGTTCGCGGCGGCCGCAGCCGTCGTGCTCGCCCACGTCAGCCGCCGCCTCATCCGAATGTCACGCCACGCTGGCCCGACCGACGTCTCGATCGCGTCCACCGCCTCCGCCGTCGAGGACCGCGCCTGGTTCCTCCCGGCCTGCGCCCTGATCCTCGGTCTGGGGACATCCCTGTGGTCGACCGCCAGCCGGGGGCTGTGGCAGCACGGCCCGGGCATCCTCCTGCTGGGCGGAGCGTGGCTGGCCGCCCTCCACCTGTCCGGACCGAGCTCGACCGGGCAGGGCCGCTCCCGGTCCGACCGCTGGCTGCCCCTCCTGTCGGGCGGGCTGGCCGGACTGGCCTGCGGCGTCCGGCCGACCAACGCCGTGCTCGCGATCGCCCTCGGCGCCTTCGTGGCGTGGCGACGCCGGGATGCCCTGGTGCCGTGGATCCTCGGCGGGCTCGGGGTCGCCGTCCTCGGCATGGTGGCCAACCTGGTGCTGCTCGGATCGCTCCTGCCCACCTACTTCAGCGCCGGACGGGCGGGTCTCCACTCGGACTTCCTCGTCGCGACGCTCAGCGACCTGCTCGGACCGTCACGGGGCCTGCTCGTGTTCAGCCCGTGGCTGGTCCTGGCCCTCGTCGCCCTCCTGCCGTCCCGGGCCCGACTCCTCGGCTCCGACGTGTGCGCGTTCGCGTGGTGCGCTGCTGCCGGAGCCCTGGGCTCGCTGCTCGCCGCCGCGTCCTACGGAGAGCACTGGTGGGCCGGGCACAGCTACGGCCCCCGCTTCCTGTCCGAGACGCTGGTCGTGCTCGGTCCCCTCGCCCTAGTCGTGGTCTTCGGCCCGCGACCGACCGGGCGGGCGGCCCGGCTGCTGAGCGTCGTGGTCGCCCCCGTGCTCGTCGTGGCGTCCGTCGCCCTCCACGCGCCCGGGGCCCTCACCGAGGTCACCGACTGCTGGAGCCGCACTCCGGTCGACGTCGACGCGTCGCCCCGACGGGTGAACGACTGGAGCGATCCGCAGTTCGTCGCCGGATGGCGGACGCTGGTGGACGACGGCGTCGGAGCCGCACCCGACGCGTGCCAGGACCGCCGCCGCTGAGCCGCGACGCCGGTGAACGCTCGGTCGGGGCGGTCAGTCCGACGCGAGGAGCGGGGCCAGGAACTGCCCGGTGAAGCTCTCCGGAGTCTTGGCGATGAGCTCGGGCGGACCCTCGGCGATGACCCGACCGCCGCCGATGCCGCCCTCGGGCCCGAGGTCGATGACCCAGTCGGCCGTCTTGATCACGTCCAGGTTGTGCTCGATCACCAGCACCGTGTTGCCCTGGTCGACGAGCCGGGACAGCACCGTCAGCAGCTTGCGGATGTCCTCGAAGTGAAGGCCGGTGGTCGGCTCGTCGAGGAGGTAGGTGGTGTGGCCCGTGGAGCGCTTGGCCAGCTCGGACGCCAGCTTCACCCGCTGGGCCTCGCCGCCCGACAGCGTGGTCGCCGGCTGACCGAGTCGGACGTAGCCGAGGCCGACGTCGACGAGGGTCTGCATGTGTCGGGCGATCGTCGGCTGGTTCGAGAAGAACTCGAGCGCCTCCTCGCACGGCAGGTCGAGGACCTCGGAGATGTTCAGGCCCTTGAACGTGATCTCCAGCGTGTCGCGGTTGTACCGCTTGCCCTTGCACACCTCGCACGGGACGTAGACGTCGGGCAGGAAGTGCATCTCGATCTTGATCGTGCCGTCGCCGGAGCACGCCTCGCAGCGGCCGCCCTTGACGTTGAAGCTGAACCGACCCGGCATGTAGCCGCGGATCTTGGACTCCTGCGTCTGGGCGAACAGCTTGCGGATGTGGTCGAACACGCCGGTGTAGGTGGCGGGGTTGGACCGGGGCGTCCGACCGATCGGGCTCTGGTCGATGTCGATCACCTTGTCGACGTGGTCCATGCCCTCGATGCGGCGGTGCAGTCCGGGCGGGACCTTGGAGCCGTAGACGTGCTGCATGAGCGCCCGCAGCAGGATGTCGTTGATCAGGGTCGACTTGCCGGAGCCCGACACGCCGGTGACCGCGACGAAGCACCCGAGCGGGATGTCGACGTCGAGGTTCTTGAGGTTGTGCTCCCGGGCGCCCTTGATCGAGATCCAGTCGTCGCCGGGCTGACGCCGCAGCTCCGGCACGGGGATGGTCCGCTTGCCGGCCAGGTACTGCCCGGTGATCGACGCCTTGTTGCGCAGCAGCCCCTTGACCGTCCCGCTGTGGACCACCTGCCCGCCGTGCTCGCCGGCGCCCGGGCCGATGTCCACCACGTGGTCGGCGATCTTGATGGTGTCCTCGTCGTGCTCGACGACCAGCACCGTGTTGCCGATGTCCCGGAGGCGGATCAGCGTCTCGATCAGCTTGTGGTTGTCACGCTGGTGCAGGCCGATCGACGGCTCGTCGAGGACGTAGAGCACGCCGACCAGGCCGGAGCCGATCTGCGACGCCAGCCGGATGCGCTGGGCCTCGCCGCCCGACAGCGTGGCCGCCGAGCGCTCGAGCGACAGGTACTCCAGCCCGACGTCGCACAGGAACTGCAGCCGGGTGTTGATCTCCTTCATGATCCGCTCGGCGATCAGCGCCTGGCGGTCGTCGAGGCGGAGGTTCGCGAGGCGGTCGCGTGACTCGGAGATGCTGAGGCTGCACAGCTGGTGCATGTTCAGGTCGTCCACCGTCACGGCCAGCGCGTACGGGTTGAGCCGGGCGCCCTCGCACACCGAGCACGGCACCTGGCGCATGTAGCCCTCGACCTGGTCGCGGGCCGAGTCGGACTCCGCCTCGGAGTGACGACGCTTGAGGTACGGGATCACGCCCTCGTAGCGGGCCGTGTAGCTGCGCGTCCGGCCGTAGCGGTTGCGGAACTTCACGTCGACGCGCTTGGCGTCGCCGATGCCGTACAGCAGGAGCTTCTGGTCCTTCTTGGGCAGGTCCTGCCACGGCACCTTGTCGTCGATGCCGAACTCGGCGGTCACCGACTCCAGCAGACGGTGGAAGTACTTGGCGTGACCCGACGCCCACGGGGCGATCGCTCCGCCGGCGACGGTCTGCTCCGGGTCGGGCACCACGAGCTCGGGATCGACCTCGAACACGGTGCCGAGGCCGTCGCACGCCGGGCAGGCGCCGTAGGGGCCGTTGAACGAGAAGTTGCGGGGCGCCAGCTCCTCGAACGACTTGCCGTCGCTCGGGCGGGCCAGCTTCTCGGAGAAGGTGAGCAGCTCCGCCTCGGTGTCCTTCGGCGCGTCCTTGCCCGGCACGATCTCGATCTGGGCCACGCCCTCGGCCAGCTCGAGCGCCGTCTCCATGGAGTCGGTGAGCCGGCGCTCGATGCCGTCGCGCAGCACCAGCCGGTCGATGATGACCTCGATCGTGTGCTGCTCGTAGCGGGCCAGCTCGATCTCGGCCGGCAGCTCGACCACCTCGCCGTCCACCCGGACCCGGTTGAAGCCGCGCTGGGCGACGTCGACGAACAGCTGCTCGTAGGTGCCCTTGCGGCCCCTCACCATGGGGGCGATGACCTGGAACCGGGTGCCCTCGGGGAGCTGCAGGATGCGGTCGACGATCTGCTGCGGCGTCTGGCGGACCAGGCGCTCGCCCGTCTCGGGGTCGTGCGGCACACCCACCCGGGCGAACAGCAGGCGGAGGTAGTCGTAGATCTCGGTGACGGTGCCGACCGTGGAACGGGGGTTGCGCGACGCCGACTTCTGGTCGATCGAGATGGCCGGGCTGAGGCCTTCGATGACGTCGACGTCGGGCTTGTCCATCTGGCCCAGGAACTGCCGGGCGTAGGACGAGAGCGACTCCACGTAGCGGCGCTGGCCCTCGGCGTAGATCGTGTCGAACGCCAGGCTGGACTTGCCGGAGCCGGACAGACCCGTGAACACGATGAGCTGGTCCCGCGGGAGGTCCAGGGACACGTCCGCCAGATTGTGCTCGCGGGCCCCGCGGATGACGATCTGGTCGGACGGGTGGTGCGCGGTGCGGGCTCGGCCGCCCGTGCCGGCTGTCTTCTTGGTCGCCGTGCTCGAACCCGCGCCGGTCGCCTTGGTGGTGGCGTCGGCGGCTGGGCCGGAGGCGCGTGGGCTCTTCGCCGTGGAGGTCTTGGCCGGGGGTGCCATCGACCCGGCATCCTACTCCCCGAACAGGTGTTCGTGCAGCCACCCGGGCGGGGGAACGCGGGTCGGGACGGCGAGGGCCCGCTGCCATACTTGGACCATGTCCTCGAGCTCCGGAACGTTGTTCCGCATCACCACGTTCGGGGAGTCCCACGGCGGAGGGGTCGGCGTCGTCGTCGACGGCTGCCCGCCGCGGCTGGAGCTGTCGGAGAAGGACATCCAGCCCGACCTGGACCGTCGCCGGCCCGGGCAGAGCCGCCTGGTCACGCAGCGCGACGAGTCCGACCGGGTCGAGATCCTCTCCGGCGTGGACGACGGGCTCACGCTCGGCTCCCCCATCGCCCTGCTCGTCCGCAACAAGGACCACCGGTCCGGGGCCTACGACCACATGGCCGAGCTCTACCGACCGTCGCACGCCGACTACACGACCGAGGCCAAGTACGGCATCCGGGCCGTCGCCGGCGGTGGTCGGGCCTCCGCCCGGGAGACGATCGGCCGGGTCGCCGCCGGCGCCGTGGCCCGCAAGCTGCTCGCCGAGCGCTTCGGCATCGAGGTGCTCTCCTGGGTGTCACAGGTCCACGACGTGGTCGCGGACGTCGATCCGGCCGCCGTCACGTTCCAGGACGTCGAGGCCGACCCCACGCGCTGCCCGGTGCCCGCGTCCGCCGCGGCGATGACCGCAGCGATCGAGCAGGCCCGTCGCGACGGCGACTCGCTCGGCGGCGTGGTCGGCTGCATCGCCCGCAACGTGCCCGCGGGATGGGGCGAGCCCGTCTTCGACAAGCTCGAGGCGGACCTGGCCAAGGCGGTCATGAGCCTGCCGGCGTCCAAGGGCTTCGAGGTCGGCTCCGGCTTCGGGTCCGCCGCCATGACCGGCCGGACCCACAACGACCCGTTCGTCCCCGGTCCCGACGGCCGGCCCCGCACCACGTCCAACCACTCGGGCGGGATCCAGGGCGGCATCTCGAACGGCGAGGACATCGTGCTCCGAGTGGCGTTCAAGCCGACGGCGACGATCTCGTCGCCCCAGCAGACCGTGACCCGCTCCGGCGAGGCGGTGACGCTGGAGGCCAAGGGCCGCCACGACCCGTGCGTGCTCCCCAGGGCCGTGCCCCTGGTCGAGGCTGCGGTGCTCCTGGTCCTGGCCGACCACTGGCTCCGCCAGGAGGCCGTCCAGGCCGGCTCGCCGGCCTGACCACCGCAGGTTCAACGCTCCGCCCGTCATCCGACCACTCCGCCGCCCGTCTCCCACCGCAGGTCGGGCGCTGCGCTGACGGCCCCATCGGAACGAGGTCGAACACCGAACTCGGGCACCACGCACCACCCACTGGTCGCTGGTGCCCAAGTTCGCGCGTCGCCGGAGCGGGCCGATCTGAGCCGCATGTGAGTCATCCATGACCCGTCCGTGCGAGCGTCCCTGGTAGACCCACATACGGGAGACGTCAGGCGGTGCAGAACCGTTCGCACCTCCGGCCTGACCGAGGAAGGGAGAGCAGTCATGGGACGAGCTCGCGCGTTCGCATTGGTGGCCCTGATCGGAGCCTTGGGAGTGATGACGGCGGCCTGTGCCGCCGAGCCTCCTCCCCCCGCCTCCGGCTCGACGACCACCGCACCCACGGCGACGACCGTCACCACCCCGCCGAGCTCGAGCGGCATCGTGGGGACCTACTCGGGTCAGTTCGCGACGGTCGGAACGGTGAAGATCCAGCGGTCCGGCAGCGGTTCGGCCGCCAACTACACGGTTGCCACCACGTCGTCGCTGCGGCTCGTCGGCGCGTCGTGCGATCTCGCTCCGGGAACCGTCCTCGCACGCTTCGGCGGCACCGGTCCCACCTTCTCGGCCGCCGGCAACCCCTACTTCAACGCCACCAGCTGCCTGCAGACCGCCAACTTCTACAGCGGGTCCACCGTCCTGAACGCCGACGGCTCGGTGACGATCACCATCGACGGCCGAGTCACCCTGCTCACCCGCACTGGCAACACCCCCACGGTGAGCGAGCCCAACCCCAGCGGCAACTACACCGTCACCACCGGCAGCCCCACCGGCTCCACCGGCACCGTCGCCGTCCGCCGATCCGGAACCGGCACCACCGCCAACCACACCGTCATCGCCACCAGCTCCTTCAAGCTCGCCGGCAACACCTGCACCGTCGCCGCCGGCACCGTCATCGCCCGCTTCACAGGAGCCGGACCCGACTACAACGCCGGCAACCCCTACTTCAACGCCACCAGCTGCCTGCAGACCGCCAACTTCTACAGCGGCATCGCCTGGATCAACGACGACAACAGCATCACCATCACGCTCAACGGCACCGTCAACATCCTCAACCGCACCGGCACCACCAACGTCGTCACCAACCCCAACCCCAGCGGCAACTACACCGTCACCACCGGCAGCCCCACCGGCTCCACCGGCACCGTCGCCGTCACGTCATCAGGGAGCGGCGCATCGGCGACCCACACGGTCACGA
>JAEYSR010000264.1 GCA_023434535.1 Actinomycetes bacterium
ACCCCGACGACCTGGCCCTGGGCTGCGCGATCGACGGAGAGACGGTGCAGGACGCCCGCACCAGCGACCTGATCTTCAGCGTCCCGAGCCTGATCGCCGAGCTGTCGGCGGTGCTGCCGCTGCTGCCGGGCGACGTGATCTTCACCGGCACCCCAGCCGGGGTCGGGGTCACCCGTCAGCCGGCCCGCTTCCTGCAGCCCGGCGAGGAGCTGACCAGCTGGATCGAGGGCGTCGGCACCATCCGCAACAGGTGCCGATGATGGCGTCGGCAGGACCGGACCTCAGCGGGCAGGCCGTCGTCGTCACCGGCTCGTCGAGCGGCATCGGCGAGGCCGTCGCCCGCCGCCTGGCGGCGTGCGGTGCGGGCGTCGTGGTCAACTCGGCCAGCTCGGTCGAGGCCGGGGAGCGGATCGCCGCCGAGCTGCCCGACGCCGTGTACGTGCAGGGCGACATCGGTGATCCGGCCACGGCGGGCGCTCTGGTCGAGGCGGCGCAGCAGAGGTGGGGACGCCTCGACGGGCTGGTCAACAACGCGGGGGTCACCGTCGACGTCCCCATGGCCGACGTCGACTCCGTGACCGTCGAGCACTGGGACACGGTGCTGCGCACCAACGTGGTGGGCACGTTCCTGGTGAGCCAGGCCGCCCTGCCACTCCTCCGCTCGGCGCCCGACGGGTGGATCACCAACATCACCTCCATCGCCGGGATCCGCCAGACCGGCAGCTCTCTCCCGTACGCGGTGTCCAAGGCGGCGCTCGACCACCTGACGACGATCCTGGCCAAGCACGCGGGCGGCTCGGTCCGGGTGAACGCCGTGGCACCGGGCCTGGTCGCCACGCCGTGGACCGACGACTGGGACGACCTGAAGAGCGGCGTCGCGGCGGTGGCGCCGCTGCACCGGGTCGCCACGCCGGAGGACATCGCGGACGCCTGTCTCGCCTTCGTGGTGACGAGGTACGCGACGGGCCAGACGCTCCTCGTCGACGGCGGCCTCGGCCTGGTGCTCTGACCGGAGCTGCCAGCACCGCGGCCTCAGGTGAGCTCGACGAGCTCCAGCATCCGGTCGTCGAAGTGGTCGACCTGGCCGTCGGGCATGGTCAGGCAGCGGTCCGGGTTGAGCGCCCGCACGAACTCGGGGTCGTGGCTCACGAGGATGATCGTGCCGGGCCAGCCGGAGAGGGCGTCGCCGATCGCGGTGCGCGATCCGGGGTCCAGGTTGTTGGTGGGCTCGTCGAGCAGCAGCACGTTGTGGCCGCCGACGACGAGCTGGGCGAGCGCCAGCTTGGTCTTCTCGCCGCCGGAGAGCGTGCCGGCGGCCTGGAACGCCTTGTCGCCGGTGAGGCCGAACATCCCCATGATGCTGCGGGCCTCGCGCTCGCCGATCGGGGCGCTGGCGACCATGTGGTCGAGCAGCGTCCGGTCCGGGTCGATGCCCTCGTGCTCCTGCGCGTAGTAGCCGATGCTCGTCCGGGGGGAGAGCCGGACGTTGCCGGTGTCGGGTGCTGAGCGATCGGCGAGGACCTTGAGCAGCGTGGTCTTCCCCGCGCCGTTGAAGCCCATGATCAGCATGCGCTCGCCACGTCCGATGTCGAAGGACACGTCGTCGAACACGTGCTGCGCGCCGTAGGACTTGGCGAGGCGGTTCGCCGCCAGCGGCGTGCGGTCCGCGTCGGGCGGGTCGGGGAGCCGCACGGCGATGCTGCGACGCTTCTGCGGGCCGGTGACCCTCTCCGCCTCCAGACGCCGGGCCCGGGCGTCGAGGTTCTTGGCCACCTTCGCCCGCTTGGCGGTCTGGCCGCGCATGGAGTCCGCACGACGGTTGAGCCGGGTGATCTCCTTGGTGTGGCGATCGGCCAGGCGAGCGGTGCGCTCCTCCTCGGCGTCCCGCTCGACCAGGTAGCTGGAGTAGTTGCCGCGGTACTCGACGAGCTCGCCGGCGGCGTCCTCGCCCTCCCTGTCCAGGTGCAGCACCCGGTTGATGGCGTCGTCGAGCAGGCCGAGGTCGTGGCTGATCACGACGAGCGCGCCCCGGTAGGTGCGGAGGAAGTCCAGCAGCCAGTCGCGAGCATCGGCGTCCAGGTGGTTCGTCGGCTCGTCGAGAAGCAGCAGGTCGCTGCCGGCGAACAGGATGCGGGCCAGCTCGAGGCGCCGCCTCTCGCCGCCGGAGAGGGCGCCGAGGGCCAGGTCGAGCCGGTCGGCCGGCAGCCCGAGCCCGGCGACGAGGCGGCGGGCCTCGGACTCGGCGCCGTAGCCGCCGAGCGCCTCGAAGCGCTCGTGGGCGTCGGAGAAGGCCTGGATCGTCTCGTCGGACGGGTCCTCCTCGAGGGCGAGCGTCAGCTTGTCGATGCGCTCCATGGCCTCGTCGAGGCCTCGGCCCGACAGGACGTGGGACAGGCAGCGGGTGTCGTCGGCCACGCTGTCGCTGCGCGGATCCTGCGACAGGTAGCCCGTCGCGTCGGGCGTCGACACCGAACCAGATCGCGGTTCGATCACACCGCCGAGCGATCGGAAGAGGGTGGTCTTGCCCGCACCGTTGCGACCGACGAGGCCGACCTTGTCGCCGGCGCGCACGTCGAACGACGCCGAGTCGACGATGCGCTTGTTGTCGATCTCGACCGTGAGGTCCCGCACGATCAGTGCCATCGGATTCCGTTCCTGCACCGTCGGGGGAAGAACGGTCGAGGTTACCGGGGGCCCCGGGCCCGGACCGAGGCGGCCGACTGTGACATGCGACGGGGGACGGCGGTCCGTTGCTCAGCGACGGATGGACCGGAGCAGCCAGAGCTCGCTGCCGAGTGGCAAGGGTCTGTCATGTCGTCCGCGGTTCGCGGTCAGGCGAAGGGCGTGCCGGTCGCCTATGACACGAGCTGGTCCGCCGGTCGGTCCTTCATGCCGAACGCCCGGCGCAGCGGGCCGATCCGGCGGACCACGTACTTGTCCAGCAGCAGGATCACCAGCGCCGACAGGCCCCACAGCGGGTAGATCAGGGCCAGTACGACGG
>JAEYSR010000280.1 GCA_023434535.1 Actinomycetes bacterium
GTATAGCTCAGTTGGTTAGAGCGCTGCCTTCACACGGCAGAGGTCCACAGTTCGAGTCTGTGTACGCCCACCACCCGGAACCCCTGCAACGGCGGGGGTTCTGCCGCGTTCGGGGCCCCGCCGGTCACGGTGGCGGGGGAGGGCGTGCCATCCCCCGTGCCATCCTTCGGCGCCGAAGGCCCCCGATCGACTGTCGGTGGCCGTCCGTACGGTGGCCGTCGATGAGGGGCTCGCTGCGCCAACTGGGCCCCGATCGGTGGCAGCTCCGCGTGTACCGAGGGAGGGATCCCGAGACCGGCCGGAAGCGGTACCTCGGTCGGGTGCACCACGGAGGGAAGCGGTCGGCGCAGCGCGCGCTGAACGACCTGGTCGCCCAGGTGCAGGCGGGCGAGCTCCCGGAGCCCGGGAGTGTTCGTGGCGTCACGGTCGCCGAACACCTCGACCGGTGGGTGGCGGCGAAGCGGGCGTCGTGGTCGCCGTCGCAGCCCGAGACCGCCCGGACCCACATCGACCGGTGGATCTTCCCGATGCTCGGGGACCTGGAGGTGCGGGAGCTGCGCCTGCGTCACGTCGACGCCTGGGTGGCGCGCTTGTCGGCCGAGGGTCTGTCGCCGGCGTACGTGCGGCGGATCCACACGACGCTGCGCGCCGCGCTCGAGCAGGCGGTGCGGTGGGAGCTCGCGGATCGGAACGCTGCGGTGGGTGCGTCGCTGCCCCGGGTCGAGAAGGCGGACAAGCGGGTGCCGCTCGCGGAGCACGTGCGCGCGGCGATCGACGCGGCCGGCGACGACTTGGCGCTGGCCACGCTGGTGCGACTGGCGGCCGCCACCGGCGCCCGGCGCGGGCAACTGGTCGGGCTGCAGTGGCGCGACATCGACCACGACGCGCAGGTGATCGTGTTCCGGCGGTCGGTGTCGAAGACGCCCGGCGGGGTCGTGGTGAAGGACACGAAGACCGGGGCGGTGATCCGGGTGCCTGTCGGGCCCGGGACGCTGGCGCAGCTACAGCGGTGGCGGGTGCGTGTGCTGGAGCAGGCGATGGCGGTCGGGGTGGCGTTGGGCGACGAGGCGTTCGTGTTCGGCCAGGACGTGGCGTGCTCGGTGCCGTGGTATCCGGATACGGCGTCGGTGAAGTGGCGGCGGCTGGCCGCGTCTGTCGAGATCGACGGGGCGACGCCGCTCGTCGGGGTCAGCCTCCACGCGCTCCGTCACGCTCAGGGCACCGGTCTGATCGCCGCCGGCGTCGACGTGCGCACCGTGGCCAGTCGGCTCGGGCACTCGTCACCGAACGTGACGCTCGCCGTCTACGCGCACCCGGTCACCGCGGCGGAGCGGGTCGCCGCCGAGATCTCCGAGTCGTGGCTCGGCTCGTGAGGTGCCAGCCCTTGCAGTGCGGGCACCGGTAGGGGCGCACCGGGGACTTGCCGGTGTCGCGCCCGTGCTCGCCGATGTTGGTGATGGCCATCATCGCTGCGATCTCGTCCCGGTAGCGGACCTTGTCAGTGCACATCCGTCGCTTGTCTCCCATCCGGGGAGTGTCGCGCCGGGGTGTGTCAGCGCTCCGCGCCAACGTCACCCGAGAGCGGCGCACGTGGCGCGCGCCGTGCGCCAGTCGAAGTCGCCACGTCGACGACGGTCACCGGGTCGTGAGCCTGCCGAGCGCCCTCGGTGCCTGCAGGAGGCCGAGTCGCGACTCAGCCCGAGCGTGCGCATGCTGGTGGGGCGCCTTCGGAACTCGACCTCAAACCTCATCGGCCAAGAGGCGCCGACCCGGGGGCTTCGACTACAACGGAGCTCGACAACGAGTCCTGGGAGGGAAGCCCATGAGGAAGCTCCGTGTCGCGCTCGCCGCGGCCGTCATAGCCACTGGCATGTCCGCCGGTCTGGCCACCCAGTCCATCGGTGCGACGCCGGCGCCGGCCAAGGCGGCAGCGGTCGCTGCTCAGCCGGTGACGCCGGGAGCGTTCTGTGCGCCGGCCGGTGCGGTCGGCCAGACGAAGAACGGCGTGTGGATGAAGTGCACCACGACCGCGACCGACAGCCGGAACCGCTGGCGGGTCAAGTAGCCCGATCCCGTCGGCGACAACGGTCCAAGCTCGACCGGGAGGGATGCCCGTGAGGAAGTTCGGTGGTGCACACGGCGTCGTGAAGACGGTCGGTTGTGGACTGGTATGCGCCCTGACGCTCTCGGGGGTGCTCAGCGCGTGTGGGCAGGGCGACGACGACTCCGCGTCGACTTCGTCGACCACGACCAGCACCACCACCACGACGACGACAACCACGACGACGACCAGCACGACGACGACCACAACTGAGCCGCCGTCGCAGTACGCGTCTCTGTCGATGCCGTTCAAGACGCCGCTCGGTTGGGCCTACGTGCTGACTGCGCAGATCACGCGGCCACCAACGATCACCGCGACCAAGGACATCTCCACGTCGCCGCCGGGCCAGGCCCGTGTCACGATCAAGTTCGGGATGCCGTCCGTGAGTAAGTCGGTCACCCAGGACACGGCGGCGACACCGGGGCGGACAGCGCCGGTGGTGACCGACGACTCGATCCCCGTGATCGTCATTCCGCTCCCCGCAGAACTCGGGGCTGCGGTCGAGACCGGGTACGACCCGGCGGGCGCCGATTGCCGGCCGAGCAGCGCAGATGACGCAGGCCGGCACTTCACGAACCCGCAGGTCGACTACCCGTCGGTTGCGTCGATCTTGGAGGGCCCGTCCATCACGTGCTCGTTCGAGAGCCAGCCGCACGACATGATCCTCGACGTCACAGAGGCCGAGGCCGACGCGCTCGTCGCTGCGCTCAACAACACGTCGAACGTAATCATCGAGACGGGGATCCCAAGTCGCGGATGCACGGTCCTGATGATGCCGGACGGCTCGACGGTCCCGAACTCACCGGGTTCGGGTCTGGAACCGACGAGCCTCGCCGCTGGTCTCTGCGACGACGAATAGCCGGCGACGGTGCGGGTGCTAGCCGAGTAGCGCGCACGCGGCCCGTGCCGTGCGCCAGTCGACGTCGAACCAGTCCGCCACGTCGACGACGGTCACCGGTTCGGGGGCCAGCACGTGCACCAGCGTCATCAGGTCGCCTGGCGGGACGAGCCGCCGCACCGTCTCCCGTTCCACGCAGCGTTCTTCGAGTTGGACCATCGCCGCCGGTGTCGATCGGGTGTACGCGATGCCTCGCTCCTCGTGGACGAGCTCGTGGGCGAGCACGCACCGGCGTTCTCGGCGGCCGAGCCGGGGGTCGAGGTGGATGGTCGAGCCGACCGTCTGGGGCACCCACAGTCCGCGCTGGCCGCGGAGGAACGTCCACCGCAACTCGATCCAAGGCCTTCCCCGCAGCTCGCGCCACGGGTTGAACAACTCCGCTTCTCCCATGCGGGCGAACCGTACGGAGAGGGAGTGACACCGAGCGGCTTTGACACCGTGACCCCGCGGCCTCACGACCGCTACCCTCCCGCGTCATGGTGGAGGGAACCGGGAACGAGTCGTCTAGCGACGATGGGAAGTCGAAGCGGACATGGGCACTGGCGCTCGGAGCAGCGGCAGTTGTCGTGGCGGTCGCAGTCGGAGGATGGGCGCTGTTCCTTCGCGACACGAGTGGGCTCAGCAGCGAGGATCGAGCGAAGGCCGACGCCGTCTGGGACAGCCAGACCTCGCTCGAACGCGAAGCGCTCTGCGCTCAGCTCAGCGACCCGGAGACCGCTGCCGAGCAAGCCAAGGACCTGCAGGCGTCCCTGACCGCGGACGCCGTCGAGGCGGCATCCGACGACGAGGCACTGGACGCCCTCCTCGACGCCGACGGGTCATCCGAGCAGCGAGCAGAGCGGCTCGTCCGGTACTGGCAAGGGAAGTGCTGACGAGCGCCATCGGCCACGACGGCTGACCATGGCGAGGGTCGACGATGTCACGACCTCCCGATACCCTCCGCGGCAGCGAGACGGAGGGGAGTCCGATGCGAGCGATGCCGTCGGAGCACAGGGACGACCAAGGCCGAGTGTGGGTCCCCGACCCGACCGGCCGTTACCCGTACCGGGCGCAGCTCAACGGCGGATGGACGAACTTCGTCGCCGACACGCCCGGCGGACCGGTCGGCGTTGACGTAGACGGTGGTCGCCAGCTGCGGACTGGAGCCACCCCGCCCGCACCCGGACGGCGCGTCGAGGATCTCGGCCGGTCTGGGTTAAGCACCCTCCTCGGGGTGCTCGGTGCCATCAGCGTGATCGGCGGCATCATCCTGATCATCGCCGGCCTCGCCGACCAGTCCGGGTACGACTCGAACGGAACGGCCTACGTCGTGCTCGGCGGCACCGCAGCGATCCAAGGCCTGCTACTCATCGGGTTCAGCCAGGCGCTCGGCTACCTGCGAGCCACCGCACTGCTTCTCTCCGAGGCCGTCGACCGCGACTGACTCGGCCCTAATCGTGCCCCGCTAGGTAGCGGCCGAGGTCTGACCTCGGAAGGCGACCACCAGACCGATTCCGACGACAGCAACTGCCAGGCACGCCCACGTGACGATCGTCCACGTGGTCACCGCCGAGTTCATCGAGTCGAGCTGCGCCAGGTAGGTGAGCTGAGTCCCGGTCAGGTTCGCCAGGCTGCGCTCGTAGTCGATGTCGGTCTGTGCATTCTCCCGTTGGATGAACGACACGATGGTCCCGATCCCGAACACGAGAGCGAGGAGGATCCCGAGTCGCTGTACGGGGTGCAACGGGGTGCGGCCACGTGCCATCTCGCCGCCCTGACGGTCCCGCACCGGTTCCTGGCCCTTGGCGCTGATCACGTAGTCGGTCCATCCGGTGTCGGCGCGGCCACGAAACGAGTGCCGCCCGGTCGGATCCGGCTCCCACCGCCGGCCACGACTGTCGGTGAACCCCTCGCCCATGTCGCCTCCCTCGTCCCACCGGAACGGTAGCCGTGACGCGCAGAAGCCCGCCGACCCCGAAGGGCCGGCAGGCTCCAGGTGCTCGAGGTCGATGTGGGTCAGGCCCGCGGCGTGAACGGTCCCGCGGTGCCGGTGGTGGCGATGACGTCGTCGGTCGTATTCCCGTAAGCGACGCCTCCCGAGATCACGACCGCGGCGAGCGACACCCACAGCGCCGCGGTGGCGCCGTCAGCGACACCGAGCCCGACCGCGAGAGCGGACACCGCGAGGACCAGGCCATAGACCCAGCGGCGCAGCGGCGACGCGTCGGGCACGTTCGGCAGGGCCACACCGGTCGAGACGAGCGCCATGGCCAGGTTGACCCACAGGGTCGCGGTGGACTCGTTGGTGAAGCCGTACACGGTGGCGAGCACGGCGATGATCGGCGCGGCGGCCTGGATCGTGCGGCGCCGCGACGCGGTCAGGCCGGGGATGATCGGGTGGGGGCTGTCGAGAGCTTCCTCGCTCATGGTGGGGTCCTCCTTGGAGGGGTTGGGGTTGGTGGGGTTGGTCAGGCCACGAGGGCGAACTGCTGGTCGACGACCTCGAAGTCGGAGAGGCTCGTGCCGAGGCCCTTCCACCCGTTGCGGATCCAGCGGGGGTCCTGGGTGGCGGCGAACGTCGGGGTGGAGCCGGTGTCGCCGAGGATCGCTCCGTGCTTGCGGAGCCCGACGGCGATGATCGCCTCCATCGACTTCGGTCCGTGCTTGGCGATGATCCGCTCGAGCGCCGCCTGGGTGAGCCGGATCCGTTCCCCGCAGCGCAGCGGGATCGTGGCGTCCTTGCCGTCGGAGTGGCGGGCGTAGCCGGTGAACCCGGGGTTGTACCTGGGGAGCGCGAAGAACGCTGCGTGGTCGACGACACCGCGGAGGATCTCGTCGTACCGGTAGAAGTGCACCGCCTGGGGGATCGACGCTGCGCAGATCCCGGACGGCTGACCAGCCGCGGTCCACACCTTGTCGAGATCCCAGATCGCCATCCCGGATCCGCCACCGGACCAGCCGACAGTCCACTCGGCTCCGGCCATCGCCACGTGGTCGAGCTGGATGAGCTCGACCAGGCGGCGGGCCTCCGGACGAAGGATGTAGGCGTGGCGGTCCCATGCGCCCTGCGGGTCGCCCTCCCGTCGAGTGGGCGACGGCAGCGTGATCGCCTCGATCGGCTGCGCCCATGTCTTCGGGAACCACTGGATGTGCTGGTTCCCCCACCAGAAGTCGACGTGCCACGACGTCACGACCGGCTCTCGGCCGCGGTCGAGGACCAGCTGCGCCCGGGCGTCCGGGCCCGGGATCTGCAACGGCATGCCGGCCACGGCACCCTCGGACACACCGTTCGGGACGCCCAGGTCGATCTTCGAGTCGATGTCCTTGCGGGCCAGCGCCTTCGTGCGCTCGACGTCGACGGGAGCTGCGGAGATGTCGGTCCGCCACGGCGCCTCGCGGGGCTTGCGGTCACCCCACGGCACCTGCGCCGGGGTGAGGTCCGGACACGGATCCGGGGCCCACCCCGGGGGAACGACAGCGGGGAAGACCCCGCCGCCGAGCTGCTCTCGCACCGTGTTGGACATCAGCGGGGATCCCAGGGAGAGGT
This sequence comes from Actinomycetes bacterium, assembly GCA_023434535.1. Lineage (GTDB taxonomy): Bacteria > Actinomycetota > Acidimicrobiia > Acidimicrobiales > Microtrichaceae > Dermatobacter. The sequence continues at coordinate 6,526 of JAEYSR010000280.1, forward strand.
GACCCGGGTGAAGAGGCGCTTGTCGCTCTCCCAGTCCGCGGCATCGGTCCGCTCGACGTAGGCGCCACCGGAGAGCACGGCCCAGTCCTTCGCCCGCTCGAGGTCGTCGACCCCGCAGTACCAGCGGGTCATGTCCCCGGTGCGGAACACGAAGACCTGGTTGATGTCCATGGAGCCTGCAACGGCGCAGCGGATGACGAAGATCATTTCGTGGTTCCTCCGTGGTGGCGGGGTGGTGGTGGTCGTGTCGGTGGTCTGCGGTGCGAGCACGACGGTCGACCCGGACGGTCGGGCGACGGTCGCCCAGTTGATGCCGGTCGCGACGTCGCTCGGCAGACCCGCGGTCTGCAGGTGCATGGCGTCCTTGTTGCCGCGCCAGGAGCCGCCCCAGGTGAGGACCTGGCGGCCGTTGTTGAAGCGGATCGCCAGCAGGTCGGCGATCATCCCGGCCGGCATGTCCGTGATCAGTCGCGGGCCGTACGGGTTCTCGCACGGGTTGATGTCCCAGGCGCCGGCGAGGCCATGGATCGACAGGCCACCACCGCCGGTCTTGGGCCGGCAGTTCATGGATCCGGTCCCGCAGCCCGGGCGGGCCCGGTAGCCCCACTTGCGGAACACCTGGTCGATCGCCCGGCACGTGTCGATGAGCGCAGCGCGGGTCACCATCGCAGCGCCGCCGAAGAACGTGAAGCGGGCCAGCTGTGCCGCCGACGCGCATCGGCCACCCCACCCGGCGATCAGCTGAGCGTCTGACGGCGTGCTCATCGCAGCTTGTCCTCGTCGAGGTTCACACCGTGGTCGGCGAGCACACCGAACCCGTGGAGCTGCTCGAGCTCCTCGTCGGTCACGTCGAACACGACCCCGGGCGTGCCCTCGAGTGTGTGGGCGAGCACGGCGAACTCGTCGAGCTCCTCCGGGCCCATCCCGGCCAGCGGTCCGGACAGCACGGCATCGAACGTGGCTCGGGCCGCGTCGTCGTAGGCGTCATCGTCGGATGGGGTCATGGGCGACCTCCTGGTGTGGTGGGGGGCAGTTCAGGGGCGTTGCCGGCGGCAGTCGGCGAGGAAGCCGGCCGGATCCGCGACTGAGCGGTCGACCGCGGCCCGGTAGTCGTCGGTCGCCTTGGTGAGCTCGCCCACCGCTGCCAGGACGGCGTCCCGTTCGGCAGGGGCGCTCCCGGTGAGGACCTCGAGGCGGGCGTCGTCGCCGGTGACCGACGCCTGCAGGCCCTCGTTCGTGAGGACGTCGAGTTCGGACTTCGCGGCGAGGACCCGGCCGACGGCGTCGTCGACGCGGGACCGCCACTGGGAGCGGCACGAGGCGATCTCGTTCCCCCGGCGGACCTCTTCGGCGTTGCGCGACGTCGACAGGTCCGACGGCAGGCGCACGATGGCCACAGCGACGAGCACGAGCACGAGCAGGAGCGTCACGGCCGCGCACGCAGCCGCGACGTTCGTGCGCCGCTTCACCGGATGATCATCCCGGCCGCCACGAGCAGCATGCTGACCAGCAGCCCGATCATCGTTCGTTGCATCCACTTGTTCAGCTCCTTGGTGTCGGCGAGGTCCTGGCGCACGTCGACGAGCTCTCGATCGACGCGATCGATCTCGGCGGCGACTTCGGTCCGGAACGAGTCCTCGCCGAGGCCGCGCCACTCTGATGAACGAGTCACGTGACTCCTGTTCTGTTCCGGGGCCGCCCCGCCAGCCGGCGGCCACACGACGAGGGGGTGGGGGTCAGGACTTCGAGACGAGTCCGAGTGACCAGCTGGTGTCGGCGCCGCGGTCTGCGGTCTCGGTGAGGGCGAGCATGACGGCGACGCCGGTGAACCCGAACGAGAACGGGTCCTTCTCCCACTGGAGGTTCCCGATGTTCGTGGAGCCGGCGTCGCGGTCGACGAGCGATACGCCCTGACGGCGAAGGGCCCCGGAGGGGACGGGCGCGTAGTTGGCGATCTCGGTGTAGCCGCCACCGGTCGCGCCGTTGAAGCGGCAGGTCGGGCCGGGTGAGGCGAAGGTGGCGCACGCGATGTTGATCCCGTCGACCGGGTTGGTGATCGTCAGCGGGGTTGCGGGCGGTGAGCCGGGCAGTAGGTGGTCGGCGGAGTACGACTGGGTCTCGGCGGAGGATCCGACGACGTGCGAGGGTCGGTACGCGAGGAGGAACGCCTGCCAGTTGTCGGCCGCGAGCGTCGACAGGATCGGGGTGTCGTCGACGCGGCGAGGGACGAGCGTGGCGGCCATGACGGCGGAGGATGTGTACCGGGCGGTCCAGCAGGCGATGAACGGGCCGTAGCCCGATGACGGGGCGCCTCGGATGCGTTGCAGCGTCCAGTGCTCGGTCGGGAGGCCCCACCGGTAGGGCTGGTTCGACGAGTAGTTGCTGTGCCCACCCACGAAGTACAGGACGAGGCGATCACGGAGGCGTGTGCCGGCGGGCAGCGTCACCGTCGAGATCGTGTGGCCGGCGGACTGCCACGACACCGCTGGGTCGATGCGGGTGACGCCGACCAGGGTGGGAGCGGCCATCAGGTCGCTGCAGCACCCTGCTGCACTCCGGCGTCGATGATCTCGAGTGCAGCCTTCGCGCTGTTCGACCCGGCCACAGCTTCGACCGCGGCGGTGAGGTCGGGCGCGTGCTCGATGAGGAACGACGCGAGAGCGGCGAGCTGCTCCTGCGTCACGGCCGGTGCCTCGGCGGGCTCGGGCGGGACGTGAGCGGCGACGATCGCCGCCCACTGCTCCTCGGTCAACGCGGCGTCCTCGTCGTCCCAGTAGGCGGCCAGGTCGTCGGCGACCTCGTTCACGGCGAGCGCGCCAGGCGCAGCGGCGCGGACGTCTACGAGCAGCTGGCCGAGGTCATAGGCCTCGGGCCGGGGGGCGACGACACGGATCATGAGCCGACCTTCTCCAAGGTGAACGAATCCATCTGCACCGCGAGCGTCGACGCCGACGCCGCGAGCTGGGCGGTGATGTCGAGGGCGAGCCCGGCGGTCTGCACGGCTTCGATCCCGACGCCGAGTCGCCGGTCAGGGATGCCGGCCTCCGTTCCGCCGGCGACGCCGTGCGACGCCTGGGCCCAGCCGCGCTGCTCGTTCGCTCCCCCGGACGAGATCTCGAACTCGAGGACGCCGATGCGGTCGGCGGCGTTCGAGCCGAGCGCCCCGGGGGTGACGGTGAAGATCGTCGTCACGCCGAGCTTGATCCGGAACGTCGGCAGTCGGGATGCCCCCGAGTTGTTAAAGAACCGGTAGCCGAGCCGGCCTCGGAACGCTTCCGGTGTGCCGAGCGCAGGCAGCGTGATGGCGGCGATCAGGATGCGGGTCTCGGTCGTCGACGACACGAGCTCGGTGCCCTGCCCCTGGCGGGCGATCAGCCGGGTCCGGCCGGAGATGTCGGACGCGGCGTGGGTGTGGGTCGCGGCGGCCTTGGCGTCGAGCGCGGTCTGCAGGCCGGTCACGTCGGCGATTGCGAGCGTGATCGCCCCGGTCTTCCCGGCCACGGACAGGACGGCGTCGGTCGGCGTGGCGAGCTGGTGCCACGACGCCAGGTCGGTCGATGCACCGGTGCCGAGGATCCACGTGGTCGACGTGTCGACGCGGATCGCGACGTCGCCCTCCTGCGCCGTCAAGGCCAGCATCGCGGCCTCAGACGCCACCACTGACGTGTTCGTGATCGCCAGCGACGTCACGGCGATCACGATGTCGTCGTCACCGTTCACCGTCAGCGACACGCCCTGCCCGGCGGCGAGCTTGCCGAGCAGCCACACGTGGAACGCCGACAGGTTCATCGACAGCGAGTCGAGCGGGCCGGTCACGGCCCCGTTGGCTTCGATCGCGTCGATCGAGTCGTCGACGTAGAACTCCGTCGCCGCTCCCACGTCCGCTGCGGTGAGTTCCACGGCCCCGGTCTGACCGTTCACCGACTCGACCGCGCCACCCCCGGACGCCGGGGTGTAGTCCCACAGCCAGTCGATCGAGTGGACGTGGATCGCGGAGCCAGCCCCGATGTCGGGTGCGATGTCGGTCTGCTGGTAGCCGACGAAGATCCCAAACGCGCCTGGGTCGGGCGTGTCGACGATCGGGTCCAGGTGGAACACCAGCTCCTGCTCGTCACCGGCGGCCGGGTCGTCAAGGTCCGCAACCACGTACGTGACGGGATCGGGAGCCGTCCACCCGCCGGTGATGGCCACCCGGGCGGGCAGCGGGGAGAACCCGCCCATGTCGAGTACGAGGACGTTGGCCCGAACGTCGATCAGGTCCACGCCGTCGACCGACAGGCGCACCTTCGCGCCGAGGAGTCGAGCGTCCGACGTCGGGGGCGCAGGACTGAACGCGAGCGCCATGCACGATCCGGTGCCGTCGTACGGCGGGACCGTCGACTCGATCACGGCGTCCGGCAGCGTGAGGGTGCCGCCCGGGGTGGGCCCTTCGAAGTCGCCGGTCGTGAGGTCGAACGACTCGACCGCTGTCCGTGGGGCGATGCGGCCGATGAGCAGGTCCTGGTCGTCGTTCAGCGCCGACTCGGCAGCAAGGACGGAGCCGAGGTCGTCGACGTCGGCGGAGACGCCGTCGACGACCTCGGCCAGACCGGCGAGCGGAGCGACCGCAGTCTCCAGCTCCCCGACCCGCCGATCGAGAGGCGGAACCGACCCGGGCACGACCAGTTGAACGTGCATCTCGTGAGCGGCGTCGTCCAGGTGGACCGCCCTCGTCGGGTCGTTGCCGAAGCACATGAT
>JAEYSR010000024.1 GCA_023434535.1 Actinomycetes bacterium
GGAAGTCCCGGTGGTTCGCCACCCGTGAGGAGTACGTCGACTACCTCATCGAGGACTGGAAGATCCGCGACTACCTGATGAACAAGCTGCCGAACGCGGCCATCAGCCGGATCGAGGTCGAGCGCACCCGTGACCGCCTCCGCGTGGACGTGCACACCGCTCGTCCGGGCATCGTCATCGGGCGCCGTGGCGCCCAGGCCGACGAGCTCCGCGCGGACCTCACCAAGCTGACCGGCAACCCCAAGGTCCAGCTGAACATCCAGGAGATCAAGCAGCCCGAGGTCGACGCTGCGCTGATCGCCCAGGGCGTCGCCGACCAGCTCGCCAACCGCATCGCCTTCCGGCGTGCGATGAAGCGTGCGGTGCAGAACGCCCAGAAGGCCGGCGCCCTCGGCATCCGGGTCCAGTGCTCGGGTCGCCTCGGCGGCTCCGAGATGTCCCGCACCGAGTGGTACCGCGAGGGTCGTGTGCCGCTGCACACGCTCCGGGCCGACATCGACTACGGCTTCCGTGAGGCCAAGACCACCGCCGGTCGCATCGGTGTGAAGGTCTGGATCTACAAGGGCGACATCCTCCCGTACAAGAGCGCCAACGAGGACAAGATCACCAAGGAGGCCGCGATGGCCGTCGGCGAGACCGCCGGCCAGGAGCGTCCCCGCGTGGTGTCCACCAAGCCGGCCGCTCCCGCTGCGCCCGCCGCCGCTCCGGCCCCTGCCGTCGCCGAGGCCCCTGCGGCCGAGGTGACCGACGAGGACCTGAAGCCCCTGGTGCAGGAGGCGGACCCCGAGTTCGAGCGCCTCCTCGCCGAGGAGGAGGAGATCGAGCGCTCCACCCGCGAGCACCACGAGACTCCGCACTTCCGACCGGGAGACGCCGACTGATGTTGATGCCCCGCAAGGTCAAGCACCGCAAGCAGCACCGCGGTCGCACCAAGGGTGTCGCCAAGGGTGGCACCAACGTGACGCACGGCCAGTACGGCATCCAGGCTCTGGAGCCGGGCTGGATCACCGCTCGCCAGATCGAGGCGGCCCGTATCGCCATGACCCGTCACATCAAGCGTGGCGGCAAGGTCTGGATCAACGTGTTCCCGGACAAGCCGGTGACGCAGAAGCCCGCCGAGACCCGCATGGGCTCCGGCAAGGGCAACCCCGAGCGCTGGGTCGCCGTCGTGCGCCCCGGTCGGGTCCTGTTCGAGCTGAGCTACCCGGACGACGCGATCGCCCGTGGGGCGCTCAACCGTGCGATCCAGAAGCTGCCGATCAAGGCCAAGATCGTGACCCGCGAGGAGGGCTTCTGATGGCGAAGGACTCCAGCGTCGCCAACCTGGGCGACGACCAGCTGATCGACCGACTGGCCGAGGAGAAGGACCGCCTGTTCAAGCTGCGGTTCCAGCTCGCCACCGGGCAGCTCGAGAACTCGGCCCGGATCAGCCAGACCAAGAAGGACATCGCCCGCATCAACACCGAGCTGCGGGCCCGTGAGATCGCCGCCGCCGAGGCTGCGGTCGGGAGTGAGGCGTCATGAGCGACAACGCTGAGACCGCTCAGGCTGCGACTGCCGAGCGCCCCGCGCGCAAGGTCCGCGAGGGCATCGTCACGTCCAACAAGATGGACCGGACCGCCATCGTCACCGTCACCGAGCGCGTGCGGCACCCCCGGTACAACAAGACGTTGCAGCAGGACAAGAAGCTGTACGTCCACGACGAGAGCAACGACCTCAACGTGGGTGACCGCGTGCGGGTCATGGAGACCCGGCCGCTGTCCAAGCTGAAGCGCTGGCGGGTCCTGGAGATCGTGGAGCGCGCCCGATGATCCAGCAGGAGAGCCGCCTCCGGGTGGCAGACAACTCCGGGGCGCGCGAGGTGCTCGTCATCAAGGTGCTCGGTGGCTCCCGCCGCCGCTACGCCTCGATCGGCGACATCTTCGTGGCCACCGTCAAGGACGCCCTCCCGGGCGCCGCGGTCAAGAAGGGCGACGTCGTGAAGTGCGTCGTCGTGCGGACCAAGAAGGAGCGGCGCCGTCCCGACGGCAGCTACATCCGCTTCGACGAGAACGCCGCCGTCCTCATCAACGACCAGAAGCAGCCCCGCGGGACCCGCATCTTCGGCCCGGTCGGCCGTGAGCTGCGCGACAAGAAGTTCATGCGCATCGTGTCGCTCGCCCCGGAGGTGATCTGACTCCCATGGGAAAGCTCAAGATCAAGAAGGGTGACCGCGTCCGGGTCCTGTCCGGCAAGGACAAGGGCAAGGAGGGCGAGGTCATGTCCGTCGACCCGGCCGCCAACAAGGCGATCGTGGAAGGCGTCAACGTGGCCAAGCGCCACCAGAAGCCGACCCGGGCCATGCAGCAGGGCGGCATCATCGACAAGGCGATGCCGATCCACGTCTCCAACCTGGCGCTGATCGACAGCTCGGGCCGCTCGACGCGGGCCGGCTACCGGATCGGCGCCGACGGGTCGAAGACCCGCATCGCACGCACCAACGGAGGTGAGCTGTGAGCACCGCCACGGCGATCGTCCCGCGGCTGAAGGTCAAGTACAACGACGAGGTCCGCGCCTCGCTGTTGGAGAGCCTCGCCCTGGACAACATCATGGAGGTCCCCCGCCTCGAGAAGATCGTGGTCAACGTGGGCGCCGGCAAGGCGACCGAGAACCGCGGCCTGCTCGACAAGGTGGTCCAGGACCTCACCGCGATCTGCGGGCAGAAGCCGGTCATCACCCGGGCCAAGAAGTCGATCGCCGGCTTCAAGCTCCGTGAGGGCAACGCCATCGGCGTCAAGGTGACGCTCCGCGGCGACAACATGTGGGAGTTCTTCGACCGGCTCGTGACGCTGGCGATCCCCCGCATCCGCGACTTCCGGGGCCTGCCCTCGAAGAGCTTCGACGGACGTGGCAACTACACGTTCGGCGTGACCGAACAGTTGATCTTCCCCGAGATCGACTACGACAAGATCGACGCCTCTCGAGGCATGGACATCACGATCGTGACCACCGCTCGAACCGACGCCGAAGGCCGCGCCCTCCTGGACGCCTTCGGTTTCCCGTTCCGACGTGAAGGGCAGCAGTAATGGCGACCGAGGCTCTGAAGCAGAAGCAGCAGCGCAAGCCCAAGTTCAAGGTGCGGGCCTACACCCGGTGCCGCCGGTGTGGCCGGCCGCGCTCGGTGTACCGCAAGTTCGGCCTCTGCCGGGTGTGCCTGCGAGAGCTCGCACACGCCGGGGAGATCCCGGGCGTCACCAAGGCCAGCTGGTGAGGGGAGGGGACACGACATGACAATGACCGATCCCATCGCCGACATGCTGACCCGCATCCGCAACGCGAACATCGCGATGCACGACGAGGTCAAGATGCCGTCCTCCAAGCTCAAGGAGGCGCTCGCCGTCCTCCTGGAGAAGGAGGGCTACATCGTGGGCTTCTCCGTGACCGACAACCCTGCGGGTCCGGGCCAGTACCTCAACATCGACATGAAGTACTCCGAGGAGCGTCGTCGGGTCATCTCCGGCCTGCGCCGCGTCTCCAAGCCGGGTCTTCGCGTCTACCGCAAGCACGACGAGCTGGAGCGGGTCCTCGGAGGCCTCGGCATCGCCGTCCTGTCCACGAGCAAGGGGCTCATGACCGATCGCGAGGCTCGTCGCCAGCGCATCGGTGGCGAAGTCCTCTGCCACGTCTGGTGAAAGGGAGTTGAACTGATGTCACGCATCGGCAAGGCACCGATCACCGTCCCGGGCGGTGTGACCGTCACGATCGACGGCCAGTCCATCGCCGTGAAGGGTCCCAAGGGCGAGCTGTCCCGGACCTTCTCCGAGCTGATCACCGTCCGTCAGGACGGCGAGGAGCTCGTGGTGGAGCGCACCGGCGACGACCGCGAGGCCCGTGCCCAGCACGGCCTCGTCCGCTCGCTCGTGCAGAACATGGTCACCGGCGTGACCGACGGGTTCCAGAAGGACCTGGACATCGTCGGCGTCGGCTACCGGGCCCAGGCCAAGGGCAAGGGCCTCGAGCTGTCGTTGGGCTTCTCCCACCCCGTGCTGGTGGACGCCCCCGACGGCATCTCCTTCAACGTCCCCCAGCCGACCCGCATCGAGGTCCACGGGATCGACAAGCAGCTGGTCGGCCAGGTGGCCGCCAACATCCGCGAGTGGCGCAAGCCGGAGCCCTACAAGGGCAAGGGCGTCCGCTACGTCGACGAGCACGTCCGGCGCAAGGCTGGAAAGGCCGGGAAGTAATGAGCGACAAGAGCAAGCAGAAGCGAGACAGCCGCATCCGGCGTCACGCCCGGGTCCGCCGTCAGGTGGCCGGCACCGCCGAGCGTCCCCGCCTGGCCGTGTTCCGGTCCAACCGCCACGTCGTCGCCCAGGTGATCGACGACCGCGCCGGCGTCACGCTGGCCGCGGCCAGCACGCTGGAGGCGGACCTCCGCTCGGGCGCCACCGGCAACGCCGAGGCGGCCGCCAGGGTCGGCACGCTCGTCGCCGAGCGCGCCAAGGCAGCAGGGATCGAGAGCGTGGTCTTCGACCGGGGCGGCTTCCGCTACCACGGCCGCGTGGCCGCCCTCGCCGATGCCGCCCGCGAAGCAGGACTGGAGTTCTGATGGCCAACAACGACATGGACCTGCGCGAATCACGGGTCATCAACATCAACCGCGTCGCCAAGGTGGTGAAGGGCGGCCGTCGGTTCTCCTTCACCGCTCTCGTGGTGATCGGCGACGGCAACGGCCGGGTCGGTCTGGGCTACGGCAAGGCCAAGGAGGTGCCCCTCGCCATCCAGAAGGGCACCGAGGAGGCTCGCAAGAACCTCTTCACCGTGCCCCTCGCCGGCGGCACGATCATCCACCCGGTCGTGGGTGTGGTCGGCGCCGGACGCGTGCTGCTCAAGCCCGCCGCTCCCGGTACCGGCGTGATCGCCGGCGGCGCCGCCCGCGCCATCCTCGAGGAGGCGGGCATCCACGACGTGCTCTGCAAGTCCCTGGGCTCGTCCAACTACATCAACGTCGCCAAGGCCACCGTCGACGGTCTGCGCCAGCAGCGCCGCCCCGACGAGATCGCCGCGCTGCGCGGCCTCCCCGTCGACGAGGTCATCCCGGCCGGCCTGCTCAAGGCCTACCAGGAGTCCGAGCGCGGCCCGGCGCCCGAGCCGACCGAGGTCGCGTGATGGCTCAGATCAAGGTCACCCAGGTGCGATCCTCGATCGGCACCAAGCCCAAGCAGCGCGGCACCCTCCGTGCCCTCGGCCTCGGCCGCATCGGCAAGAGCCACGTCCTGGAGGACACCCCCGACCTTCGCGGTCAGCTCCAGAAGGTGCCGCACCTCATCGAGATCGAAGAGGTTCAGTGAGATGAAGATCCACGACCTGAAGCCGGCCGAGGGCTCGCGCAAGAAGCGCAAGCGCGTCGGCCGGGGCATCGGCGGCAAGGGCGGCAAGACCGCCGGCCGCGGCACCAAGGGCCAGAAGGCCCGCGGCAGCATCCCCATCACGTTCGAGGGCGGCCAGCTCCCGATGTCGGCCCGGGTGCCGAAGCTGCGCGGCTTCAACAACCCGTTCCGCGTCGAGTACCAGGCCATCAACCTGGACACGATCGCCGAGTCCGGCCTCGACGAGATCAGCCCCGAGACGCTGCGCTCCAAGGGCCTGGTCTCCAAGGGTGCGCTCATCAAGGTCCTCGGCCGCGGTGAGCTCGACCGCAAGGTCACGGTCAAGGTGCACGCCTGCTCCAAGTCGGCCGAGGCGGCGATCACCGCCGCGGGCGGCACCGTGGAGAAGCTGCCCCTGCCCTTCGCCGTCCGCCCGGCGTTCCAGGGCTCCGCACACACGAACCGCTGAGACTCCGGACCCCGTGAGGGGTCCGGACTCGCTTGTGGACGTGGCACCTCGGCTACCCTCGGCCACCGGTCGGGGGAGGCGGGACCGCATCCACCCAGGCCAGAACCGAACCGGTCGAACGTGATCAGGGCGACCTGACGCATCGAGCCCGCCCAGGAGCTGCAGTGTCCCGAATCGGCAACATCATCAAGGTGCCGGACCTCCGCAACAAGGTCCTGTTCACGTTGATGATGCTCGTGATCTACCGCTTCGGTTGCTACGTGCCCGTGCCGGGCATCGACCAGAACGCGGTGTCGGCCATCGAGGACCAGGCCCGGGAGGGCGGCGTGCTCGCCTTCCTCCAGCTGTTCTCGGGGCGGGCGCTCACCCGCTTCAGCCTCTTCGCGCTGGGGATCATGCCGTACATCACGGCGTCGATCATCATGCAGATCCTCGCCGTGGTGATCCCGAAGCTGCAGGAGTGGCAGCAGCAGGGCGCCGTCGGACAGCGCAAGACCACCCAGTGGACCCGCTACGTCACCATCGGCATCTCGGTCCTGCAGTCGACCGGCCTGGTGTTCCTGTTCCACAACGGCGGCGGCGGCCTCACCGGCGGCCAGTCCAACCTGGACCTCGTCCCCGGCTTCAGCCCGGCGATCGTGCTGCTCATCGTGCTCACGTTCACCGCCGGCTCGGCGCTGCTGATGTGGATGGGCGAGCTCATCACGACCCGCGGCATCGGCAACGGCATGTCGCTCATCATCTTCTGCTCGGTCGTGTCCGGCCTGCCGTCGGCCTTCTCCGCCGTCTACGCAGCGGAGAACGGCGCGGTGAAGCTGGCGATCTTCCTGGCCTTCTTCCTGGTCCTCCTGGTCTTCATCGTCTTCATCGAGCTCGGCCAGCGTCGCATCCCGGTCCAGTTCGCCAAGCGTGTCGTCGGCCGCCGGATGTACTCGGGGCAGAGCACCTACATCCCGCTCAAGGTCAACCAGGCCGGTGTCGTCCCGATCATCTTCGCCTCGGCGGTCATCAACCTGCCGGTGCTGCTGAGCCAGGTCCTGCCGTCCAGCGGCTGGGGCGCCTCGGTGTCGCAGTTCATCAACGACTACCTGGCCGACACCCGGAACTTCGTCTACCTGGCGTTCCTCGGTCTGCTCATCGTCGGCTTCGCGTACTTCTACACGGCGATCGCCTTCGACCCCGTCCAGCAGGCGGACAACCTGCGCAAGCAGGGCGGCTTCATCCCGGGCATCCGTCCCGGTCCGCAGACCGAGCACTACCTGTCCAAGGTCCTCAACCGCATCACGCTGCCCGGCGCGATCTTCATCGCCATCCTGGCGATCACCCCGACGGTGCTCGTCGGCTACCTGCTCGGCCCCAACGCCAGCGGTGCTGCGTACTCGATCGGCGGCACGTCGCTGCTGATCGCGGTGGGTGTCGCGCTGGAGACCATGAAGCAGGTCGACAGCCAGCTGATGATGCGCAACTACGAGGGCTTCCTGTCAGGGAAGAGCTGATGGCCGACCTCCGACTCCTCGTCTTCGGTCGGCAGGGCGCCGGCAAGGGCACCCAGGCGACCCGGTTGGCCGACCACTACGGCATCCCGCACATCTCCACGGGCGACATGCTCCGCGCCGCCGCTGCCTCGGGTTCCGAGTTCGGTCGGCAGGTCAAGGCGATCATGGACGAGGGCGGACTGGTCTCCGACGAGGTCATGGAGGGCGTGGTCGCCGAGCGGCTGGCCCAGCCCGACGCCGAGCCCGGCTTCCTCCTCGACGGCTACCCGCGGACGCCGGGGCAGGCCGAGTACCTCGACGGACTGCTCGCGCCCGGCGGGATCGCCCTCGCGATCAACCTCGAGGTCCCCGAGGAGGTCGTCCTCGAGCGCATCACGGGACGTCGGGTCTGCACCGAGTGCGGCACCACCTACGCCCTCGGGCGCGACGAGTCGGCCACCACCGGCGTGTGCGCCAAGTGCGGGGGTCAGGTCGTGCAGCGCCCCGACGACACCGAGGACGCGGTGCGCAAGCGCCTGGCGCTCTACGCCGCGTCCACCGAGCCGCTGCTGGCCTGGTTCCGCGAACGGGGCCTGCTGGCGGACGTCGACGGCGTCGGCGATCCCGATCAGATCGCCGCCGAGCTCGTGAGGATCATCGACGAGCGGACGGCCCCGGCCACGTGAACCCGGACGATCGAGGATCTTCTCACACCCGCCTTTGATCGCGGCGCACGGTTGACATATATTTGTCCGCCGGCCCGTCGGGACTCGTCCCTGCACGCGCCATGCGACCCCAAGCCGTTGGGGATCCACCAGGAGGAAGAGTTCTGCCCAAGCCCAAGGAAGACGCCATCGTCCTGGAAGGGACGGTCATCGAGCCGCTCCCGAATGCCATGTTCCGAGTCGAGCTCGAGAACGGGCACAAGGTGCTGGCGCACATCTCCGGGAAGATGCGGATGCACTACATCCG
>JAEYSR010000029.1 GCA_023434535.1 Actinomycetes bacterium
GTGCGATGCGCTCCGCCAGCAGGCGTCGGAACTGCTCCGCCCGCTCGACCACGTTGCTCAGCACGTCGTCGCGTTCGATCAGGCGCAGGTGCTCGAGCGCGACTGCGGCGGCCAGGGCGTTCCCGCCGTAGGAGTGCCCGTGGTACAGCGTGCGCGGCCCGAGGTCCTCACCGAGGAACGCGTCGAACACCCGCTGCGACGCCGCGGTCACCGACATCGGCAGGTACCCGCCGGTGATGCCCTTGCCGAGCGCCATGAGATCGGGCTGCAGGCCGCACCGTTCCGAGGCGAACAGCGTGCCCGTGCGGCCGAAGCCCACGGCGACCTCGTCGCAGATCAGGAGCACGTCGTTGCGTCGGCACGCCTCGCCCAGCGGGCCGAACGCGTCGGCGTCCAGGATCCTCATCCCCGCCGCACCCTGGACCAGCGGCTCGACCACGACGGCGGCGAGCCGACCGGCGTGCTCGTCGATCATCGAGCACGCGACGTCGATGGCGTCGGCACGGTCGAAGCCCGGGGCGCGGAGGACGCCGAAGCGCAGCGGGTCGTAGAGGTCCACGCCGAAGCCGTCGTCGCCGAGTGACATCGAGCCGATCGTGTCGCCGTGGTACGCGCCGCCGAACGAGAGGTACGTGGTCCGGCCGGTCACGCCCAGGTTCACCCAGTACTGGAAGGCGATCTTGAGCGCCTGCTCCACCGCGACCGCGCCGTCGGACGCGAACAGGAGGTGCGGTCGATCCACCGGCAGCAGCGGTGCCAGTGCCTCGGCCAGCTCGACGACGACGGTGTTCGCGTTGCCGAGCATCGTGGTGTGCGCGACCCGGTCGATCTGGTCCCGCAGCGCCGCGTCGAGCTCCGGCACGCGGTGGCCGAGCGTCGTCACCCAGAGCGAGCTGATGGCGTCGAGGTAGCGACGGCCGTCGACGTCGACGATGTGGTGGCCCTCGGCCGATGCCGCCATCACCGGCGAGCTGCCGGGGAACGCGGCCATCTGGGTGAACCCGTGCCAGACGACGGCGGCGTCGCGCTCGATCCAGCGGGATGCGGCGGGCTCGTCGGTCACGGGGCCACACGCTACGAGAGCCTCGGCGGCGGGCCCCAAACCGCTGGCTCGGCCGGGGAGGCGGGCAGGCCTAGACTTTCCGCCTTCACCCGGGACAGGTGGTCCAGGGAGAGGTGAGACCGTGGCAGAGACAGAGATCGGCTTGGGCAAGCAGGGGCGGCGGGGCTACTCGCTGGACGAGGTGGCCATCGTCCCGAGCCGACGTACCCGTGACGCCGACCAGGTGGACGTGTCCTGGCAGGTCGACGCCTACCAGTTCGACCTCCCTGTGATCGCCGCTGCGCTCGACGGTGTGACCAGCCCCGCGACCGCGATCGAGATGGACCGCCTCGGCGGCGCCGGCGCCCTGCACCTCGAGGGCCTGTGGTGCCGTCACGACGACCCGACCGCCCTGCTCGAGCGCATCGCCGGCCACGACGCCGCCGGTGGCGACGACGGTGTGGCGCTGCTCCGGGAGGCCTACGAGGCCCCGGTGCGACCGGAGCTGGTCGAGCAGCGGATCGCGGAGATCCGCGACGCCGGCGCGACCGTGGTCGTGGCGGTGAGCCCCGGTCGGACCGAGTCCCTCCTGCCGACGATCAAGAAGGTCGAGCCCGACCTCCTGGTGATCCAGGGGACGGTGACCTCGGCCGAGCACGTGAGCGACGCCGCGCACGACCCGCTGGACCTGAAGCACCTGGTCCGCCGTCTCGAGGTGCCGGTCGTCGTGGGAGGGTGCGCCAGCTACCAGGCCGCCCTGCACCTCATGCGCACCGGCGCCGCGGGCGTGCTCGTCGGCATCGGGACCGGCGTGTCCTCCACGACGTCGGGCGTTCTCGGCGTCGGGAACCCGCAGGCCACGGCGATCGCCGACGCCCGTGCGGCCCGGATGCGGCACCTCGACGAGACCGGCGTGTACGTGCACCTCATCGCGGACGGCGGGATGTCCACCGGCGGCGACATCGCCAAGGCGGTCGTGTGCGGCGCCGACGCGGTGATGATGGGCGCACCTCTGGCCGGTGCCGACGAGGCGCCCGCCGGTGGCGCCGTGTGGTCGATGACGTCGTTCCACTCGCGCCTGCCGCGCGGCCGACTGCGGCGGGTCCCGCGCCTCGGATCGCTCGAGCAGATCCTGCTCGGTCCGTCGGACCGCTCCGACGGTCGCACCAACCTCGTCGGCGGTCTGCGCAAGGCGATGGCCGTCACCGGCCATGGCACCCTCAAGGACCTGCAGAAGGCGGAGCTCGTGATCACCTCGCCACCGAGCATCAGGCCCGGAGCCCAGCGATGAGCGGCGACCAGGTGGGGCGGAGCCCAGCGATGAGCGGCGACCAGAGCAACGGAGCCCAGCGATGAGCGGGCGTCCGGACGCCGCCAGCAAGGCGGAGGCCGCCGCCGTGGTCGGCGAGCAGCCGACCGTGCTGGTCGTCGACTTCGGCGCGCAGTACGCACAGCTGATCGCCCGTCGCGTGCGCGAGGCGAACGTGTACTCGGAGATCGTCCCGCACTCGATCACCGCGGCCGAGCTCGCCGATCGTGGTCCCGCCGCGATCATCTTCTCCGGCGGTCCCAAGTCGGTCCGGGTTCCCGATGCCCCGACGATCGACCCGGGCGTCTACGACCTCGGCGTCCCGATCCTGGGCATCTGCTACGGCCAGCAGCTGATCGCCCAGCAGCTCGGCGGCGAGGTCGGCGGCGGCGGAGCGGGGGAGTACGGCCGCACGGTCGTGCACCGGACCGACGGCGTGGAGTCGTCCATCCTCACCGAGGACCTGCCTCACGACCAGACCGTGTGGATGAGCCACTTCGACGCCGTGCAGCGCCCGCCCGAGGGATTCGTCGCCACGGCGTCGTCGGAGGGCGCGCCGTGCGCGGTCATCGAGTCGCCCGAGCGGAAGATCTGGGGTGTGCAGTACCACCCCGAGGTGGCCCACACCCCGCACGGACAGGAGCTGATCACCCGGTTCCTGCACGACCTCGCCGGCCTGCCCGACACGTGGACGATGGAGAACTTCATCGACGCGTCGGTCGAGGCGATCCGGGCCCAGGTCGGCAGCGGCCGGGCCATCTGCGGCCTGTCCGGCGGAGTCGACTCGGCGGTGGCCGCCGCTCTGGTGCACAAGGCGATCGGCCCGCAGCTGACCTGCGTCTTCGTGGACACGGGGCTCATGCGCAAGAACGAGGGCGAGCAGGTCGTCGAGACCTTCCAGCGCCACCAGGGGATCGAGCTCATCCACGTCCGCGCCGCGGACCGGTTCTTCGAGCGCCTGGCCGGGGTCACCGAGCCGGAGGACAAGCGCAAGACCATCGGCGAGCTGTTCATCCGCGTCTTCGAGGACGCCCGGGGCGGGGTGGAGGACGCGCAGTACCTGGTGCAGGGCACGCTCTACCCCGACGTGATCGAGTCGGGCACCGCGCACGCTGCGACCATCAAGAGCCACCACAACGTGGGTGGCCTCCCCGAGGACCTCGACTTCGAGCTCGTCGAGCCGCTGCGGCTCCTGTTCAAGGACGAGGTGCGCGCCGTCGGACACGAGCTCGGCCTTCCCGACGAGATCGTCTGGCGTCAGCCGTTCCCCGGTCCGGGCCTGGGCGTCCGCATCATCGGCGAGGTCACCCCCGAGATGGTCGCGCTGCTGCAGGAGGCCGATGCGATCGTCCGCGAGGAGCTGCGCATCGCCGGGTTGGAGCGCGAGATCTGGCAGGCGTTCGCCGTGCTGCCCGACATCCGCACCGTGGGCGTCATGGGCGACGAGCGGACCTACGGGCACCCGGTGATCATCCGTGCGGTGACGTCGGAGGACGCCATGACTGCGGACTGGGCCCGCATCCCCTACGACGTGCTCGAGTCGATGGCGAGCCGGATCATCAACGAGGTCCCGGGCGTGAACCGGGTGGCGTACGACATCACGTCGAAGCCCCCGGGCACCATCGAGTGGGAGTGACGGACCGCTCAGCTGGTCATGTCGGTCAGGTGATGCCGTGGTCGACGGCCCAGCGCACGAGCTCGTGGCGCCGCGACAGGTGGAGCTTGGCCATGGTGTTGCGCACGTGGTTCTCCACCGTCTTGGGCGAGATGAACAGCGCGTCGCCGACGGTCCGGTAGGACTCTCCCCGGGCCACGTGGGCCAGCACCTCGCGCTCCCGCTCGGTCAGGGGGAGACCGCCGTCGCCTGACGAGGTGGCCAGGCGTCGGTACTCGCCGATCAGCATCGCGGCGAGCTGCGGCGAGAAGACCGGTTCGCCGTCGGCCGCCCGGAGCAGCGCAGCGCGGAGGTCGTCCGAGCGGGTCGACTTGAGCAGGTAGCCGACGGCGCCGGCGGCCACGACGTCGAGCAGGTTCCGCTCCGACTCGCTCACGGTGAGCACGACCACCGGCATCTCCGAAGCGAGCGCCTGGACGACCGCCATGCCGCCCCCGCCGGGCATCTCGAGGTCGCACAGGACGAGCTCGGGTCGCTCCCGTCGTGCCGCCTCGATGGCGTCGGGAGCATCCTCGGCCTCGGCGACGACGGCGAACCGGTCGCCGAGGTCGGCGCGGATCCCGGAGCGCCAGATCTGGTGGTCGTCGGCGACGACCACGCGCACGGCCCGGTCGTTCGGGACGGTCACGGGACCCACACCGTCACGTCGGTCCCGCGGCCAGGGGAGCTCTCGACGGTGGCGCCGCCGCCCACGGCGCGCAGCCGCTCGCGGATGGACGCGGTGATGCCGGATCCCTCGACCACCTCGGCCGGGTCGAAGCCCGCTCCCTCGTCGTGCACGACGACCATGGTGCCCGACGGCTCGCGCCGGTCGACGCTCACCCACACCTCGTCGACCCCGGCGTGCTTGGCGGCGTTCACCACCGCTTCGGCGGTGGCGCCCACGAGCGCATCCGTCGCGGCGAGGTCGGGATCCCGCGCCTCGATGACGACCAGCTGCACCGAGACGGCGTGCATCCTGGCCAGACGTGCCAGCTCGGCCCGCAGGCGACCGGCCAGGTCGGCGGGCTCGTCGGCTCCGCCGAGGGCCCCGCTCCCCGCCGGCGGACGCTGCCGGTCGCCGCGCAGGAAGGCTCGCAGCTGGGCGTCCTGCTCGCGCGCCAGGGCGACCAGGTCGGCATCGTCGGACCGTCGCTGGACCACCGCCAGGGTCTGGAGCACCCCGTCGTGGAGGGTCCGGGCCACCTCGTCCCGAGCCCGGGCGTCCGCCGCGGCCTGAGCGGTGGTCCGGAGCTGCTCGGCCACCCAGCCGCTGACCCAGCCCGACGCCGCCAGGAGCACGAAGGTCCCCGTGGCCGACAGCCACTCGCCGGACATCCCGTCGCCCACCGTCGACGCGGTCACGACGTTGGCGGCGCCGACCGCCGCTCCGCCGAGCACGCCGCGCAGCGGACCCGCCGCGACGCCGGTGGCCACCACGGCGATCAACGGCCACGCCGAGGCGAAGGACTGCGGATGCTCGCCGGCGTACACGACGTGGTCGGCGCCGACGGCCACGCAGGCGAGGACGAGGTCGACCACGATGCCCGCCGCGCCCGACACCCACCGGTCGCGGCGACCGACCCCGACGGTCCACAGGATCGACCACGCCCCCAGGACGACCAGGACGACGCCCGCGAGCCCGGGTCGGTCGAGGACGCCCGACGACGCGTCCACGGCGCAGACCACCGCCGCCCAGCCCAGCGTGATGCCGCGCAGCGCGCCGAGGGCCAGCTGCATCCGACGCTGCAGCGCGGCGGTCGTGGGCGTCACCCGGTCGCGGACCATCGTCGCCATGCTGCCCGAAGTGCGTGCCGTCGCGTCCCGGCCCCCGGTCCGGTGAGGGCGAACAGCGGCACGGCGACAACCGTCGGGCCGATCAGCCAGAGGGGTCGCTGCACCCACCACGACCCGTCGACGGTGTGGTCCGGCGCGCCGACGGCGACGACGAGCAGACCCCAGAACGCGGCGAGTGCCAGCATGTGCCAGACGTAGACGGTCATCGACCACGCGCCCGCCGTCGCCAGGAGCCGTCGGCGACCCGAGCACCAGGCCCGCAGTGGCCGGTCGGCGACCACCAGCAGACCCATCTGGGCGACGGCGAGCAGCACGACCGCCAGGTTGGGCGGCGACATGTTGGAGATCGGGTCCGGGTGCGTCCCGACCATCGACGCCGGGTAGCCGCCCCACGTCGCCGCCGCGCCGAGGGCTGCGAACCCGCCGAGGCAGGTCGCCCACCCGGCCCGGCGTGGGGCGTGGCGGAGGGCACCGAGGTGGAACCCGAGCTGGTGCACGACGGACCACGTGAGGGCGTAGACGGCGAGCGTCGCGACCAGGCCGACGTCGCCGCGCGAGGGCAGCACGAGCGCCCTGTCCACGACGGCGACCAGGGCGACGCCGCACGCGACGGTCCACAACCCGTATCGGTCGTGGAGACGCCGGGCGAGGGGAGCGACCAGGACGAGCACCAGGTACACGGCCAGGAACCACAGCGGCGTGATCATGAGGACGATCCCCCGGACGACGTCGGGGCGACCGAGAGCTGCGGCGGCGACGGCCGCGGTCGCGGCCAGAGCGAGGAGCGGGACCACCGGTCGGACGAGCCTGCGGTACCGAGCGGAGACGAAGGTGCGGGCGACGGAGCCCGACGTGCCGGTTGCCGCTCCGGACGTCGCAGCCCGGTGCTGCGTGATGAGCCTGTCGAGGGCCGCCGAGTGGAGCGCTCCGCCGATGAGGAAGAACAGCGGCATGACCTGGAGGACCCAGGTGGCGAGCCACAGGCCCGGCGTCTCGCCGATCGGGTTGCCGACGCGCGGCCCCTCGTCCCAGCGGAGCGTGGTGAAGCCCCAGTGCCAGGCGACCACCACCACCAGGGCCCCGGCCCGGACGAGGTCCAGGACCGGGTCACGCTCCGGTCGGCCTGCGTTCCGGCCGCCGCCGTCGGACCGTCCGGCGACGTCGACGGCCTCGGCGCTGGCCGGGCTCATCGTCGGCCGCCTGTCCCGACGGCGTCCGCCCCGGTCCCGGTTCCGTCCGTCGGGACGTCGTTGCGCAGACCCGAGATGACCACGTCGGATCGGCGCCACTCCAGGAACGACCAGGCGAACAGCGGGATCACCACCCCGAGCGAGACCAGGACCTGGAGCTGGTCGCCGGCCGACAGCGGCGCGCTGCGGGCCCCGGTCAAGGCCGCGATCGCGAGGTAGACGTACGTGATCAGCCGGACCAGCCCGATGGTGGCCGTGAGGGCGGCCAGCGTGGCGAACCACATGCGACGTGTGGGCGACCACACGGCGTGCGGGGAGGTCGACTCGACCGATCGCGCCAGCCACGCGCACCATGCCGCCAACGGCAGGAGGACGACGGCGAGCGTGAAGGCGAGGGCGGCCAGGCCGGGTGCGGGGGTGTCGGCCAGCACCTGGTGGAGGCCGGTGGCGAGACCGAGCGCGCCCAGGCCGGCGGACCAGCACAGGGCCCCGTAGAGCACCCGGTGGTGATCGGACCGCCGGAGGGACCGCCGGGCGGTGTCCGCCGCGGTGTCGGCGTCCCATCCGCTGGCCACCAGCTCCGAGGCGATCGTGGCCGGGGTGGCACCGGCGTTGCGCTGCTGGGCCAGCCACTCGGCCACCTCGGGCCGCCACCACTGGCCGACCCTGGCGGTGCTGGCGGGGCAGGTGGTGCCGGCGGCGCCGGCGAGACCCGGCTGTCGCTCCAGCCGCCGGTCGGTCGGCTGGGCGACCGGTGTGTCCGACGGGGCGGGAGGCGGGTGAGGTGCGCTGGGGTGGGCCATGGGATCTCTCCGATCGGTAATGCGTCTGGGTCTCGGTGGAGCGTCTGCGTCGTGTCGGACCCGGTCCCACCACGAGGGTCACGGGCGGACGGTGACGGTCCGTGGCCGCCGGGCGGCGGCCGTCGAGGACCACCGTGCGCTCCGGGGCCGCGACGAACCATCCGGGGCCGCCCCCAGATCGACGTGGGGGAGCGGGTGGGGCGTGGCAGATCGACCGGTCGGCGCTGTCAGGAACCCATTTCCGGGGCACCCGTGGCGTGGTGCAGGGCGGCCGATCCGTACCCCGCCACACACACCGACGTGTCGTCTCGTGCCATCTCACTCACCTGAGCGCGCCAACAGCTGCCCGCGGGCCGGTCGACTGGCCCAGATCGGCGTCGTTGCAGGGGATGCCCACGGAACGACGCCGAGCCGTCCGCCGGACCCGCTGTGGGAGTGAGGGGTTCCTGCGATCTCCGGATCGACATCTGTTTGTAACAGACCACGGATCGTGGTTGACTTTGCGACCGTCATGCTCCGTTCCCGCCGCCGCCTCTCCCGACCCGTCCGCTCCGTCGCCGTCCTCGCCACTCTGGCCCTCGTC
>JAEYSR010000035.1 GCA_023434535.1 Actinomycetes bacterium
TCAGACGACGACGTCGGCGACCGAGCCGTCGGGCCGGAGCGCGACGTAGCCGCCGGACCGTCGTGGTCCGCCGTCCACGTACACGCGGATCACGACGCCCTCGTAGAACGGCGCCCCGTTCGCCGCGATCAGGTGGGTGACGCCGGCGGAGCCCTCGAGCGGCGCACCGACCTCCTGCTCGACCAGCGCCTGCGTGCCGGGGATCGCCGCGGCCACGGCGGGCCAGTTGACCGAGTCGAGATCCCACAGGTCCGTCGACAGGTCGTCGAGCGGGGTCAGGCGCACCGGCCCCGCCGCCTCGACCTCACCGTTCCGCCAGTCGCGCTCGTCGACGTTCGCCGGAGCGTCGGGCACCTGGTAGCTGACGGTCCCGTACGGTCGGCTGCCCTGAGGGAACTGCACCATCAGCTGCAGCACCCTGGGAGCGCCGAGGGCGGCGCGGAACGCGTCGGTCGCCTGGATGAGCGCCTGGTCGGCGGGGACGGCCGCGATGGTCGTCGTGGTGGTCGCACCGGGGAACGCAGTTCCGCCGGGCCCGTCGGACGGCTCGCCCGATCCCGCCGGGACCGTCGTCTCCTGCGCGGCGCCGGTGGTCGAGGTCCGGGCCTTCTCCGCCGCGGCACGGAACCGGTCCTCCTCGCTGTTCCCGCACGCCGCCACGGCGACCGACGCCGCGACGAGGATGCCGGCGACCGCCATCCACGTCCCTCCCCGGTTCCGTCGACCCGTCGGCGTCCACATCCGGGCCCGCCTCGTCCGACGTCGCCTCACTCGGAGCCGTCCCATCGAAGTTCCCCCATCTGTGCCTCTCGTCGTCCAGCTCATCTGTCGCCGCCTCGTGGATCGCGCCCGGAACCGCGGCCGCCGGACTCCCGGCGCAGCTTCTCGATCCGCCGCCGGTCCTGCTTGGTCGGTCGTCCGGCGCCCTTCCGCCGCTCCGCCCACGACGCCGCGAGCGCCGATCGTGGTGCACGGTCGAGATCCTCCCGCACCACCTCGTAGCACTGCACGGCGACAGGGGCGCCGACACGCTTGGTCAGCGTCCGGACCACCCGGTAGGTGCCGGTGCGGTCGGCGCGCCGGGCCTCGATCACGTCGCCCACGCCGACCTTCCGTGCCGGCTTGACCGCGGTGCCGTCGACCCGCACCCGACCGGCGGTGCACGCCTCGGTCGCGGCCGTCCGGGTCGGGAAGAGCCGGACCGACCACAGCCATGCGTCGACCCGGACCCGAGCTCCGTCGTCGTCGGTCGCCTGTGCCACCACTGCAGTGTGGCGTCGATCGGACCCCGACGGCACGTGTCCGTACACTTGGCCCATGCCCGAGGCATCCACCCCCACCGTCGGCCTGGCCGTCGTCCACCTGTTCTTCCAGGCCGGTCCGCTGGCCGACGCCAAGGAGGTGCTGCGGGCCGTCGAGGACGCGCAGTCCCGGGGCGACCAGGTGGTCACCGCCGCCCTCCTGGGCCACAAGGCCGACATCGGCGTGATGGCTCTGTCCGAGGACCAGTGGAGCCTCCGCAAGCTGCAGACGGCGCTGGTGGCGGCGGGCCTCGAGCTGGTCGACAGCTACGTGTCGCTCACCGAGATCTCGGAGTACGCGCAGGGCGTGCCCGACGAGATGAAGCAGGCCCGGCTCCACCCGCAGCTCCCTCCCGAGGGCAAGCCCGCCTTCTGCTTCTACCCGATGTCCAAGAAGCGCGACGTGGGGGCCAACTGGTTCGCCCTCGACTACGACCGGCGCAAGGAGCTGATGTACGAGCACGGCGCGTCGGGTCGGAAGTTCGCCGGCCGGGTGCTGCAGGTCGTGACCGGTTCGACGGGCACCGACGACTACGAGTGGGGCGTCACGCTGTTCTGCGTGAACCCCGACGACGTCAAGGACGTCGTCTACACCATGCGCTTCGACGAGGCCTCGGCCGCCTACGGCGAGTTCGGGACCTTCTACGTCGGGATGGTCGCCGACCCGGGGACCGTCCTCGGTGAGCTCGGCATCGACTGACGGGCCGGCCGCTCGCTCGGCCGGCACCGCCGCACCGGTCGCGGATCGTCCCACGGACGGTGCCGCGCCCGACGGCGACGACTCCTCCCAGAACCGTCCGGGGTCGGGAGAGCCGCGCCCCGGACCAGGTCAGGCGGATCGCCGCTGGTCCCGTCCCGTCTGGGCCGCCAGGGCTGAGGGCGACGACCGCATCGACCGCGGCGAGGACCGGGGCCCGGCGCGAGCCCGCCGCCGGCGGTGGATCGTCGCCGGCGCGGCGGCCCTGATCCTGGTGGTCGTGGCCGCGATCTGGGTGATCGAGGTCCTCGGCCGCAGCTACATCGCCGACAGCGTCGCCGAGCAGCTGCGATCCAGCGGGATCAGCGGCGACATCGAGGTCGGAACGCCGGGAGGACTCCGCCCCGTCGTGGTGCCAGTGCTCCTCGGGCGAGGGCTGGACGAGCTGCGGATCTCGGTCGTCGACGGCAGCATCGCCGGGCTCCCCGTCGCGCGGGCCGACTACGTGCTGACCGACATCGACGGCTCGGTGTCGTTGCGGACCGGCGAGATCGACGTCCGCTCGATCGGTTCCGGCGAGGTCCGCATCGAGGTCGCTGCCGACGCTCTCGCCGATGCGGTCGGGACCGAGCTGACGATCGAGGACGGGACGCTGCTCGCCGGCCCCGATCGGCTGGTCGTCGAGACCGAGGTCCGGGGTGACGCCCTGGTGCTGTCCGGGCCGGCCGAGTCGATCTGGGGCGGCCCGGTCGACGTCCCCGTGGCCGACGGGTACCTGCTGCCCTGCACGCCGGACGTGCGCATCGGTGGATCGACCGTCGTCCTGGCGTGCACCGGCTCGACCCTGCCGG
Organism: Actinomycetes bacterium; assembly: GCA_023434535.1. Taxonomy (GTDB): domain Bacteria; phylum Actinomycetota; class Acidimicrobiia; order Acidimicrobiales; family Microtrichaceae; genus Dermatobacter. The sequence goes on from JAEYSR010000035.1 coordinate 2,850, forward strand.
GAGTGCTCAAGGACCCGCTCGGCGTCGGGAGCGGCGCCGGCACCGGGTCGACCACCGACGGGTCCCTCGTGCCGCCCCAGTCCACCGCGGTGTCCGAGGACCCGAGCACGTCGGACGGCACGAGCACGTCTGCGCCCACCGAGACGACGACCTCCGGCGGCTGAGCGACGGGCCCTCAGTCGACGACCGGTCGCCAGGTGGGGAACGACAGGTGGGCCACGTCCTGGTGGCGCACGATGCGGCCCTGGGCCGACAGCCGTCGCAGGATCGGGTCGG
>JAEYSR010000051.1 GCA_023434535.1 Actinomycetes bacterium
CGGTCGACGGCGAGCGCGTGGACTCCCACACGGCCCACGTCGCCGTGTGCGACGCCGCGTTCCATCCGGTCGTCCTGGACCGGTTCGGCACCCCGATCGACGTCGGACGGGAGCAGCGGTTCGCCAATCGGCAGCAGCGACGGGCCGCCCAGGTCCGTGACGGTGGCTGCGTGTTCCCCGGCTGCTGCACGCCGTCCAACCGGACGGACCTCCACCACGTCGACCCGTGGACTCGCACCGCGGCCGGCGAACATGCCGACCACCACCCTGCCGACAGCAACCGTGCCGACAGCCACCACGGCGGCGGGTGCACCGACGGATGCCGCCACGACGGCACCCGCGGCGACACCGCTGACGGCGTCGGCGGTCCGACCGACATGGTCAACCTGGCATCGCTCTGCCGGCGCCACCACGGCGTGATCCACCGCAACGGCTGGTCGATGCGAACGATCGCGAACCAGTGGTTCGAGATCACCACGCCCACCGGCGACGTCCTCATGTCACAGCGCCACGGACGACCCATGACCGCTGCGGCCTGACGCCGCTGCCACTCCGACTCGTCGTCCCACCCGACTCGTCAACGCGACCGATCCGTCGACGTCCCGACTCGATCGGGCAGTTCGACGCGCCCCGACGCGCCCTGAGCGCCCACGCCTACCCCGACGCGCCTCTGAGCGCCCACGCCTACCCCGACGCGCTTCTGAGCGCCCACGCCTACCCCGACGCGCTTCTGAGCGTCCCCGCCTGCCCGGACGCGTCCCGGTCCGTGCGTGCCAGGGTCGTGCGGGCTGCTAGGCCTCGTCGATGCAGACGGACTTCGAGCGCACCACTGCGTAGCCGAGACCTTCGTCGAGGCACGACTGCACGTCGGGCTCCTCCCGCACGATGCGAGCGTCGAAGCCGCCCTCGCACGACACGTTGTACGCCATGCTGTCGGTCATCAGCTTCACGCACTCGGAGTCCGCCACGATCGCCGGAGGAGCCGACGTCGCCGTGGTGCTGCTGGTCCCGCGCCCTGCGTAGGCCGTCGCCACGAAGATCACGGCGCCCACCAGCAGCATCAGCACCACCGGACCCCGTCGCAGCAGCCAGAACTGCGCCCACGACAGGTCCGGCTCGTCGGGGTCGACCTCCGCAGCCTTGGCCCGGGCGAGAGCCGCGTCGGGGTCGTCGCTGTCCCACCACTGCCCGGATCCGCCCGTCGACCTCGCGGAGGTCGTTCCCCCCGCAGCGGCACCGGCGCCGGAGGCCGACGTCCGAGTGGACGATCCCGACGAGCGTGACGCGGCGAGCGACCGGTCGTACTCGGAGCGCTTGGTCGAGTCCGACAGCGTGGTCCAGGCGGCGTTGACCTCCCGCATGCGGCGCTCGGCCAGCCGCTGCTCCGCAGGCGTGGCACCGGACTGCCGGTCGGGGTGCAGCAGGTACGCGAGCTGGCGGTAGGACCGGCGGATCTCTGGAGCGGGAGCCGTCGGCCGCACCCCGAGCACCTGGTAGTGGGTCCGGTCCGCCACGTCTCCATCTTGCTACCTCTCGCCGATGTTCCCCACGCAGGTCACGGCGGGCTCGCTCGCCCGACGCAGGCTCACCCGAGAACCAGGTCGGCCACCCCGACCCGATCTCGGTATCCTGACCTCCGTGTCGTTAGTTCGGGAACCGAAAGATCAGGGGGACGGGTCGTCCGGACCCGGGAGGCGGGGGCGTCGGGAGCACACCCCTGGAACCCTGTCGTCCGCATTCTCCCGACCTGCCTTCCGGCGGATCTGGTTCGGCAACCTGGCGTCCAACATCGGCACCTGGATGCAGAACATCACCCTCGGCGTGCTGGCGTACCAGCTCACCGGCGAGGCGTGGTTCATCGGCGTCATCACCTTCGCCCAGCTCGGCCCCATGCTGATCATCTCCCCCGTCGGCGGCGCGCTGGCCGACCGGGTCGACAAGCGCCGCCTCATGATCGGCATCGCCCTCTGGCAGACGGCGCTGTCGATGGTGCTCGCCGTGGTGGCCCTCTCGGACCAGCCGAACCGGGTGGCTCTCGTCCTCATCGTGTTCGGCATCGGCGTCGGCAACTCGATCAACGGCCCGACCTTCTCCGCGATGCTCCCCGCGCTGGCCGGCCGCGCCGACCTCCAGGGCGCCGTGGCCCTCAACTCCGCCGCCATGAACACGAGCCGGGTGATCGGCCCGATCCTCGGCGGGCTGACGGCCGAGATCGGCGGGGCGTCGCTGGTGTTCGCGGTGAACGGCCTGACCTACCTGTTCGTGATCTGGGCCGTCGCCACAGTGCACGCCGACTTCTCCCCCAAGGCCCACGGCGGAGCGACGCCGTGGCAGCAGCTCCGGGAGGGCTACGACGCGGCCCGGGCGGACTCGGTGGTGACGCGGATCCTGGTCACCATCTCGGTCTTCTCGCTGTGCTCGCTCGTGTTCATCTACCAGATGCCCCTCATCGCGGAGGAGCGCCTGGGGATCGACGGCATCGCCTACACGTTGCTGTTCGCGTCGTTCGCCCTGGGCGCGGCGCTCGGCGCCATCTCGATGGGCAGCGTGTTCTCCGAGGTGCCCCGCTCCCGCATGTCGACCGGCAGCATCTACGTGTTCGCCGTGGCCCTCGCCGTGTTCGCGGTGGCAACGTCGCCATGGCTGGCCTACCCCGCCGTCTTCGTGACCGGCGCCTCGTACTTCATCCTGGTCACGGCCCTCTCCACCACGCTGCAGATGCGGGTGGCCGATTCTGTCCGCGGCCGCGTGATGGGCCTCTGGATGATGGGGTGGGCCGGGCTGGTGCCGGTCGGCGGCCTGGTCGCCGGTCCGATCATCGATGCCGTCGGCGAGGTGCCGGTCCTGCTCTTCGGCGCGTTCGTCGCCGCGGCCCTCGGCGTGCTCATCGACCTGGACGAGTCAGCGCCTCCGCCGCACGTTCGAGACCTGCAACTCGACTCCCCTTGACCAGCACGACGTCGTCGGCGCCCACGCCACCCGCCGAACGTCCCGCCGAGGCGTCCCGATCTGCCAGCACGTCGAGCGCAGCCACGACGTCCGCCGCACCGTCGACCACGTCGGGGACCCCGTAGAGGTCGCAGCCCACGGCCAGGACCGTCACGTCGAGCTCGGCCGCCAGCTCGGCGATCCGACGGTGCTCGTCGGGTCCTTCGGGACCGAGCTCCGCCATCACGCCGAGGACGGCGAAGCGCCGACCGGTCGGACCCACGGGCAGCGCCGCGAGCGCCTGCAGCGCAGCGGCCATCGAGGCCGGACCGGCGTTGTACGCGTCGTTCAGGACGGTCGGGCCGTCCGGCACGCGGACCAGCTCCATCCGCCACGGCGACGCCGGCGCCTCGGCCAGCCCCGTCGCGACCCGCTCCACCGGCACGCCCAGCCAGAGCCCGACAGCTGCGGCGGCCAGCGCGTTGGTGACGTTGTGCTCGCCCCGGACGCCGAGCCGGACCGGCGACGAGCCCCACGGCGACCGCAACGTGAACCGGGCCCGCAGCTCGTCGTCGACCTCGACGTCGATGGCGTGGACCTCTCCGCCCGGCCCGAAGGTCAGAACCGGCGCGACGGTGTGGGCGGCCATCGCCGCCACGTTCGGATCATCGGCGTTGAGCACCGCCACGCCGTCGGCGCCCAGGTGCTCGACGAGCTCGCGCTTGGCCACCGCGATCTGCTCCACCGTCCCCATCACCTCGGTGTGCACGCCCCGGACCACCGTCACCACGCCGACGGTGGGCCGGGCGAGCTCGCAGAGGTGGCGGATGTGGCCGATCCCGCGGGCGCCCATCTCGATCACGGCCGCCTCGGTGCCCGCCGGTGCGTTCAGGAGCGTCAGCGGCACGCCCAGCTCGTTGTTGAACGACTTCTCCGACGCGACGGTCGCGTACGTGGTGCCCAGCACGTTCGCCATCAGGTCCTTGGTCGTGGTCTTGCCCACCGATCCCGTCACGCCGACCACCCGCGCCGGCTCCCCGGGCCGCTCGAGCTCTGCCCGTGCGATCCGGGCCAGCTCGGCGAGCGCCTCGGGCACCGACGGCACCACGACCACCGGCCCGGTCCAGGGTCCGTCCGGTCCGGTCTCGCGCTCGACCAGAGCCGCCGTCGCTCCCGCACCGAGTGCTCCGGCGACGAAGTCGTGGCCGTCCCGCTCCGCCACCAGAGCGGCGAACAGCTGTCCCGGACGGACCAGACGGGAGTCGATCGCCAGGCCGTCGACGGCGAGACCACCGACGGATCCGTCCGACCCCAGCAGCCGTCCTCCGAGTCGGTCCGCCAGCTCGGCCAGGTTCAGCTCCACGGCACGGATGCTACCGAGCAGTGCCGCTGTGCCCGCCCAGGCGCCCCGTCCCGGTCGCGCCGTCGCCGCTCACACCCGTGCCAGACTCGGCGACCGTGAGCTCCTC
>JAEYSR010000069.1 GCA_023434535.1 Actinomycetes bacterium
GAGGACGTCGTGGGCCTCGGCCCGGGCGGCAAGATCGGCGACCCGTCGGCGGGCGGCGAGGTGCGGAACTTCGGCCGCTCGCTGCCCGACGGCTGGATGGGCCTCGACATCGGACCGGGCGCCGCCGCGGCGTTCGGCGACGTGATCGGCGAGTCCCGCACCGTCCTGTGGAACGGGCCGATGGGCGTGTTCGAGGATCCCCGCTTCGAGGCGGGGACGAAGGCCGTGGCCCAAGCCGTGGCCGACTGCCGGGGCTTCACGGTCATCGGCGGCGGCGACTCCGCCGCTGCCGTCGCCCAGTTCGGCCTGGCCGACGAGGTCGACCACATCTCGACCGGCGGCGGCGCCTCCCTGGAGCTGATCGAGCAGGGCGACCTGCCCGGCCTCGAGGCGCTCCGCCACGCATCCAACGTCGCCGGCTGAGCGGGCCCGCCCGCTCGCGCCGCACGTCCGCAACTGACACCCGCAGCAACACATCCGCACGCTCGACTCGAAGGACACGGGGGAACCCAATGGCAGCCAGTCGGAAGCCGATCATCAGCGGCAACTGGAAGATGCACAAGAACCACTTCGAGGCGATCCAGGCCGTGCAGAAGCTGCACTACCGCCTCGAGAGCGACGACTCCGAGGCCGTGACCATCACGGTGCATCCGCCGTTCACCGACATCCGGTCCATCCAGACGCTGATCGAGGCCGACCGGATGAAGATCGAGCTCGGTGCGCAGAACTGCCACTGGGAGAACCAGGGTGCGTTCACCGGCGAGGTCGCCCCGCCCATGCTGGCCAAGCTCGACGTGACCTACGTGATCGTCGGTCACTCGGAGCGTCGCCAGTACTTCGGCGAGACCGACGAGACGGTCAACCTCAAGGTCAAGGCCGTCGGCGTGGCCGGCATGACGCCGATCATGTGCTGCGGCGAGTCGCTCGAGCAGCGAGAGGCCGGCGACGCCGAGTCGTGGGTCGAGGGTCAGATCGTGGCCGGCCTGGCCGGTCTGAGCGGCGCGGCGGTGGCCACGCTGGTCATCGCCTACGAGCCCATCTGGGCGATCGGCACGGGCCGGACCGCCACGTCGGAGGACGCGCAGGCCATGTGCGCCCACATCCGCTCGGTGGTCAGGGCCAACTTCGGCGACGACGCCGCGGACAAGGTGCGCATCCAGTACGGCGGGTCGGTCAAGCCCGGCAACATCGCCGAGCTGATGTCGCAGGCCGACATCGACGGAGCTCTCGTCGGCGGGGCCAGCCTCGAGCCCGACGAGTTCGCCGCCCTCGTGCAGTACCGCAACCACTGACCGGGTATCCTCCACAGCCGTGTCCATCATCGACATCGTCCTCTGGGTCCTGCAGGCTGCGCTCGGCGTCGGCCTGATCTTCCTGGTCCTCATCCACTCCGGCAAGGGCGGCGGCCTGTCCGACATGTTCGGTGGCGGCCTGGGTGCGTCGGCCGCCGGGTCGACGGTGATGGAGAAGAACCTGGACCGGATCACCGTCGTGGTCGGGCTCCTGTTCGCCTTCAACACGCTGCTCATGGCGTTGGTGATCGACCCCACCTGACAGTCGCTCGCCGGGACGCCTACGCGGGTCCCGCCCATGCCTGACTGACCGTGCATCTTGGGCACGAGCGACCGATCGTCGGTCTGTGGTGCCCAAGATCGGACCGCCGTTTGCTGCCGGCCATGGCCGACCGCGACCCCGCCCGGCGGGTGCCGTGCGGATCCGCTCAGACGGGTCGGGTGGAGGCGGCGACGTCGCCGCGGAGCTGGCGCTCGCGGCGGTGTCGGCGCACGGTGCCGACCACGTCGCCGACGGCGCTGCCGAGGAGGGCGCCGACGAGCACGTCGCCGGGGTAGTGCACGCCGGTGTGGATGCGTGAGTAGGCGACGGCGCCGGCCAGGAAGTGGACGGGGAACGCCACCCAGGTGAGCTCGCCGCTCATGGCGTTGGCGAAGGCGAAGGCCGATGCAGAGTGCCCCGAGGGGAACGACGGCGACGTCGGCAGCGGGACCTGGCGTCCGGCGATCACCTCGAAGTGCTCGCGGTCGGGGCGACGACGGGGGAGCAGGCGCTTGAGCGGCTGGTTCACGACGAAGCTGGTGATGGCGATGGCGATGACGCCGTCGACGGCCGCCTGACGTCCCCTGCGACCGCCGAACAGAGCGGTCGCGCCGGCGATGCCGAACCAGAGCTTGGAGTTGTCCGCTGCCTTGGTGAGGCCCTTCAGGGCGCTGTCCAAGGTGGGTGTGCTCACGCCGGCCACGGAGCCGTAGACCGCCAGATCCAGGGCCTCCATGTCCTGTGCGGCGGCCCGGACCCAGGGCAGGTCGTGGTCGTCCGCGAATGCGAGGAGCCGGCCGACCAGGCCGGTACTGTCCGGGGGCAGCTGCTCGGAGATCTCGGCGATCGGGTCGGTGGGCTCCGTCGGCGGGGAGGTCATGGTCCGAGTGTCCCACGAAGGAACGAGCTCCACATCGCCAGTCCCCCGTCCGGGTGACGAGGAGCGGCGCAGGGGCAAGGGCGAGGTCCCCGTCGGCGCGCGACTGCTCGCGATCACGTGCCTGGTCTTCGTGCCGCTCGGGTTGGCCTCGATGGTGTTCGGGTTCGTCCGTGGGCTGCCCGATCTGGCGGTCTCGCTGCTCCTGCTGGTGTTCGGCTGCCTCCTCATCTGGATGGCGCTCGGTCGCCGGGGCGTCCTGCGGCTGCTGTTCATCGTCCTGGCGGTGGCCGCGTTCGGCGGGGCGGTGTGGAGTGCGATCGACTCGGGTCGCCAGGTGCTGTGGATCGTGCTCGGCGTGTTCGTCGAGCTGCTCGGCGGCGCGTCGGGACGAGCCGCGCTCCTCAGCTCGCCGCTGCCGCACCGGCACCGGCTGCACCGCTCCCGCACTCGGCCGGGCCGGTCGGTGCTCTTCGTCAACCCCCGCTCCGGCGACGGGACCGCCGGGCGCGTCGGTCTGGTGGCCGCTGCGGAGAAGGCGGGACTGTCGGTCCACGAGCTCACCAAGGGCGACGACCTGACCGCCATGGCCCGACAGGCCGCCGACGACGGTGCCGACTGCCTGGGCGCCGCGGGAGGCGACGGGACGCTGGCCCAGGTGGCGCTGGTGTGCATCGAGAGGGACCTGCCGTTCGTCTGCATCCCCGCCGGGACCCGGATGCACTTCGCCCTCGACCTGGGACTGGACCGCAACGACCCGCTCGGTGCGCTGTCGGCGTTCAGGGAGGCCTACGAGAAGCGCATCGACGTGGCCGAGGTGAACGGGTCGATGTTCCTCAACAACGTGTCGATCGGCGCGTACGGCGAGGTGGTGGCCGACGAGCAGTACCGGGAGAAGAAGGTGGCGACGGCGCTGTCCAAGCTGCCCGAGCTGATCGGACCCGACGCCGACCCGTTGGACCTGCGCTTCGACGACGCTGAGGGCGAGCACTTCGACTCGGCACTGGTGGTGCACGTATCGAACAACGCGTACGACCTGTCGCCCCGCCCGGGTTTCGGGAGCCGGCCGAGCCTGAGCGACGGGATGCTCGGCGTGGTCGCCGTGGTGCACTCGGGCGGGATCGCGTCGCCCGTGAGGGTGGTCCGCTGGCAGACGCCGACGTTCCGCATCGAGTCCGACTCGGTGGTGCTGGGTGGCCTCGACGGCGAGGCTCGGGAGTTCGAGTCGCCCGTGGAGTTCCGGATCAAGCCGGGCGTGCTGAACGTGCGGATCCCGCTCGACGCCGTCGGCGTCTCGCCGTCTGCCCTGCGACCCCGCCTGACCAAGAAGACGCTGGACCGGATGGTGTCGGTCGCGACGGGGCGCACGCCGGAGGAGTGACGCGAGGCCCATGCGCCGCTGGCGCTGGCGAATGACCCCGTGGCCGGTCGATCGCCACGGTCAGGTCGGGGGATCGTCGTCCGGCAGCGTTGCAGCGATCGACGTGCACACCAGCCGGCACGGCACCGACCCGAGGTTCTGCCATGCGTGGCGGACGCCTCGCACGACGATCGTGTCGCCGGCGACGAGGTCGACATGCGTCGGGTCGTTCTCGTCGCCGATCAGGAGTCGGATCGTCCCTGACTCGACCAGGTTGAAGTCGACCGACGCCGTCTGATGCCACATCGGTTCGTGATCGCCCGGTTCGAGGTCGATGACCCGGAACAGACTCCCGTTCGGCATGAGGGCGAACGGTGCATCCGTCGGGTCGTCGGTGCCCGCGGCGGTGAGTGGCACCGCGTCGGATCGCCAGATGTCGACGAGAGATGCGCCGACCGACGGCGGCAGGTCGGTGACCGCCGGCGCAGAGCCGTCGGCCTGGACCGCGGCGGTCCCGTCGGCATCGAATCCCACCACCACACGTCGGACGTCCACGGACGTCACTGTGCCCGGTGGGTCGTCTGCGCCGGGGGATGGCCGGCGCCCCGCAACGGATTCCAGGTCCTGGCGAGGGCGCGCTAGAGTCCCTCCTCGCCCCACCCGCAGGTGGGGTCCACGTCGGAGTGGCGGAATTGGTAGACGCGCCAGCTTGAGGGGCTGGTGCCCTTAGGGGCGTGGGGGTTCAAGTCCCCCCTCCGACACCAACCGTAAGTACATGGGGTGACCCGGCGCTGACGTGCGCGGTCTTCCGGTCCGGGTAATAGGTCAGCGTGACGCCGAGTGAGTCGTAGACGGCTCGCCGTTCGTTCGGTTCGGCGCTGTCAAGCGCCGTGGAGATGCCTTGCAGGTGCTCGACGATCTCGCGCACGCCGTGAGGGGTGATCGGCGCGGCGGTCCGCTGGGTCGGCTTGGACAGGCGCTGTAGACGGTTGCGTTCGCGTTCAGCTTCGGCGATCCAGTCCCCGATGACGGCGATGTCGTCGCGCTCTTCGAGCAGTTGGCGATACTTGCGGAGCTTGGCCTCGCATTCGCGCAGCTGGTCGGCGATGAGCAGGTTCGGTTCTGGCGGCTGGGCTGCGTCCCGTTCGTTGGCGTGGGCGAGCGCGGCGCATGTGGCGTCGAGGTGGGCCGGGTTGAACAGGTCGCCGATCCAGCCGTCGAGCCCGGGGAGGATGGCGTCTTCGCGGAGGTAGACGGTCTTGGGGTGCTTGTCTTCCTTGACGGCGTACTCGGCGGGGAACTTGCAGCGGTAGTAGGCGCGTCCGTTGTTCCACGACGACTGCATCTTGCGGCCGCACACGCCGCAGTGGACGATGCCGGCGAGCGCGTAGGGGTGGCGGGTGCGGAGCTTTCGCTGGGGTCCGCGCCGGCCCGCGGCGAAGATGTCGCGGACGGTGTGGAAGTCGTCGACGGTGATGATCGCCGGGTGGGTCTCGTGTTCGGACCAGACCCAGTCGGCTTCGGCGTTCCAGCGCATGCGGGTCTCATGTCCGAGAGCAACGTCCTCGACGTCGATGAGGACTTCGTCGCGGCGCTGGCGGTTCCAGACCTGACGGCCGGTGTAGCGCGGGTTGGTGAGGATCGATCGGACGGCCTGCTTGGACCAGGCGCCGCCGCTGCTGACACGGTGGCGGTTGCGGGCCGGGTCGTGCGCGGAGGGGGAGAGGATCCCATCGGCGGTGAGGGCTTCGGCGATCCGGTAGATGCCGGCGCCGCCGATGTACTCGGTGAAGATCCGTTGCACGACCGGTGCCGCGGTGGGGTCGAGATCGAGGACGTGCAGGCGTTGGCCGATCGCGGCCTTGCCCGGGTTCGGGTGTGGGCCGGCATCGGCGAGGACGTAGCCGTACGGGGGCCGTCCTCCGAGGAACCGGCCTTCGATGGCCGCTTGTGCGGCCATGGCGGTGCGGACGCGGGTCTTGATCCGGTTGCGTTCACCCTTGCTCATCCCGCCGTAGAGCGACATGACCAGGTCGTGCGCGTCGGAGCCGGGATCGACACGGCCACCGACCTCGGGGACCCACAGCTCGACGCCGTAGTGGACGAACACCGGGAAGGTGAGACCGAACTGGTTGCCGTAGAACGCTCGCTGCGGCTCGCCGATCACGACGGCATCGAAGTCCCGGCTCGGTGAGCCGAACTGGTCGAGTAGCCGGGCCGCCTCGGGCCGACGCTTCCATGGCAGGGAGCGGGACTGGCCGATGTCGAAGAACTCGGCGACGATCTCGCCGCCCGTGGTTTCGATGAGCTGGCGTGATCGGGTGAGCTGCCAGTTCTTGGACGAGGTCGGGTCCTGCTGGTCCTCGGTCGACACGCGACCGTAGAAGGCGAAGCGCATGGTCAGGACGCTACGTCCCGACCCTGACGTTCGCGTGCGACGCGAGGCTCGTCGTGGCCTTCGGTCGCCGAGCGGAGGATGCGGAGCAACGCTCGGGCGAGCTCGTCGGTCAGCTCGGGTGGCCCGTCCGGGGTGATCACGTCGAGCGGTGCGTCGGCCGGCCTCCGGCGGCTCGAGGACCGGTTCGGCGAAGTGGTCTTCATGTGATTCCTAAGCGCGCGAGCGCGCGGCTCGGAGCGGAAGGAATCCGGGATTGGGTCGAGTCGGACGTCGCCGAGCGATCGACACGCCTGCGGGGTCGAGGAGCTCGGTGACCGACCTTGACCGGTCACCTTGACCGCAACCTTGACCGGGACCGTGTTCTCGACCTGGTTCTCGACCTGGTTCTCGACCTGGTTCTCACGGGCTCGGGTGAGGAGCGCGGTGAGGGCATTGCGACGCCTCGTCGGGGACTGTGGCTCGCCCGGGGAGCCCGTCGACGGATCGGGTCGCCGCTCGGTGGCCACGAGGCGATGTAGCTGGCCAGGTGCTGCGGTCTCGCCGCGCTGCCTTGTCGGTGGGGTGGGTGTTCGCGCGCTTAGGAGGTCGAGGACTCTGGTGTCGTCGGGTTGGCCGGCGGCTGGTGGGTGTCCTCCGAGGAGCACCCCGATGGCCCCACACCCGCCCCCACGTCGCCCTCAGCTCCCTCGACGCGCACACCCCGTCGATCGACGCCCAACTCGCCGAATGGGGCCTCTCCTCCGCAGCAGCCGCCCAGGTCGCCACCCTCGACACCCGCGACGCGAAGTCCGACCTCGCAGAGTCCGAGACCGCGCAGCTGA
>JAEYSR010000089.1 GCA_023434535.1 Actinomycetes bacterium
TACATCACCCCTGGGTCCCGCCTCGGGATCGGCGGCTGCCCGGTCTTCCCGACCGACAACGTCTTCCACGCCTCGATCGGCGCGCTGGCCACCCGGCCGGACTCCGCGGCGACGATCCAGGCGCTCGGCTCGTCACGGGTGATCCAGCCGGGATTCGGCTCGGGCGTGTGGATGGGCTCCCGACCCGGGATCCCGACGAACGTCGTCGACGCCACCACGTCGGCCCACCAGGACCTGCTGGTCTCGCTCGAGTACGCCAGCCTCTCCGAGACGGCAGACATGCCCTGGCCGGCGTCGCCCCGCTTCGAGGGCTGGCCCGGCCGGGCGTGGGACAAGCACCTCCTCGTCGTGGACTCCGCGTCCTGCACCTCGTGGGAGGCCATCAACGTCCAGCCCCCGGGCGAGAACTACTTCGCGACGCTCTTCAACCGCTGGTACGCGGATCGGGTCGTCCGCCTGGATCTGACGACCAACTCGATCGCACCCCGGGGCGCGGTCACCGCGTCGGGTCTGTCGATGATGGCGGGGATGGTCCGCTACGACGAGGTCGCCTCCGGTCGGATCGACCACGTCCTGACCATGGTGTCGCCGGTGATCCGCCGGGGGCCGTCGGTGTGGCCGGCGAACGGCTCCGACGGCCAGTCGCTCGATCCGTCGGCTCCTCCGATGGGGACGTGGCTGCGGCTGCGCTCGGACGTCGACATCTCCCACCTCGGGCCGCAGGCGCGAGCCGTGGCCCAGGCCATGAAGGACCACGGCGTCGTCATCAACGACTCGGGTCCCTACACGTCGATCAACGGCGAGCCCGACATCCGGTGGAACGACACCGACCTCGCCGGCCTGAAGACGCTGACGGCGGGCCAGTTCGAGGTCGTCGACCCGACCCCGATGCAGGTCGACCCGGGCACGCACCAGATCCGCTGACCCCGGCCTCCGCTACGATCTGACGACCCGTCAGATCTGACATGGCGTGCACGCGCCCGGAGGAGAACATGTCTGCCGCAGGAGTTCCCGATCGTCCCGCCCCGAGCGGTGCCGCGCCGCTGGCCGGAGTCCGAGTCATCGAGTTCTCCCTGCTCGGGCCGGGGGCCGTCGGCACCCACCTGGCCGACCTCGGAGCGGACGTCATCAAGGTCGAGCCGCCGAAGGGCGACTACATCCGCCAGATGACGTGGCCCATCATCGAGGGCAACTCCCTCCTGCACTGGCACATCCACCGGGGCAAGAAGTCGATCACGCTCGACCTGCGCACCGAGGACGCGCAGGAGGTGTTCCGGGACCTGGTCCGCGGCGCGGACGCCGTGATCGAGGCCATGCGCCCCGGCGCGCTGGCCCGCCGGGGCCTGGGCTACGAGGATCTGCTCGAGATCAACCCGAGCATCGTCTTCTGCACCATCTCCGGCTACGGCATGACCGGGCCCTACGCGGATCTGCCCAGCCACGGGATCGCGTACGACACGTGGGCGGGCATCGTGAACCCGACCTTCAACGAGGACGGCTTCCCGTACCTGCCGGAGCACGCGTCGATCGGCATCCACGCCGGCCCCCTGTTCGGCGCGCTGGGCGTCCTCGCGGGCATCGTCAAGGCCCGGGCCACCGGCGAGGGCTCGTTCCTCGAGATCGCCCAGTCGGACGCGTCGGCGGCCATGGACTGGCTCCGCAGCGAGACGTGGAAGGCCTACGAGCGCCCCCAGTCGGAGGTCACCGGCAACCGCTCCGACGACTACGAGCGTCGGGCGCCCGGCACCGCCGGCATGGAGGAGGGCGTGCGCTACCAGGTGTACGAGTCCTCCGACGGCTTCGTCCTGTTCATGGCGTCGGAGCAGGAGTTCTGGAAGAACTTCTGCAAGGGCGTCGATCGCATGGACCTGTTCGAGCGCTGGCCCGGCAGCCAGTACGGCGACCACGCCCGGGGCAACACCGAGCTGCGGGCCATCCTCGCCGAGATCTTCAGGACCCGGAGCACCGCCGAGTGGGTCGAGTGGTCCGGCACGGTGAACACCACGATCGCCCCGGTGAACTCGCCGAAGACCCTGGCCGACGACCCCCAGTTCCTCGACCGGCTCGGCTTCATGCCGTACCAGGAGCACGGCGCCGACATGCTCGGCACCCCGCTCAAGTTCATCGACGCCGAGCTTCCGGTGCCCACCCCGGCCCCGACCGTCGGTCAGCACAACGACGAGGTCCTGGCCGAGGTGCTCGGCTACGACACCGATCGCATCGCCGCCCTCCGGGACGCCGGTGCGTTGGGCGAGGGCAACTGAGGAACCCGCCCGGCCGGGAGGACCGCGTGGCCGGTTCGGCGCGCCCGACGGACCGGTACAGTCGACCAGCGGACCGGCAGCTGACGGTCCGTCAGATCCAGGGGGAGCGACCGCAGTGAGCGATCACGAGCTGAAGGACGAGACGACCGGACAGCCGGTCTCTGACGACGGTGCCCGGGGCGATCTCCGGTGGGCCTCGGTGCCGGCCCTCCTCAGGGACGCAGCGGACCGGTTCGGCTCGGCCGAGGCGGTGGTCGACCGTGCTGTCGAAGGTGCTGCCGGCGGGGGAGAGGCCGGAGCGGTGACCCGCCTGGACTTCGTGGAGCTGCGCCGTCGCGTCGACGGCGTCGCCAAGGGCCTGATCGCCGCCGGGATCCAGTCCGGCGACCGCGTGGCGATCTGGGCGCCGAACTGCTGGGAGTGGGTCGTGGCGGTCCTGGGCCTGCAGAGCGCCGGCGCCGCACTGGTCCCGCTCAACACCCGGTACAAGGGCTTGGAGGCGGCCGACATCCTCGCCCGGAGCGGCGCCCGTCTCCTGTTCACCGTCGAGGGGTTCCTGGGCAACGACTACGTCAGCATGCTGGACGCCGCCGGCCGGCCCGAGACCCTGGAGCGCATCGTGCTGCTCAGGGAGACGGGCCAGCGGCCCGACGGAGCGTCGTTCCTCGACGAGCTCCTGGCCGAGGGCACGATCGTCTCCGACGCCGAGCTGGACGACAGGGTCGCGGCCATCGCCGGCGACGACATGTCGGACATGCTGTTCACCTCCGGCACGACCGGCGCGCCCAAGGGTGTGGTGCAGACCCATGCCGCCACCCTCCGGGCGTTCCTGGACTGGTCGACACTGGTCGGGCTCCGCAGCGACGACCGCTACCTCATCGTCAACCCGTTCTTCCACACGTTCGGGTACAAGGCGGGCATCCTCGCCTGCCTGATGACCGGGGCCACGATGGTGCCCCTGCCGGTGTTCGACGTGGACGCCGCCGTCGATGCCATCGCCGCGGAGCGGATCAGCATGATCCCCGGGCCACCCACGCTCTACCAGACGCTCCTCCACCACCCGCGCTTCGACCGGTCGAAGGTGGACACGCTCCGCCTTGCCGTCACCGGTGCGGCCGTCGTGCCGGTCGAGCTGGTCGTGGCCATGGAGGAGGAGCTCGGCTTCGAGACCGTGCTCACCGCGTACGGCCTGACCGAGGCGTGCGGAGTGGTCACCGTGTGCCGGCGCGAGGACGGCCCCGAGACGATCGCCACCACGTCGGGTCGCGCGATCCCGGGAGTGGAGGTCGTGATCGTCGACGACGACGGCAACCGACTCGGACCGGAGCAACCGGGTGAGGTCCTGGTCCGGGGCTACAACATCATGCGGGAGTACTTCGAGGACCCCGTGCAGACCGCCGAGGCCGTCGACGCCGACGGCTGGCTCCACACCGGCGACGTCGGGGTGCTGGACGCGGACGGCTACCTCCGCATCACGGACCGCACCAAGGACATGTTCATCGTCGGCGGCTTCAACGCCTATCCGGCCGAGATCGAGCGGCTCCTCCTGACCCATCCCGGCATCGCCCAGGTCGCCGTCGTCGGCGTGCCCGACGAGCGCATGGGCGAGGTCGGGGTGGCGTTCGCCGTCCCGGTCGCCGACGCCACCCTGGACCCCGACGAGGTCGTGGCGTGGTCCCGGGAGCACATGGCCAACTACAAGGTCCCGCGCCGGGTCGAGGTCGTCGACGCCCTGCCGCTCAACGCCAGCGGCAAGGTCCTCAAGTTCGAGCTGCGGGAACGGGCCACGGCCGGTTCCTGAGCGACCCCACCCTCTCCTCTCCTCACACTCCCTCCGCACCCCTCCCCACGCATCGCAGGAGCCTCCATGAAGTTCGCACAGGCGCTGATCGGCTCGAACCCGCTCGACTGGCCACGGATCGCCGCAGCCGCCGAGGCGACCGGGTTCGACTCGGTCGCCGTGTCCGACCACGTCGTGTACCCGAGCTACCTCAGCTCCAGGTACCCGTATACGCCCGACGGGACGCCGCTGTTCAGCCCCGACGAGGACTGGCCCGACCCGTGGGTCGCGGTCGGCGCCATGTCGTCGGTGACGACGACGCTGCGGTTCATCACCAACGTGTACGTGCTCCCGCTGCGCAATCCGTTCGTGGTGGCCAAGGCCGTGGGCACGGCTGCGTACATGTCGCAGGGGCGCATCGGGCTCGGGATCGGCGCCGGCTGGATGGCCGAGGAGTTCGAGCTGCTCGAGCAGCCGTTCGCCCGCCGCGGCAAGCGGATGGACGAGATGGTCGACGTGATCCGCACCCTGTGGCAGGGCGGGATGGTCGAGCACCACGGCGAGTTCTACGACTTCGACCCGGTCGAGATGCGGCCGGCGCCGCCGGCGCCCGTGCCGATCTACGTGGGCGGCCACTCCGACATCGCCTTCCGTCGCGCCGCGACGATCGGCGACGGCTGGCTCGGCGTCTACTACTCGGTCGACGAGCTGATCTCCCACTGCGAGACCCTGGAGCGCGCGCGGGAGGAGGCCGGAACGGCGGACCGTCCGTTCGAGATCATCGCCTCGCCGCTGGCCGCCCCGAACAGCGAGGTGTGCGAGCGTCTCGAGGCCGCCGGAGTCACCACGATCCTGACCTCGGCGTGGATGGCTCAGGGCGTGACCGGCCCCGAGAGCACCGAGCAGGCGATCGACCTGATCGGCTCCTTCGGAGACCGCTTCATCCCCTGACCCCGGGCGGCCCGGTTGTCGACGGTCCGCTCCCGAACTTGGGGGTTCTCGTCGTGTCGTTGGTCGGATTCCCCCGAGTTCGGGCTCAGCGTCGTCGCGGGTGATGCTCATATCGGTCGTCGCTCGGGGAAGACTGTCGGTCGTGGGAGACGAGGTGCGTCACCTGGGCACCATCGAGGGCCGGGAGATCCCGGGCACCGACGCGCCCGTGCCGCCGCACGCGACCCCGCCACCGCCGCCGGCACCTCCGTCCGAGCCGCGTCCGTCGGAGTCGGCGCCGTCGTCGACGCCTCAGCAGGGAGCACCCGCCCCGCCGCAGCACCCGCCGCCCACCGGTCCTCCGGTCGTCCCCGCCGGGCCAGGGCCCGTGCCAGCCGGCGGCGACCTCGCGGCATATCCGCCGCCCACGGGGCCGCCGCTGAGGGTCCACCGCACCGCGGCCGCCAAGGCCGAGGTCGTCGGCGCGCTGCACGACATCCGCGACGCCCACCGCCGAGGACCCAAGCCCAACTCCCGGCCGCTGCCACGCTGGGTCGAGCGCATGGCGTGGGTCCTCGACGACGCGTTCCCGGTCCCCGCGACCGGCGGACGGCGCGTGGGGATCGACGGGTTCATCACGCTCATCCCCGGTGTCGGCGACGCCATCGGCGTCGTCCTCTCCATGGTGGTGGTCACCGCCGGTGTGCTCGCAGGGGTGAGCTGGCCGACGATCATCCGGATGCTGCTGAACGTGGCGTTCGAGGGCGTCATCGGGCTGATCCCGTTCGCCGGCGTGGTGTTCGACATGGCCTACAAGGCCAACGACCGCAACGTGCGGTTGATCGAGGCCGACCTCGCCGACCGTCGGGCGACCCGGCGGTCGAGCCTCGGGGTCATCGCCGCCCTGGTGTTCACGACCGTGGTCGGGTTCGTGATGATGGTGGCGCTCACGCTCCTCGGCATCACGGTCATGGTCTGGATCATCTGGAAGCTGCTCGGCAACTGAGGCTCCGGCGGTCGGCCAACCCTGTCGGCGGGGCGGTCCCCGGTACGCTGCGCGGGTGGTGACCCAGTCAGCGACCGACACGACCGAGGATCCCGAGGAGCTGCGGGCCGTCGACGGCCGGGTGCCCGGGCGTCGGGGCCTGGCGACCCGGGCTCGACTGCTCGACCAGACCCGTGAGCTGCTGCGGACCACGTCCTACCGCGACCTCAAGGTGGTGGACATCGCCCGTGGCGCCGGGACCTCGCCGGCGACCTTCTACCAGTACTTCCCCGACGCGGAGTCCGCTCTGTGGGCTCTGGCCGACGAGCTCGTCGGCGAGGGCAAGGAGCGGCTCAACCGCTCGGTGCGCGAGGGCAGCTGGACGGGTCGGGCGGCGTACGAGACCTGCGAGAAGATCGCCGCGAGCTTCCTCGACTTCTGGGACGAGCACCGGGCGATCCTGGCGGTGATCGATCTCGCGGCGACCGAGGGCGACGTCCGGTTCCGCGAGATCCGGCTGCAGCTGCTCATGAGCTTCACCGACGCGCTCGCCCTGGTGGTCAAGGAGCAGCGGGACGCCGGTCGGCTGCCGTCGGACCTGGATCCGACGGCGACCGCATCGGTCCTGGTGGCGATGCTCGCCCAGGTGTCGGGCCACCGCTACGGCATCGAGCGCCACGGGACGACCGGTCCGGAGATCCAGCGTGCCCTCGCCCGACTCGTGTACTCGGGCGTCACCGGTCGCAAGCCGCCGGGTTGACCCGGGTGGCGACCGACCGGCACCACGAGGTGGTGCCCGGCGTCGAGGTCGAGCTCGGTCCGGTCGTCCGCATGACGCGCCTCGCCGGTGGGCCCGGCGTCGCCGCGCTGCGCGTCGACCGGCTCCCGGTCACGACCACGTCGCTGTGGACCCGGTCGCCCGTGCCCGACCCGGCGGAGATCCCGCTGCGCCTCCACTTCGAGCTGAAGGCCGAGCTCGGCTTCGACCACGCCGTCATCGACCGCTTCCGCATCGAGGTCCGCCGACCGACGAGGGTGGGGGACCGCGTCGGCCACTTCCAGCGCGTCCGGTCGATCGGCCCGCCGACGTCGACGGCGCTCGGGCCCGGGCGGAGGTGGGAGGTCGACCACGTGCTGACCGACGCGGACGGCGACGTGCTGTCGGTCGAGACCTTCGCCGCCGTGGGCTACGTGCCGCAGCGCCGCACCCGTCCGCGACCACGGCCTGGGGTCGGGCCGGACCGACGGTCCGACGGTCACGAGTCGGGACCGACCGACCGCAGCCTGTCGATGGCGGCGGCCTCCTGTCGGGTCTGGGCCCTGGTCCACCACGACCCCGTGGCCGCGACCCGCGCCGGACTGCCGGGTGTGATCGCCTGCACGCAGCAGCTGGCGACCGTGGTCGAGCGATGGGCGTTGCAGTCGTCCTGGCCGGGGGCGACCGTGCGGACGTTGGAGCTGCAGATGCGGCGCCCGGTCGTCGCGGGTCCGGTGCCGGAGGTCGTGGTCGGCCCCGGGCGGTCGCGGAGCGAACGCCTCGTGACCGTGTCGCAGGCGGGTTCGGAGCGCGTCAGGGCGGCGGTCCGACTCGCGTGACGGAGTCCCCGGCCGGCCGACGCCGGCGGACGACGGGGAACCTCAGCGGGCCTCGACCCAGAGCTCGTACTGGCCGGCGTTGCCCAGGGCGTCGCTCACCGGGATGCGGCCGATGTGCCAGCCGAGCTCGGACGGACCGGCCACGTAGTAGTTCGAGGGCGAGCACGTGGTGGTCAGGGTGGTCTCCGTCGCGGACGTCGGCGTCAGGACGGGGCGCTCGCACGTGAAGGCGGACGAGGGTGTGCCGAACTTGGAGAATCCGTAGCTGAGGTTCGCCGGGTCGATCAGCGGTGAGTCGTCGACCAGCTGCATCGTCAGGGTGAACGGAGCGTCGTGGCGCACCTCGGACGGCGAGGTCTGCCAGCTCACCATCCGGGGCACCGCCCGGTCCTCGTTGCCGCCCGCGACGTCGAACGAGACCTGGGTGTGGAGCCCGATGTAGGCGAAGCCGGCCTCGGCCCGGTCGTAGATGGTGAGGTCGAGCTCCCACGTGCCGTTGAGGGCGTAGGACGGCAGGTCGCACGTGATGTCGACCGTGAAGTGCCCGGTGACGTCGCCCGGCGCGATCTCCGGGGTGCACGGGTTCGGGCCGGGCAGCACGACTCCGGTCGGGACGACGAGCCGATGGATGGCGACGTCGCTGACGACCTCGTCCTCGACCACGTCGAGCGAGATCGTCACCGGTGCACCGGCGACGGCGGGATCGGGGTCGATCGTGACCCGGTCGATGGCCGGAGGCTGGTACAGCGGCGGCGGTGGTGGCGCCGGGATGCACCCGGCGGCGATCGCCGCCAGGACCACGACACACGCGACGAACCCGAGACGCTTCACCTTGCCTCCCCCCGTCGACCCGCCCCCGCAGGCCGACGAGCGCCACCGTAGCGGAGGGTCAGTGGCCGCTGACGGCCCGGGAGTCGGGGACCGCCCGGGCCGCCACGAGGGCGGTGATGAAGAGCAGGACCGCGGACACGATGAAGGCCGTGTTGAAGGCGTCGGTGAACGCCGAGCGGGCGGCCTCGCGGAGCGGACCGGCGAACTGGTCCGGCACCTTGTCCGCGATGACCATCGCGGCGTTGATCGACGACCGGGCCCCGATGCGGACGTCGTCGGGCACGCCGGCCGGCAGCCGGTCGTCCATGAGTGCGGTGAAGCGCGACGTGAGGATGGTGCCGAGCACGGCGATGCCGAGCGCGCCGCCGACCTCGCGGGTCACGTCGTTCACGGCGGACGCCACTCCGGCCTTCGACATGGGGAGGGACGACACGATGGCGGTCGACGCGGGCGCCATCGACAGGCCCATCCCGAACGCCCCGACCACGAGAGCGACGGCGACGGCGAGATAGGTCGTGTCGGGTCCGAGGAGCGTGTAGATCACGAACGCCGATGCGATGAGCAGCATCCCGGTCACCACGACCTTGCGGGCGCCGAAGCGGGCGACGAACGCAGGGGAGCGGGGCGCCACGATCAGCATCGTGAGGGCGCTCGGCACCGTCGCGGCACCGGCGAGCAGCGGCGAGTACCCCTTCACGAACTGCAGGTACTGCGTGAGCATGAAGAACATCCCGAACATGCCGAAGAACACGGCGGTGATGACGCCGCTGCCGGCGCGGAAGGCCGGGATGCGGAAGAAGCGGGGGTCGAGCATCGGCTCGTCGGTGCGCAGCTCCCACAGGACGAAGGCGATGCCGACCACGAGCGTCACGGCGAACGCACCGAGGACCACCGGAGAGGTCCATCCCTCCTCCGGTCCCTGGATGATCCCGAAGAGCAGGCCGCACAGCGACACGACGGACAGCGCCGCGCCGACGATGTCGAGTCGCCGCTCCTCGGTGTCGCGGCTGCTCGGCACGAAACGTGCGATCAGTCCCATGGCGACGACCACGAACGGCAGGTTGACGAGGAAGACCGAGGCCCACCCGAAGTGCTCGACCATGAACCCGCCGAGGAGCGGGCCGAGTGCGCTGCCGGCACCGGCGAAGCCGGCCCACGTGGCGATGGCCTTCGCCCTCTCCTCGGGAGGGAAGACCGACGTCACGATGGACAGCGTGGCCGGCATCACGAACGCCGCGCCGATGCCCATGGTGGCCCGGGTCGCGATGAGCACCTCGGGGTTCGGCGCCATCGATGCCGCGAACGCGGCCAGGCCGAACACCGTCAGGCCGCCGAGCAGCGCTCCCTTTCGGCCGAAGCGGTCGCCGATGGCGCCGGCGAGGAGGAGCAGCCCGGCGAACACCAGGGCGTAGGAGTCGATGATCCACAGGAGCTGGGTGGAGCTCGGCTGCAGGTCCTCGAGGATCGTCGGGATCGCCACGTTCAGGCTGGAGACGGCGATGACGACGAGGACGAGGCACAGGCAGCAGATCGCCAGCACCCGCTTGCGGTCGGGGTGGCCGACCATCGGGTCCCAGGTGGCGGCCGGTCGGCGGTCGACCGTGCGTTCAGAGGTGGAGCTGGACATGGCGAGGACTGTAGGACGGTGGTGTCCTGCTGCGCAACGGTTCTGTCCTGTTCTCTGTAAGGTGGCGCCATGGACAGCGGTGGCGACCAGGCTGCGATCGATCGGGACGGTGGTGCCGCGGGCGTCGGCGTCGCAGCCGACTCCGGATCGCCGTGCGGCGAGCGGCTCGACCCGAGGGTCGAGCGGACGCGCAGCGTCGTCCTCGAGACGACGCGCCACCTGCTGAACGACGTCGGCCTGGGTCGGACGAGCATCGAGGCCGTCGCCGATCGGTCGGGGGTGGCCAGGAGCACGATCTACCGGCACTGGCCGAGCACCGCCGCCCTGGTGATGGAGGCTCTCGAGCAGGCCAAGGCCGAGGCGGAGGCCGGGGTACAGCCCTCCGGCGACGACGAGACCGACCTCCGCGCCCTGCTCGACGGACTCGGCGAGGCCCTCCGCTCCCCGCAGTCCAACGTGCTCGCGGACATCGCGGCCGCGGCGACCCGCGACCCCGAGCTCGCCGAGCTCCAGCAGCAGTACCTCGCCCGTCGCCGAGCCGCAGCCGTCGGACTCGTGGAACGTCTGCAGCGATCCGGAGCGCTCCGCGACGACATCACCTCCGTGGAGGTCGTCGACCTGGTGGTGGGTCCGCTCTTCTACCGGCGGTTCCACGCCCAGCGGCCCATGACGTCGGACCAGATCGAGGCCCACGCGGACCTGATGTTCGTCCTGCTCGCCCCGCGCTGACCCGGCTGTCGGATGCCGCGGGGCGGTCGGCCTCGCTGCCTTGTCGCGACGGCGCATCGGGGGCCGATGACTCCGACGGGTGAGTACCGTCGGAGGTCGCATGGCGAAGGTGCTGACCCACATGTGCATGTCGCTGGACGGCTTCGTCGCCCAGCCCGACGACAACCCTGCGGAGCTGTTCGACTGGTACTGGAACGGCGACATCGTGGTGCCGAGCGCGCAGGACGGCATGACCTTCTCGGTCGACGCCGCGAGCGCACAGATGCTGCGGGAGCTGACGTCGGGCTGCGGTGCCCTGGTCGTGGGTCGGCGTCTGTTCGACCAGACCGACGGCTGGGCCGACAACCATCCTGCGGGTGCGCCCGTCGTCGTGGTGACCCACCGACCGCCGCCCGATGACGCCGACCTGCGGTTCCCGCGCACGGCCTTCGCCGCCGGCGTCGAGGAGGCCGTCGCCCTGGCGTCTGCGACCGCAGGGGAGCGGTTCGTGACCATCGCCAGCGCGGACGTCATCCAGCAGGCGCTCGCCCTCGGCCTCGTCGACGAGGTGTGCGTCAGCCTGGTGCCGGTGCTGTTCGGTGCGGGCGTCCGCTACTTCGGCGAGCTGGTCGACGGTCACGTCCTGCTCGACGACCCGGTCGTCGTTCAGGGCGATCGAGCCCTGCACCTCCGCTACCCGGTTCGCCGCTGACGAGGAACCCGTCGGGCGCCGGAGGCCCGACGGCTCAGGCCGGTCCGGGCAGGAACTCGCCGGCGCGCTGCATGCGACCGAGCTGCTCGGTCGCGGCGTCGAGGACGCGGGCGGGTGCTCCCCAGGCGAGGAGCATGTCCTCGGTGACGAGGCGGCCGAGGTTCCGGGCGCTGAACGCGTCGGCGTTGGCGTCGGCCATGCCGGTCACGTTGGTGTTGGACAGCAGGAGGGTGCCGTTGAGGGCGCCGACCCAGCGGATCATCCGGCGGAAGGTGTCGTCGCCGCGCCCGGCGTCCGGTGCGGACAGCGCGCCGGCGGTCACCGCGGCGTCCACCAGGACGAGGCCCTCGGCGAGCAGCGTGAGGGCGTGCGGGGTGACGGCCTTGACGTCGTCGGAGTTCACCAGGCGGTCGGGGGTGTTGAGCAGCATCTGCAGGAACTCGTACTCCCGCGGGTGCAGCTCGGGACCCGTGACGAACAGCTGGCCGTAGGCGAGGACACGCACGAGCGACTCGACGGCCTCATCGGCCAGGCCCGACTCGCTCAGGGAGCGGTCCCAGACCTCCGCGGCGCGGTGGTAGGTGGCCAGCAGCGTCTGCACCGCGGCGACCTGGAGGGCGGCGATCAGCGACGACTTCGAGTCGAAGTAGGTGTAGATGGTGCCCACGGCGCAGTCGACGCGGTCGGCGACGGCCTGCATGGTCAGGCCCTCCAGCCCCGACTCATCGACGATGTCGCTGGCTGCGGCCAGCAGCTGGTCGTGGCGAGCGACCCGGTTGCGAGCCCTCCGGCCGAGCGGGGCGTCGGTGCGGGAGTCGGCGCTCACGGGCGCACCCGGACGCGCGTGGCGACGATGGGGAGGGAGGAGTACATCGGTCAATGCTCGGCGCCGCACGGCGTCCTGTCAACCATTTCGATCCCCGAAGCGGATCACCTCTGCCGTCGCCGGTCAGCCGCCCGGAGCGGCGACTTCTGACGAGGCGTCAGATGTCCCTACACTCCAGCCATGAGCGCACCCACCTCGTCTGCCCCGCGCGGCATCGGCGGCATCGCCGCGTACCTGCCCCACTGGCGCCTGCAGCGCACCGCGATCACCGAGGTCCTGGGCTCGTCGGCCGGCAAGGGGACACGGACGGTCGCGTCGTACGACGAGGACGCGGTGACGATGGCCGTCGAGGCCGGTCGCCGAGCCCGCAGAGGCTCCGACGTGCCCGTCGAGTCGCTCTGGTTCGCATCCACGACCGGGCCGTACGCGGAGAAGACGTCGGCCCCGATCGTGCACGCCGCGCTGCGCCTGGACGGCGACGTGATCGCCGCCGACGCCGGACCCGGGCTCCGTGGTGCCACCGCTGCGCTCCGCTCTGCTCTGCGCTCCACCGACGCCGGGGTGCTGGTCGCCGCCGCGGACGTCCGCACCGGACCGGCCGGATCGGCCGACGAGAAGGGCGGCGGCGACGCCGGTGCCGCCGTGCTGGTGGCGGACGGCTCGCACGGTCCTCTCCTCGCCGAGTACGTCGGCGGGGCGTCGGCCACGCAGGAGTTCCTGGACCGCTGGCGGGTCCCCGGTGAGATCCGGACCCGGGCCTGGGAGGAGCGCTTCGGTCAGCAGCGCTACGACGCGCTCGCCGGGCAGGCGTGGGATGCGGCCCTCAAGGACGCCGGGCTCGACGTCGACCAGGTGTCCCGCGTGGCCATCTCCGCGCCGCACGCCCGGGCCGGTGCACCGCTTGCCAAGAAGCTCGGAGCGGCGGGCGTCGACCTCGCCGACCGCCTCGAGGGCTCGGTCGGGTTCACGGGTGCCGCCCATCCGCTCTTGCTGCTCGCCGAGCTGGTCGAGTCCGCGTCGCCCGGCCAGGTGGTGGCTCTGGTCGCCCTGGCCGACGGAGCGGACGTGTTCCTGTTCCGGGTGACCGACGACGCCGCCGTCGCGGTGGAGCAGCGTCCGACCGTGGCGGACCAGGTCGCCGGCGGCGACGACTCGCTGCCCTACGCCAAGTACCTCTCGTGGCGCGGCGTCCTCCCGCTGCAGCCGCCCAACCGTCCGGAGCCGGCCCGCATGTCGGCCTCCGCCGCCGAGCGCCGGCTCGACTGGAAGTACGGGTTCGTGGGCAGCCGCGACGTCTCGAGCGGGGCGCTGCACCTCCCGCCGGCCCGCGTCAGCTTCTCCAACGGCGCGGTCGACGACATGGACCCGGCGCCGATGGCCGACGTGCCCGCGACGGTCGCCACGTTCACGGTCGACTCGCTCGCGTACTCGCCGTCGCCCCCCATCGTGTTCGCCGTGTGCGACTTCGAGGGCGGGGGCCGGTTGCCGGTGGAGCTCACCGACACCAGGGCCGACCAGGTCTCGATCGGGATGACCGTCGAGATGACCTTCCGCCGACTGAACGCCGCGGACGGCATCACCAACTACTTCTGGAAGGCCCGCCCGGCGATCGCCGGGACGGCCCAGAGCTCGAGCACGGGGGAGGCCTGACATGGCCAGCCATGGCATCAAGGACCGCGTCGCCATCATCGGGATGGGCTGCACGCCCTTCCGCGAGCACTGGGACAAGGGCCTCGACGACCTCATCGTCGAGGGCACCCACGCCGGCCTCGAGTCCGCCGGCATCGGCATCGAGGACGTCGACGCCTGGTGGCTCGGCACCGCCCAGTCCGGCATGTCCGGCGTCACCCTGTCGGCGCCGCTGAAGCTCCAGGGCAAGCCGGTCACCCGCGTCGAGAACTACTGCGCCACGGGTTCCGAGGCGCTGCGCCAGGCCTGCTACGCCGTCGCCTCCGGCGCGTACGACGTGGCTGCAGCGGTCGGCGTCGAGAAGGTCAAGGACTCCGGGTACCAGGGCCTGAACGCCTTCCCGATCCCGACCGACGGCACCAACCGCACCCTGACCGCCGCCGCCATGTTCTCGCTGGTCGCGCCGGCCTACGCGGAGAAGTACGGCGTCGACCCCGCCGAGCTGCGCCGCACCCTGGCCCGCATCGCCAGCAAGAACCACTCCAACGGCGCCAAGAACCCGCGGGCGCAGTTCCGCCGGGAGATGGACGTCGACGCCATCTGCGCCATGCCGTCGGTCGCCGGGATGCTGTCGGTTTTCGACTGCGCCGGCGTGGCGGACGGCGCCGCGAGCGTGATCGTCGTGCGGGCCGAGGACGCCCACAAGTACACCGACAAGCCGCTGTACGTGAAGGCGCTGAGCTTCGTCGCCGGGAACGCCTCGGGCCTGCTGGACCCCGACTACGACTACACCCACTTCGACGAGTGCCAGTGGGCCGCCGAGGATGCGTACGCCCAGGCCGGCATCACCGACCCGCGCCACGAGCTGGCCATGGCCGAGGTGCACGACTGCTTCACGCCCACCGAGCTGGTGCTGATGGAGGACCTGGGGTTCTCCGCCCGGGGCCAGGCGTGGAAGGACGTCGAGGCGGGGGCGTTCGACCTCCACGGCGACCTGCCGGTCAACACCGACGGCGGGCTCAAGTCCTTCGGCCACCCGGTCGGCGCGTCGGGTCTCCGCATGCTGTTCGAGTGCTGGCTGCAGCTGCGCCGCGAGGCGCCCGACGACCGGCAGATCGACACCGTCGACCGCGGACTGGCGTTGACCCACAACCTCGGCGGCTACCCGGGCGAGATGGTCAGCTTCGTCGGCATCTGGGGCAACCGCCCCGGCTGAGCGGACCCATCTCGGCGAGTCGTCGCACGCGGCGGGTCCCACGGGTACCGTCGGACCCATGGCGGAGAGCGACGAGGTCAGCCGGCTGCCCGGCCGCGGCTCGGTGATCGAGCAGGTGCAGGAGATGGTCGGCAGCGGGTCGGCCCCTGCGGTGCTGGTCGTGGAGATCGCGGGGTTCGACGCCCTGGCCGAGTCCGACCCGTCCGGGGCCCACGGTGCGGTCCGGGAGGTCGAGGCCCGGCTGGACCGCGTGGTCCGCGGCCGTGACGTGCTCGGGTTCGAGGCGCCGGACCGGTTCCTCCTCGGGTGCTCCTCGCTGTCGCCCGAGTCGGCCGGCGGCGTGATCGAGCGGATCCGCAGCGGCGCTGCCTTCCCGGTGGAGGTGGGTGGGGAAGCCGTGTCGCTCGTGCTCGACGTCGGGGCGGCCTTCTTCGCCGAGGGAGCGACCGGGGCGTCGCTGGTGGACGCGGCGGAAGCGGACCTCGTGCGCTCGCTGCCGCCGGCCTGATCTCCCTCGTCGGTGGCATGCGTCCGGTCGGGTCCGCAGGCCGACGCGCTGCGACGTCCGTATGATCTGACGGATCGCAGTCCTGACGACCCGTCAGATGACTCAGAGCGTCGTCGCGGCCTCGTCCGCAGAAGGAGCACCGTGGCCGCCATCATCGGAGCCGGCACCACCGCATGGGGCCTGCAACTGCCGGTCCAGTCGAAGTCCACGGCGTACGCCCAGCCCTGGGAGGCCGACGCCGGACCGGCCGAGCTGGCCGCCGTCGCCACCGCCGCGGATCGGGCCGGAGCGTTCTACGTCGCAGTGTGCGACCACGTGGCCGTCCCGCGTCCGGCCGACGAGGTCATGTCCGACACGTGGTACGACACGATCGCAACGCTGGGCTGGCTCGCCGCCCAGACGGAGCGGGTGCAGCTGGTCAGCCACGTCTACGTCCTGCCGTACCGCCACCCGCTGCAGACCGCCAAGAGCTTCGTGACGCTCGACGCCCTGTCCGGCGGCCGGGCGGTCCTCGGCGCCGGCGCGGGTCACCTGGAGAGCGAGTTCGCCCTGCTCGGCGCCGACTTCGCAGGTCGGGGGCGTGCCGTCGAGGAGGCGATCCCGGTGATCCGTGCCGCGTTCGCCGAGGAGTACCCGACGATCGGCGGTCCGGGAGCCGAGGTCGGCGTGGGCATCTCGCCGCGTCCCGTGCGTCCCGGTGGCCCGCCCATCTGGATCGGCGGGTCGTCGCCCGCTGCCATGCGTCGCGCCGCCACGCTGGCCGACGGCTGGCTGCCCCAGGGTCCGCCCAAGGAGGGCATGCGCGCCGGTGTGGCCCGCATCCGCGAGATGCGCGCCGCGGCCGGTCTGCCCGAAGCGTTCGACATGGGCACCAACGTGGAGCCCATCCACATCGGCACCCCCGACTTCGAGGTCGCCAAGTGGACCCTGACCGGCGAGCCGGAGCAGATCGCGGAGGGCCTGGCCAAGTACCGCAAGCTCGACGTGAACCAGTGGCAGCTCCGCTTCGTCGGTCGATCGGCCACCGAGGTGGCCGACCAGATCGAGCGCTTCGGCGCCGAGGTCTGGCCCCTCGTCATGTCCTGATCGGCCCGTCGGTCGAACTCGGGCATGACAGACCACTGGGTGGTCTGTGGTGCCCAAGGTCGCATGCTGCGCCGGCCCGTCGGTCGAACTCGGGCATGACAGACCACTGGTTGGTCTGTGGTGCCCAAGGTCGGCGGGAGGTTCGGGGAGTACGGTCGCTCGGCATGCGAGTGGAGATCGAACCCGGTGTGCGGCTGTTCGTCGACGTGGTCGGAGCCGGCCTGAAGCCGACGCCCGACGAGATGCTCGCCAAGCCGACGCTGGTGCTCCTGCACGGCGGACCCGGCTTCGACCACTCGGGCTTCCGGCCCTGGTTCGACCGCTTCGCGGACACCCACCAGGTCGTGCTGTACGACCACCGGGGCAACGGCCGCAGCGACGGATGGGACGATCCCGCGAGCTGGAACCTCGACCGCTGGGCCGACGACGTGGTCGCACTGTGCGACGCCCTCGACATCGAGCGCCCGATCGTCCTCGGCCAGTCCTTCGGCGGCTTCGTCGCCCAGCGCTACGCAGGCCGCCACCCGGAGCACCCCGCAGCCGTCGTGCTGTCGAGCACGGCGGCGCGACAGGACCCGGCCGCATCGGCAACCAAGTTCCGCGAGCTCGGCGGTGCGGAGGCGGAGGCCTCGTACCGGCGGGTGTTCGTCGACGGGGACCTCAGCGGTGACGCGTTCCTCGAATACCTCGTGACCGCGATGCCGCTCTACAACACGACCCCGTCGGACGACAGCCCGGGTCGCCCGGTCATGAACTTCGACGTGCTCACCGACTTCACCCGGTGGTTCGGAGCCATGGACCTGCGCAGCGACGTGGAGCGCATCCGGGTCCCGACGCTGGTCCTCGCCGGTGCCGAGGACCCGATGACACCCGTGTCGAGCGCCGAGGAGATAGCGGACAGGATCCCCGCCGGACTGGGCCGCCTCGAGGTCGTCGAGGGCGCCGGCCACGGCACGTACCGCGACCGCCCCGAGGAGACGGAGGCGATCCTGCGGGAGTTCCTCGCCGGTCCGGCCTGAGCCGAACCGCGCCGACGGTTCAGGCGGCGGGGACCACCGGTCCGGCCTCGGCCGGCGCGGCGTCGGTGGGTCCGACGGAGTAGTCGAACGGGAACAGCGCCAGCTTGGCCATCGAGAAGTTCTTGATGCCGAACGGGATCCCGATGATCGTGAGGCAGAGCAGGGCGCCGAAGATCACGTGCTCGAGCGCCAGCCAGAATCCGCCGACGATGATCCAGATGACGTTCATCACGCCCTTGGAGAACCGGTGGCCCTGGCTCTCGTGGAGCGTCCGACCGAACGGCCACATGACGTAGCCGGCCAGCTTGAACGCCTGGATGCCGAACGGGATCCCGATGATGGTGATGCAGGCCAGCACTCCGGCGAGCAGGTAGGAGATCCCGAGCCAGACGCCCGAGAGCACGAACCAGATGATGTTGCCGATGGTCTTCACGGTCGTCTCCTCACGCTCGTCCGCCCGCCCTCGAGCCCCGGTCGTCCGATCAGTTGAGCCCGGCCAGCTCGTGGCGGAGGCGGGTGCACTCGTCCTCGAGCTCCGCGAGCCTCTTGGCGGTGCCCCGGAGCATGGAGCGGGCCAGGCGCGGCAGGTCGTCGAGAAGGGTGTTGAACCCTCGCCGGTCGATGACCTCGAGCGTCATGTCGGTCCTGGCGACGATCGACGCGGTCCGCGTGACGGCGTCGAGCAGAGCGACCTCTCCGAAGTAGGCGCCCGGGCCGAGCGTGGCGACGACCTTGCCGTCCTTGACCACGTCGGCCTCGCCCTCGCTGATCACGGCGAACTCCTGGCCGAGGTCGCCCTGGCGCATGACCGTCTTGCCGGCCGACACGTGGACCTCGTCGGCCAGTCGATCGATCTCGTCGAGCTCGGACTCCGTGCACCCGGCGAAGATCGGAAGGGTGCGGATCTGGGAGTGGGAGTCCTTGCGCGGCGTCACGTCGGCGACTCTAACCCTGGACCCGGGCCGTGTGGCGGGCGGACGGATCGCGTAGGTTGCGCAGCTCGGACGGTCGAGCAGGACCGCCGGCACCGGAGCTGAACGACGGGGGCACAGATGGTCAAGATGTTCGCACTGCTGCGACGCCGCGAGGGGTTGAGCGTCGAGGAGTTCAGGGCCCACTGGCGCGACGTGCACGGGCCGCTGATCCGCGACACCCCGGAGCTGGCGCGCCACATCGTCCGCTACGAGCAGCACCCCCGCCACCGGCCGGACGCGCTGTCGGGCACGGACGGCGTCGACGGCGTGGCGGTGCAGTGGTTCGAGAGCATCGACGACTTCCTCGGCTTCATCTCCGAGCCGGGCTACCAGGAGCTGATCGCACCCGACGAGCGACGCTTCCTCGACACCGACTCGATCGAGTTCCTCATCACCGAGGAGCCGAACGTGGTCATCGACGGTCCGCGCTGCCCGTCCGAGGGCTCCTGATGGCCGTCGGCCTGGAGGGGCGGGGGATCGTCGTCACCGGCGGAGGGTCGGGCATCGGCGCGGCGACCTGTCGGCTCCTCGCCCTCAAGGGGGCCAAGGTCGGCGTTCTCGACCGCAAGGAGGAGACCGCAGCGGCCGTCGCCGACGAGATCGGCGGGGTCGCCCTCGTGTGCGACGTGGGCGACAGCGAGGCCGTCGACGGCGCGTTGGCCCGTGCGGACGCCGAGCTCGGCGGCCTCTCGGGCCTGGTCAACAACGCCGGCATCGGGAACCTGAAGCCGCTCGAGGACTACACCGATCGGGACATCGAGCTGATCTGGCGGGTGAACTTCTTCGGCACCTACGCGTGCCTCCGGGCCGCGGTGCCCTACCTGCGGGCCGCCGCGGAGCAGCGCAGCGAGCCGAGCTCGGTCGTGAACATGGCCAGCGTGTCGGGGGTCCGGCCGACCAGGGGTGAGGCGCCGTACTCGGCGGCCAAGGCCGCCACCGTCGCGCTGACGTCCTCGGCCGCGTTGGAGTGGGCGCCGACGGTGCGGGTGAACTGCGTGTCGCCGGGCTTCGTCCACACCCCGCTCAACGACATGCTGGTCAGCGACCCCGAGGGCCGTCGGGGGATCGAGGAGCGGACGCCCATGGGTCGGGTCGGCTCCGCGGCCGAGACCGCCGGCGCCATCGCCTTCCTCCTGTCGGACGAGACCTCCTACATCACGGGCCAGAACCTGGTGATCGACGGCGGCACCATGCTGCCGAACGAGCAGATGGACCCGATCCTCGGACCGCTGCTCGAGATGTTCGGCGGCGCCTGAGCCGTCCGGTCCGCGCTCCCGGCCCGCCTGCCGTGGTCCTGCGGCGGAGCACGTTCGGAGGCCGGCACCGAAAACTAGAACGTGTTCCAATTTCGGCCTGACAGGTCGTCAGGTCGGGGGATACCATCGCTCCATGAGCGACACGTCGCAGAGCACGGATCCGTCGGCCCCCCAGCGTGTCCGGGACCTGGACCCGAACGACATCCCCAAGATCGTCTCGGTCGACGACCACATCATCGAGCCGCCGAACGTCTGGACCGATCGGATCCCGTCCAAGTACGCGGACGTCATGCCCCGCTCGGTGCGCATGCGCGGCACCATGAACTTCGTCGGAGGCGTGTTCTCCTTCGAGGAGACCGACGACGGCGACGAGGCCGACTGGTGGCAGTACGAGGACGGTCGCTACCCGCTGACCCGTCTGGAGTGCGCCGTCGGATTCGACCGCTCCGAGGTCACCGTCAGCGGCATCACCTACGACGGCATGCGGAAGGGCTGCTGGGACCCCAAGGCCCGCCTCGAGGACATGGACGCCAACTGGACCGAGGCGTCGATGTCGTTCCCGTCGAGCTTCCCCCGCTTCTGCGGCCAGCGCTTCTACGAGGCCAAGGACAAGGAGCTCGCCGACCTCTGCGTGAAGGCGTACAACGACTGGCAGGTCGACGAGTGGTGCGGTGACTCGAACGGCCGCCTGATCCCCTGCATCATCGTGCAGCTCTGGGACCCGCAGGCCGCCGCGGCGGAGATCCGTCGCAACGCCGCCCGCGGCGTCCGGGGCATGACCTTCTCGGAGATCCCTCCGTACCTGGGCCTGCCCTCGATCCACGACGCGAACGGCTACTGGGACCCGGTGTTCGAGGCCTGTGCGGAGACGGGCGTGGTGGTGAACATGCACATCGGCTCCAGCTCGAAGATGCCGTCGACCTCCGCCGACGCCCCGGCCGCCGTCGGCTCCACGCTGACGTTCAACAACGCCATGGCGTCGATGACCGACTTCCTCTTCTCAGGTGTGCTCGCCCGCTACCCGAGCCTGAAGCTCGCGTACTCCGAGGGTCAGATCGGCTGGATCCCCTACATCGTCGAGCGCGCCGACAAGGTCTGGGAGGAGAACCGGGCCTGGGGTGGCTTCGGCGACAAGGTCCCCGAGCCGCCGTCGACGTACTACTACCGGCAGATCTACGGCTGCTTCTTCGACGACGAGTACGGGCTCGACAACATCGAGAAGGTCGGCGTCAACAACATCTGCTTCGAGACGGACTACCCGCACTCGGACTCCACCTGGCCGCACTCCCGGGAGATCGCCCTCAAGCTCATGGGCGACCTGAGCCCCGAGCTGTTCTCCAAGTTCGTCCGCGGCAACGCGATCGATCTCCTCTCCCTCGACCTGGAGCGCTGAGTTGTCCGATTCCACGTACCGCCTGACGATCGGCGGCGAGTCGGTCGAGGGTGCCGCCGGCACCTACGACATCGTCAACCCGGCCACCGAAGAGGTGGCCGGTCGCGCCCCCGAGGCATCGGTCGAGCAGGCCAACGCTGCGGTCGAGGCCGCGGCGGACGCCTTCCCGGCCTGGTCGCGGACCACGCCCGAGGAGCGCGCCGAGCTCCTGAACCGGGCCGCTGACCTGATCGAGGCGCACCGCAAGGAGATCATCCCCGTCCTGCAGGCCGAGACCGGTGCCACCGCCCGCACGGTCAAGAGCATGCAGTTCTTCCCGGCCACGGCCCGCCTGCGTCGCTACGCCAAGGGCGCCCTCGAGCCGACGATCACGCCACTGCCGCCCGCCGTCATGCCGACGACTCCGCTGGCGCCCGGTGGGCTGATCTCGGCCGTCGCCAACCGCCAGCCGGTCGGCGTGGTCACCTGCATCACCTCCTACAACGTCCCGATGACCAACATGGCGGGCAAGATCGGCCCGGCTCTGGCCATGGGCAACACGGTCATCGTCAAGCCGGCCCCGCAGGACCCGCTGGGCGTGCTGCGGATGGTCGAGCTGATGAACGAGGCCGGCTTCCCGCCGGGCGTCGTCAACGTCGTCACGGGCCAGGACATCGCCCCGTCGGAGGCCGTCGTCGCCCACCCCGCCACCGACATGGTGTCCTTCACCGGCTCGACCGGTGTCGGCCAGCGCATCGGCGCGGTGTGCGGATCCCAGATGAAGCGCCAGCTCATGGAGCTCGGCGGCAAGGGCGCGTGCATCGTCTTCGACGACGCCGACCTCAAGGCCGCCATCGGCGGCATCAGCTCCGTCTGGGGCTTCCACTCCGGCCAGATCTGCACGTCTCCCACCCGGGTCATCGTCCAGCGCGGCGTGTACGACGCGCTGGTCGGCGGGCTCCAGAAGGCGGCGGGCCACATGAAGGTCGGTGACCCGACCGACGTCGACACCGTCGTCGGCCCGGTCATCACCGGCGTCCACCGCGAGCGCATCGAGGGCCTGGTGCAGGCCGGCGTCGACGAGGGCGCCACCGTCGCCGTGGGCGGCGGTCGTGGCGGGTTCGACACGGGCTTCTACGTGGAGCCGACCCTGCTCGTCGACTGCGACAACCAGATGACGCCGGTCCGCGAGGAGCTTTTCGGTCCGGTCGTGGTCGTCGTCCCGTTCGACGACGAGGACGAGGCGATCGCCATCGCCAACGACAGCCCGTACGGCCTCTACAGCTACGTCTTCTCGGCCGACACGGCCCGGGCGTGGAACGTCGCCCGGCAGCTGCGGTCCGGCAACGTCGGCATCAACTCGCTGCAGCGCAACCACGAGGCCCCGTTCGGCGGCTTCAAGCAGTCGGGCGTCGGTCGGGACGGTGGCAGCTACGGGCTGCTGGCGTACTCCGAGGTCCAGTCGATCGTCTGGCCCAGCTGAGCAGACCCACTGACCTCGAGATTGCGTCAGTTGCCGTCGGGGACCGACGGCAACTGGCGCAATTCGGCGTGTCGGGCTCGTCGTCCAGCCTGGCGGTCCGGACAGAACTGGCAGCCGTCGTGTCAACAACCCCTCAAGGGTTGCGCTGACGCGCCGAAGGGCTCCTATGGGCTCCAACGCGCCGACCGCCCGGCGCCGCCGTGATGCGTCCCGACGAGCAGGTGCGCTCGTCGCGGTCGCCGTGCTGCTGTGCGCCGCAGCGGCGTCGTTCTTCGCCGGCTCGGCTGCAGCGGCTCCGGAGACCGCCACCTTCACCGCCGACGGCGCCTGGACCGTGCCCGACGGGGTGACGTCCGTCGTCGTGGTCGCCACCGGCGGGTCGGGCGCCAAGGGGGAGAGCTCGAGCAGCGCGATCGGCCAGGGCGCTGTCGTGACGGCGACGGTCGCTGTCGCCACGGGCCAGGTGCTGACCATCCGGCCGGGCGGCGCGGGAAACGGCACGTCCGCCGGTTCCAGCACGGCGGGAGCATCCGGCGGCGCAGGGGGGTTCAACGGCATCGATGGTGGTGGAGGAGGAGCGGGCACGGTCGTGTTCCTGGCTGCGGAGGCCAGCACGACGTCGTCGGACCGGGTCGTCGTCGCGGGTGGCGGTGGCGGCGGATCGTTCGTGAACGCCGGCGGTGCCGGTGGCATCCCCACCGGCGCTGACGGAGCCGCCGGGTCGAACAAGGGGGGAGGGGCGACGACGTCGGCACCCGGCGGTGCCGGCGGCGGGAGCGTCTCCGGTTCGGCCGGCTCGGGCGGCAAGGGCGGCGCCGGCGCGTCGGCGAGCGGAGCCTCGGGCGGTGGTGGCGGTGGTGGCTACTTCGGTGGTGGCGGTGGCGGGTCGAGCAACCGGACGAGCGGCAGCGGCGGCGGCGGCTCCAGCTGGACCGACCCCTCCAGGACGAGCGACGTGGGCATGGTGGTGTCGACCGCTGCGGGTGCCGGTTCGGTCACGTTGACCTGGACGGCCACCCCGACCACGACGACGGAGCCTCCGACAACGACGACGACGGAACCACCGACGACCACCACGTCGACGACGGAGCCGCCGACGACCACCACGTCGACGACCGAGCCGCCGACCACGACCACGTCGACCACGACCACGTCGACCACGACCACGT
>JAEYSR010000104.1 GCA_023434535.1 Actinomycetes bacterium
ACTCCGCCACCGGTGCCGTGGTCGACGACGTGGTCGGCCACGGGACGGGCACCGGCGTGGCGGAGCGGTTCGACGGTCGATGGATGCTGTCGTCGCTCGACGAGACCTCCTACGAGGCCCTGACTGCAGGCTCCCCCGACCCCTGTCCCGGCGGCCGGCAGTGAACGCGCGGGCCGAAGGTCGACACGTGACGACGTCGTCCCGACCCGATCGCCGCCCGATGCGCCGCGCCGCCGCGCTGGCCGTCCTGACCGTGGCCCTTCTGGGAGCGACGACGGCCGGGCCGATCGCACCGGCCGGCGCGACGGACGGCTCGGGAGCATCGTCGCGGGTGACCCGTGACGGGAGGATCATCACCGCCATCATCAACCGGACGCCCATCCGCTACACCGGGCGCGGCACGGCGCCGACCACCTACTGGCTCACGCTCACCGACGGCGAGCTGGCCTTCGTCCTCGCACTGGTGGCCGCGGATCCGACGCTGGAGAACACCTTCCTGGACGTGCTCACCGCGATGTCCGACGCCGGCACCGGGGTGGCGGCCGACGTGCAGGTCCAGATCAGCCGCGGCCGGTTCACCGGCGCCGTCCGATCCGTACCGACCGACCCGGCTGCCCCGGCACAGGTGCTGGCGCGTCGGATGATCACCAACCTGCCGGCGTTGCCGGCCGTCATCAGCCCGCCCGCCGACGTCCCTGCCGTGATCGGCGAGCCGGTGTTCACCTCGTTCGACTCGGCCACGTGGGAGACGGAGGTCGATCGCACCCTCACCGCCGGCGCCGTGTCCGCACGGGTCAGGGCGCACCCCGTCTCCTTCACCGTGCGCAGCGGCGACCCGAAGGACCTCGGTGCCGCCACATGCGCGGGGCCGGGAACGCCGTTCGATCCCGAGGACCCGGCGTCGCCGGCTCGACAGGCGGCGCGTCCCGGAACGTGTGCCGTGACCTACCGGACCGTGACCGGCATCGAGGACCGGCGCGACGTCTGGTACGGCAGTCTCGTCGTGGTGTGGCGGGCGGAGTGGACCACCGACGGGATCACCTGGCGGTCCCTGGGCGACATTCCGCAGATCTCGGTGCTCGCTCGTCGAGTGGTCCCTGCCACCACCGCGATCGAGGCGCCCTCCTGACCGACCCCGCTCGTCCTGGCAGTCGTCCGGTCGGCGGAACGACCGCCGGATCGCCAGCCCGTCGATAGCCTGAGGCCGACGCGAGGAGCGGTTCATGGACGGCAGCGACAGCGAGCGCCTCCCGGTGGTGCTGGGTCCCGGCGAGGGTCGGAAGTTCTCGATGGGCCGCCTCTCGGCCGTCTTCAAGGCCGACGGCGCCGAGTCCGACGACCGCTACTCCATCTCGGAGTGGTGGCTGGAGCCGCACACCAAGGGCCCGGGCACCCACCAGCACCCCGAGGACGATGTGTTCTTCATGCTGGGCGGCACGATGCACTTCCTGCTCGACACGGAGTGGATCGAGGCGACCGCCGGCGCCTTCGTGCTGGTCCCGGGCGGCGTACCCCACGACTTCGAGAACCGTGGCGACGAACGCTCCGGCTTCCTCAACGTGTCGGCCCCCGGCGGGTTCGAGCCCAACATGGGCGGGATCGCCGAGTGGTTCCGCAACCGCTCCGACGAGGACAGCCGGGCCTGAGGGGACGACCCCGACGTCAGCGGAGTCGCGTCGGTGCGCTGCGCGCACACGCCGCGACCGATGTCGGGTAAGACGTCGGGATGGGACGAGGGAGAGCTCGAGGGCGTCGCTGCCTCGCGTTCGCGTCGTTGGCGATCCTGGTCGCATGCAGCGGACCCGACACCGACGACGAGTCGGCCAAGTCCTGCGGGACGGGGACCGAGCGCCTGGCCGTCGCTCGCAATGAACCGTCTGACTCCAGCCACCCACAGGTGTGGATCGAGGGGAGCGTCGTCGACCCGGAGCTGCTCACCGAGGACTGGTACGCCACCAGGCCGAGCTTCTCCCCGGATGGGCGGCAGGTGGCGGTCACGAAGGCCCTCGGCATCTACGAGGGGGCCGGGCCGAAGTCGACCGACATCTGGATCGTGGACACCGACGGACGCCGTGAGCGCAGGTTGACCACTGGCGTGGCGAAGGACTTCTACGACCACGCGGCGTGGTCACCCGACGGCGAGCGGATCGCCGTCTCCCACACCTCGCCGGGAGGCGGGTCAGGCATCGAGCTCATTCCGGTGAAGACCGGCAACAACACCGGTGCAACCGCGGCGCCAGTGATCCCGACCGGCACTGCTCCGGCCTGGGCGCCGACGGGCCAGGAGCTGGCCTACGTGCGCGGCGTTCCCGGTCCCGCGCTGAGGGCCGAGATCCGAGTCGTCGACCTCGACGACGGCAGCGATCGACTGGTGGGAGAGGTCACCGCGCCCGTCACCACACTCGACTGGAGCCCCGATGGCCGTACGCTCCTTGCGAGCGCGAGCCCGTTCTTCGGCTCGGCGCACGCGATCGATGTGGACAGCGGCGAAGTGACGGACCTCGGCGATCTCGGCTTCGCCCGATGGTCGGGCGACGGACGTCGGGTGTACTTCATGGATGGGTCCGGCACGCTCAAGGTGGGGTCGTTCGGCGACGGAGGTATCTCCGACAGTCGGAGCCTCGGGACGGAGTCGGGATACGTCTTCCCACATCAGGGTCTCGCGGTCGATCGGTGCAATCGACCTTGAGTGCTCGGCTGCTCGGCACCGGGGCCGACGGACGCCCAGACCCGCACCACCGACGGCGCGACACCGGTACTCGACACGTTCGACCTGACGAGCGGTTCGATCACAGCACCGGGAGCGCCGTGAGACGCGCGTTGACGACCGTCGTCGCCCTCGTCGCGGTCCTGGCCGGCGCAGCGTGTACGGACGACGACCGGGCCGAGCCGACGGACAGCGTCGGGGCCACCACCACAGTCGCCAAGCGCCCCGAGGGATCGATACTGGCGAACCGCCTCGGATGCACGGCCACCGACTCGGCTGGCGTCAACGTCCCCAACAGCACCGAGCCCGCCACGGATTGTTACGTGGGCGGCACGTTCCTCGCTCGCCTCGAGCTCGTGCGGACGGCAGCTCAGCCGGAGGCGCTCCGTCGGCTGGCGATGCGCTACGACCCGGACGGTGTGGTGCCCTGCCCCGGGGCGACAGCGCCGTCCGTTCCATGGATCGTGGTCGGGCCCCACTGGATCGCGATCACGAACACGGAAGCGGACGCCGGAGTCGTCGCACGCGAGCTCGGTGGCACTCTGCGTCCTGACAGCGGATCCGCCGGGCCCATCGTCAGCTACCCGCTGCCCTGCTAGCCCAACGCCAGTCTCTGCTCGCGCCGGCGGCAGAGCCGAAGCCATCGACTCGACCGGTGGCCGGTCTCGCCGAGGACCCGCGGTCGAGTCCTCGGACGGGTGATGGTTGCACTGCGCAACGGCGGGACCTGATTGCTGGCGCCATGGGATGATCGATCGAGGACGATGTGGCACAGACGCTCCACGTCGACGTCGAGGACGCACTTCTGGCGCCACCCGAGCTGAGTCAGAACGCCCCCGCCCGCCTCATGCCGGGCAGTCCGGACCCGACACTCGGACGAGGGCTCCGTCGCGTTCCTGCCTCGCGGCCGGCTCGGGACCCCCTACGGGTCCGACCTGGAATCGCACAGAGGCTCCGGGCGGAGCGTTGTCCAGGATCTCGAAGGTATCGCCCGGGCGGATGACCGTCGCGTCCGAGGTCCAGTAGCCCTCGGCGACCGCCTGGATGGGTACGTCGCAGGCGTTCTCCACGGTGACACCGGCGAAACTGTCG
Organism: Actinomycetes bacterium; assembly: GCA_023434535.1. Lineage (GTDB taxonomy): Bacteria > Actinomycetota > Acidimicrobiia > Acidimicrobiales > Microtrichaceae > Dermatobacter. The sequence continues at coordinate 3,800 of JAEYSR010000104.1, forward strand.
CCGAAGCACCCGCTCACGCCTGCGATCGACAAGAGGACCCCGAATCCGAGCGCACCCACGCGTACGTGACCTTTCATCGCGGATGTGCAGCGCGCCAGCACGACGTCGAAGGTATCCCTGAACGGAGAGTCGGTCGCACGCCCGACCGAGGAACCCGCTGTGCCGCCTCGAGACCCGGATCTACGTCCGGATCGACCTGTTGGGCTGGCACTATTCGTCCTTCGGGTCTTGTCCGGTCCGGCCCGGTGACTGCGATGCGGTGGTCGGCAAGCGGGCTTCGATCAGCGTGCGTGACATCGTGGACCGAAAGGAGCCGTCGCGTCCGATCTGATCGTGAAGCTCCTCCAGACGTCGCCTGTATCGGTCGACGTTGAAGTCGGGCACGGTCCAGATGACCTTGCGCAGGAAGAACACGACTGCGCCGACATCGAAGAACTCCAGCTGCAGGCGCTCGTTGCGGCACTGCACGATCTCCAGGCCGTTCGATCGAGCTCGATCCGCTTCGAGGTCCGGGTCGCGGTCGTTGCTGGGCTCGATGGGGCCGAGGAAGTACTCGCTGATCTCGACGTTGGTGCGATCACCGACGTGCTGGGCGAAGTAGGTGCCTCCGGGCGCCAGGACCCGGGCGATCTCCGACCAGTGGACCGTCGCCGGGTGGCGGCTGGTGACGAGGTCGAACGCGTCGTCAGCGAACGGGAGCGGCGGCTCCTCCGCATCGGCGACCACGACGACTCCCAAAGGGTGCAGCAGCGCAGTCGCCTTGGCGACGTTGGGCGGCCAACCTTCGGTCGCGACCAGCGTGGGCGGGAAGTTGTCGACTCCCGCACCGGCGAGGACCTCGCCGCCACCGGTCTGGATGTCGAGGGCGGCGGTCGCCGTCGCGAGGCGTTGCCGGAGGAGGCGCTGGTATCCCCACGACGGACGTTCTTCTGTCGCTCTGCCGTCGAGCCACGAGAAGTCCCAGCCCTCAACCGAGGCGGCAGCCGCTTGGTTGATCAGCTCGTCGAACGTCGTCGCCACCTCGCCATCAGACCACTGAGTCCGGTCCGAGAACCGGCATTATCCGCATTGGCGGCGATACACCTCGCGGCAGAATCGGCCCATGCGAGAGGGGCGTCCAACGGAAGCACAACGTTTCGTTCTCCGTCGGGCCGCCGAGGCGGGTGTCGTTCTCGAGTACGTGTTGGTGTCCCACGGTCGACACGAAGCGCCCTCGGAGGGACTGCACCGAGAAGCGCTTCGTGTCGGAGTGACAGCTGCGTCCGCACGCAGGGAGTGCTCGACCTCCATCGGTCACCGCCGCGCCGCTGGCCGTCAGGTCAGCGTTGAGACGTTCTATGGCTGGAACTTCGATCCATCGGCTCGCCGTCTCCGCATGCCAGCGTCGCCCCCGGTGATGCTCACCTTGCAGCAACGCGGCAGGAAGGAGTTGCCGGGTTTCGGGCCCTTTCAGTGGGCGGATGACGACGACCCGGACCACGCCTTCTACGTCACCGACGAGATGCTGCTTGCGTGCGCCCACGGGTTCGTGGACCCGCCGCATCCGATCCGCTTCACCCCTCGAGCGACGCAGGAGCTCTTCCTGGAGATCGACGAGCTGCTGCTCGGGTCGCCCACGGCGGGGACAGAGATCTGGTGGTGGGACGGAGGCAACTGGGCGGAGTGTTTCGATGCGGGTCTCGAGTGGTGGGGTGCATGGGCTGCAACGATTCGCACGTCGGCAACGACGCTCACAGTGGTGTGTGCAAGCACGACCGATTGAGCCGACCGGCAATCCGGTACAACAGCTGCGCCTCACACCCGCCCCGCTCAGCTTGAACCAGGCGCCAGTGGACCTCTCTGGTAGCTCGGTACCCTCGATCGCAGCATCCCGGACGACGAGAAGCACCGGACGTCCGGCCGACGACAGGTGGAGGCGACCTCGGGTGGCCCTCTCCACACTGCAACCAGACGCTGCGGCGTCATCGACAGACGGGTACGACGATGCCAGGTCGCCTTCACAGCCTGTTTCCACCGAGGAGCGTCGGACTTGCAGATCGTCGTGATTGGTCTGTCAGCCACCCGGTCGGCAGCTCGGTCGGCTTCACCGTCACGATGTTCCCGATGATCGCTGTCTTCGGCGCGCTGATCTGGACGGGGGGAGGGCCTTACCGACTGCTTGCGATTGCATTGGTGACCGTTTCCAGTCTGGGCCTCTTCGTCGCCTTCCTCATCTCGAATCTGCGGGACGACCACCACCGAAGAACACAGGCACAGGCCGCGGCTGCCGGACCCGACCGACTCAGCACCTGGGAGCGGGAGGGGGGTTCCGGCTAACCAGAAGTATGTGCATCCGGCGCTACTGCCCTGGCGGCCTTCAACACCGAGGAGTCGTCAGAGTCGGTCAGGCGGCCGCCACCACCTGACCGTCTCGCCAATGTCGCGCTCACCCGACCAGTCGTCTCGGTCGAGGACGTCGAGGAACGCGCGTAGCTCCGCTGTCGGTGACTCGTTCACGAACCTCGTGACTAGTGCGGGCCGGGTCGCCAACGACTCCGCAACGAAGCCATCAGCCAGGATCCATCGCTCAGCATCGTTGGCTGCGAGTCGGATCGCCGTCATGGCTGCGTCGTACACGATGGTGTCGTCGAGCTCATCGGCTCCCCACCGCAGCGCATCGGTCGCCGGACCGCCTCGAACATGGCTCCGCCGAAGTTCGCCAATGAACGCCTCGCCCAGCTGCCCGCCCGACACGTTCACGTCAGGGCCGGCTGCCAGAGCCCAAGCAGCGAGTTCGTCTCCGGCTGCTGCTGCTCTTTGAAGCTCGGCGTCGTCCCACGCCGCGCCGCCCTCGTCGTCCGTCTCGGCATCATCCATCCGACGCCGACGCTATCGAACTGGTGTCGGGCACCAGCCGGCCGGAGGGCTGCGATTAGACCCCGCATTAGCCGGCCGAGAACCGGCACTACTCCACGCCGACGGTCGTCAGTCTCCGGCTGCGAAGTGGGGACGCATGGTGACGATTGCGATTCCGTTCTTCGCTCGAAGGCGTAGGTCATTAGCGGGATGAGATCGCAGCTCGGTACTCCTCGACCGTGCGACCGGCTTCCCCCGGACCCACCTCAATGCACTGTCGCCAATCCACCAAGGACTGATCATCGAGCAGGACGTTGGGTTTCGGCAGGAAGGCGGCGAAGCAGTCGGCGATGCCGGCCTCGGCGGCCATGAGTCGTGCGTAGTCGGCGCCTCCAGTGCTCCAGCAGTAGAGATCGGCACCTTGGGCCTGGAGTTCCCGGTCGTGCCGGATGGTTGCGGGTATTGGGATCTGTGTCGATCCGACGTGACGGACGAACGTGTCATCGACATCCACATACACGACGAGCGGCGGCATGGCCCGATGATGCCATCCACGACTGGGTCGACGTTCGGGTGCGAAAGGTGCACGGCGGCCGTGCCTGGGCCACTATCCGCTGGCGATCGACCAACCGGCACTGAGTGCAGCCGGGACTACTTGGCTGTCGCCTACCAGGGCTTCCCGTTGCCCGAGCCCAGCAGGAGGAGCGGGACGCTGAACAAGATCAGAACAGCGTTGAAACCGACTGCGACCCCCGTTGGCAGCGTGAACGCCGATGCCACGAGTGCCATCCCCGCTGCACGCGGACGTCCTGCCGCGAGCTGCCAGATGCCGGCGCTGGCGCTTGCCGAGCCGACCAACAGAACGGCGGTCCACCATGGTGACGAGTAGTGCGGGCGGGCGGACCAAGCCATAACCGCCGTCGCTATCGTGAGCGGCGCAAGGGCAACAAGTGACCAGCGAACGTCGGCATCAAGTCGGCGGCGGGTCACCGATTCAGTCTGGGGTTGGGCGTCGGGTATCCGGCACTACGCGGCCGTGTCGGAGTCAGACAAGTGATCTGCGGCTGTGACGCACTTGCCACATCAGTGCCAGGCCGGAGGCCATCACCGTCACGAAGATCATCAACCACGACGCCAGCAGCTCTTGCCGTCGGGCCGGTGGGTCCCGAAGGGAACGCGGGGATAGGCCCGTGGTCGGCAGTTTCGGAGTCAGTCGATGACGAGGTCTCCGCCGTATCGGCGTACGGCCTCTGCCAGTCGTTCGAGCACATCCGGCGATCGTCCGTCGAGGACACCGACCTGGTCATCGACCCGAATCGCCCACGCGAGGCCGGCGGTCTCGGGATAGGTGGCGACCATCTGACCATCCAGCGCAAAGCCAACGTACGTGTTCACCTTCTCCTGCAGTGACTGGATCTGTGCGTCGGAGCCGGACCACTGTGAGCCAACGATGATGTGGAGCAGCACCATGGACCCGTCCGGCGACAGCGTGACGAGGTCGACCTTCCTGCCGTCGAATGGTGCGTCGTCGGACATGAGTGCATGCTGACCCGACCGAAGACCCTGGGGCAACGACAGCGTCATCCACCGTCGGGAAAGTCACGGCGTCGACGCTGCGCACATGGCTGTCCATTCCCGCCCCGATCACGCATCATCCACGGCAATCTGCGGGTGCCCATGGCCAACGCGCCCGTGTGTATCCGGCGGTACTGACGGACGCACCGCACCGCACACGTGACCCTTGCTCCTCGGCCCGGCATCGCCTCCCTATGGCGTACAGTCGTGGAGCATTCACGGGGAAGTGCGGGACGTACGCAGTGCAGAGCGAGAACGACCCATACCGAGTTCAGCTCTATCAGGACAGCGGCGCAGGTCCGCTCTGGTCGGCGTCTGACAGCGCCTCGCCGATGCCGGAACCGAGCCCAGCGCTCGCAGCACGGCTACAGCAGTGGTGCGAAGACGCTTGGTCTGCTGAGCGAGGCCGGCGAGGCGGTCGCGAACGTGCGTTGCCGGAGATAGTTGGCCGTGCCGATCGGTTGGCCAAGGAAGTTGAACTCGAGTTTGGTGCGCCGTGGACGGTGCGTTATGTGGGGCCGCGTCACTGAGACCCAGGTGTGATGACCGGAGACGTTGTCCCTCTCGGTCTGGGTTGGGGTGATCCACGCGAGCCGGGAACCGGGAAGCGAACGCCGCGCTGTTCACCATCATCTTCAACCGGATGGGACGCGACCCCCGAACCCAGGCCTACGTCACCCGCCGACGCGCCGAAGGCCTCTCCAACCTCGAGATCATCCGATGCCTCAAGCGCTACGTCGCCCGCGAGGTCTACCCACTCCTCACCAAGGCCTTGACGACATAGAGGAGCTTCACTACACGCCGGGCCCGGACGTCTCCGTCATGACGACGGTCTCATCGCCCAGCTTCAGTTCGACGGTCGCAGGCTCATCTCGATGCCATGCCGCAACCCACGCTCCCACCCCCGATTCGATCGCTCGCACCTGAGTTGCACGCGGAGTGCGGAGGACGACGTCGGTCACTGCGCTGCCTGCAACACCGAACATCGCCTGAAGCGGCCCGTTGGCCAACCATCCGCCCACTGCCACGACGTCGGCCGGCATGTCGGGTCGAGAGAACGGAGGTTCGAACCAGCCTGTGCCTCCCGACCCTTCCGGTTCGAACGAACCGTCGTCACGCGTGAACAACTCGACATCGGACCGCAACGACGGTGGTTCCTCGTCGTCCTCCCACCAGGACACGGAGAGCACGGCTGCACAGCGGTCATCGACCCATCGGGCGAGCGGAACCAACATCCCGACCGTGAAGGGTTCTGGCGGGTCCGGCAGCCCATGCGCGATCGTCCACAGGCCCCATTCGGTCTGATACTCGTCGGCCCACGGCGGCTGAGGCTCCACGACAGCATCCTGACAGGATCGTCATGTGACGTCGTCAACGTGACAGATCACGTGCTCCAACCGGCACTTCATTCTGGGTGCGACGCGCGTGTGGACTGGATCAGGACCGCATGGACACCGCAACGGTGCGGCCCGGGCGGCGGACCCTCCGCTGCTCAGCACTGTGCGCTGAAACGTCTCAGCACCTCAATCGTCGACGGTCGACTACCGGTCGTGATCGCGATGTCCAACGGAGTCATGTGAGCGAAGCGGCCCTCTGTCGGACCGAGACACGGGTCGGCGCCGCCCTCCAAGAGGGCTTGGAGCGCTCGGTTGAACTCGCCTTCTGAGTAGGTCCGCTCGCGCTTGAGGGATCGTGCTGCCCAAACCGCGAGCACTGGGCCCTCAGTGGGCGAGATCACGTAGTTCGGATTGCCGTGCAGATCCTGAACGAAGCACCGAACGCTCTCTGCTCTGCCGACCGCACCGGCGTCAAGTGTCGAGATCTTGCTCGGTGTCACGTTCACGTTGCCCGCGTACTCCGCCGCTTCCTTTGCGCTGCTGCAATCTTGGACTTGCAGCGATTCGATCATCCCGCCGGTGGCCGATCGCTCGTTCTTGTTGCCGATTTCTCCGCAGGCACCGGCAGTCCAGGTGAGCATGAAGGCGAGGGCGACTGATCGATGTCGTCGATTCATGCTTGGCCTCCCGAACAGGTTCGACAGGTCCGCGACGCGGGCGGCTGGTCGAACCATCGTGCCGAGATCTAGCCGGGCCACCAACCCCGAGCGACGCCCTCGGCCCGGACAGACGGCCGTGCAATCGCCGTTACATGACGCCCGGACCGGGAGGTAGTGGCCCCTGGCCGTCCCTCTGCCCGTCCACGGACGCGCCACAACCACGCGGCGACGTCACCCTCGCGTTCGCGAGACGCTCAGACGTCGTCGAGGGCCGGACCGTCCACCACGCCGTCGGGTCCGACTATGAAACGCCCGGACGCGAGCCCGTGCAGGGCAAAGCGGGCGAAGGCAGCGAGGCTCGGCCACGAGTTGGTCGGACCACTTTCCCACCAGACGGCATGCACTGGACTCGTCGGGCTCGAAGGATCGACAAGGTCCAGAACCAGAACGCCTCCCCCGACGAGCCGGGCGATCGGGAACCAGGTCGGCTTCCAAAACCACTCAGCCTCGAAACCGGTGCCTTCTTCCAGGTCTGCCGCTGCCTCAAGAGACTCGCGGTACTCCTTGACCATCAGCGCCATCGGTCCGAGCTCTGTGCCGGGAGGAAACTGGGCCTCCAGGTGAGATGCGCCCGGACGACCTGCGCCGTTGTGCCGTCCGAACCACTCCACGAGTTCCGTACTGGGGTGGAGTCCGAGAGGCCGGAGAGCTTCCTCGACTTCCGAGGACGAGAGGCCAGGACGGAGCTGAGTCGCCATCGCCGCGCCTTGTTAAGCCAGCAGTGTCCGCGCGTAATGCCGGCTGCTGGCCGATCTGGGTTCTTGGAACGGTTCAGCTGTCACCGAACCATGCCGATGGGAGCGGGTGCGCTACCCGACAGATGAACCCGTCGGAAGAAGCGATCCGCACGTGGCTGCCCGCTGTCTTCCTCTTGTCGGGACGGCCGGCTGATTCTCGTGACCACTCGCGATCCGACCATCGTCTCCCTCGAGCTGACAGGTCTCGATCTCGCAGAAGGTCCTGACCTCGTCCCGGCGTTCCTTGACCTGGTTCGAATTGTCGAAGCGATCGTGGACCAGCTGCCGATGCGCACCCAGATCGAAGACTGGGTCTATGGGCCATTCGACGACCTCGACTTCCGAACCCACCGGCGGCGGCGCGGTCGGCCGTCGAAGCTGACCGAACTGGCGCGTGCGGTGCTTTCCGAGCAGGCGGACGCCGACGAGACCTATGCGCAGGTCGGCACCTTCTTCGACCAGGTGCGGATCGAAGACCCGACTCTTGACCCGCGTTCGTTCAGGAGCGTCGGGTCGCGGCGGATCACCATGAAGTTGGAGGTACCGGACGAGGTGGCAGACAGCGTCGCCGAGGGTGTCCTCCGGTGGCTTCGAGCGCACGCTCGAATCAACCCGGTCGTGACGGGCTTCGTTCACGTCGACAACGAGGACGACCCGTACACGCATCGGATCGTGGAACGTGCTGGGCTCACCGCCAACGAGTTCGACTGGCAGATCCACGGCTACTACTGGGCGGTGCTGCTCACGGAGGGCCACCTCCGCAGGATCGATCTCGAGCAGCTCGTCAGCATCGACGGTGTCGCCATCGACTGGATCCACCCGAACGAGATGGTGCTCGTCACTGCGGCCCCGACCCCGTCTGAGCTCACTCTCGACTCCGTCGCAGCCTGGCGCACGGCCTTGCTGCCACTCCTGCGCGAGGGGCTGCCGATCCTCAAGTTCCAGACCGTTCCCGGCTCGACGAGCTACCAGCCTCCCGAGGAACGCCCGCCCGTACGGAGCCGCCAGCCGAAATGGCTCGTCGAACGTCAACCTGTCCCCTACTACCGCTACGAGCTCTTCGGACACGAAGGACCGGCAACCCCCGTCGCCATGACCGTCGACGACACGATCCACGACGCCGCTCGGGTGGAAGTCAGCATCGACCTCGCGCCCGGCCACGATCCAGCGCAGTGCCTCGACCTCGTCGACGGCCTGGCCACTGCCTGGCACGCCGTGTGGACCTCTCGTCTCGCACGCCCGGATCACGGAACGATCATCTCCATGACCCCACCCGAGTTCGCTGACAGCCGCCGACTGTCCATCCACTGGTCTTTCGAACCAGGCACCGCCGACATCGATCCCGCACTCGCCGCCCTCGCGTGTTCCCTCGGAGCGCTCCAGAGAGAGTTCGACCACGACCTGTTCCGGCACATCACCGCAGCATCGGCCTAGACGACCTTCGGGGCCAGGACGCTTCGGGCACGGCCCCGGCATGCAGTGCCGACTACGCGGCGGTGACGGCGTCGGGTCGATTCGTGTCACCCTGAGGCTGTGAGAGGAGCGC
>JAEYSR010000126.1 GCA_023434535.1 Actinomycetes bacterium
GTACGTGCCGGCGGCCGGCGTCGGAGACGTCGGCGACGGGGTGGTGGTCGGACGAGGACCGGCGATCCGGTTGGCGAGGTCGCTGCCCTGGCGGCCGGAGGCGGAGGAGTCCGACTCGCCGGAGGCGGGCGCGCACGCCGCCAGCAGTGCGGCGAGCAGCGCCACGAGGAGGGCCCTGACGGGGCCGCGCCCGGTGGTGGCCGCCGATGCTGTGGCGCTGCGAGGGCTGGTGCGGAGATCGCTCATGGTGCTCTCGGTATCGGAGACGCCCTCGCGCACCTTGAGCCCGATTCGGGGTGCGGCGGACCGCCTCCGGGGTGCAATCCCGGTGACCGCACGCCACCGGCCGGCCGTGGGCGCACGACACCTACACTCGTGCGGTGCTCGGACGCATCGCACGGGAGGCCGGAGCCCGCTTCGGGGCACGACCCGTCGTCGTCACCCCCTCCCACACGCTCAGCTACGGCGATCTCGACGGCTGCGCCGACCTGGTGGCGCACGGGCTCACGGCGCGGGGGCTCGGTCCGGGATCGGTCGTCGCCACCGTCCTGCCGTCGTGCCCGGAGTGGATCGTGCTCGCCGTGGCGTGCGATCGGGTCGGCGCGGTGTTCGCTCCCGTGAGCCCCAAGCTGGCGGCGCCCGAGCGGGCCGAGCTGGTGTCGCTCGTGACGCCCGACCTGGTGGTCAGCGACGCCGCCGGCGTCGACGGCCTGCCGCTGCGGACCGACGTCGCGGTGGTCGAGCCGGGCGACGCCTGCCGACCCCTCTGGGGCGCGCTGCCGGCCGAGGCCGGCTCCGGGGATGGCGACGAGCGGGACGGCGACGACGCCAGGGTCACCACCGTCTGCTTCACCTCGGGGACCACCGGCCGGGCCAAGGGCGCCGTGTTCACCGTCGCCCACCAGCGGGCCGTGCAGGACCTCGACCTGGGACCGGGCGCCGAGGACCGCTGGGACGGCGGGACGGCGATGCTGGCCTCGACGCAGTTCGCCCACGTCGGGATGGCGCTGAAGCTCCCGTGGTACCTGCGCACCGGCGCGACGCTCCACGTGCTCGAGCCGTGGCGGGCCGACGACGCCCTGCGCATGGTCGCCGAGCACCGCATGCCGACCATCGGAGTGGTCGCGCCGCAGCTCGCGCTGATGCTGCGATCCAGCCTGATGGAGGAGCTGGACCTGAGCTGCGTGCAGTCCATCATCGCCGGCGGGGCGGCATCGCCACCCGGGCTGGTCCGCGAGGCGCGGGAGCGCTTCGGCGCCGCGTACTCCATCCGCTACTCCTCCACCGAGTCCGGAGGGGTGGGGCTGGGCACGGCGTTCGACGCGCCCGACGACGAGGCGCTGCACACGATCGGCCGACCCCGGGCCGGCGTCGAGGCCAGGGTCGCCGACGAGGACGACCGGCCCCTGCCCGATGGCGTGGCCGGAGAGCTGCAGATCCGCTCCCCCGCCGTGACCGCCGGCTACTGGAACGACGCCGAGGCCACCGCCGCGGCCCTGACCGACGACGGCTGGCTCCGCACCGGCGACCTCGCCGTGCGACGCGAGGACGGCTGCTACGTCCTGGCCGGTCGGCGCACCGACATGTACATCCGGGGCGGCTACAACGTCTTCCCGGAAGAGGTCGAGGCGGCGCTGTCGGACCACCCCGCGCTGTCGGCCGTGGCGATCAGCCCGCGAGCGGACGACGTGATGGGCGAGGTCGGCGTCGCGGTCGTCGTGGCCCGGGATCCGTCCGCCCCGCCCACTGTCGACGACCTGAGGACCCACGCCGAGGGTCGGTTGGCCCGCCACAAGCTGCCCGAGCACGTCGTCGTGGTCGACCAGCTCCCGCTCACCACCGTCGCCAAGCTGGACCGGGGCGCGCTGGCCGACCTGGTCCGTCGCTCCGAGGAGGCGCCGACATGACCGACGACGTGTTCCCCGACAGGGACATGGAGCACCTGGACAAGCTGGCCTGGGTGATCGAGGACCAGGGCTGGGTGGCGGACCCCGTCGACCCGGTCGAGGGCCCGCCGGCGCGTGCGGGCTACACCTACACCATCGGGTTCGAGAGCACGTTCGGCCGACCCGAGGTCGTGATCTTCGGACTCCAGGCGGTCGCCGCCCGTGGACTCCTCGGGATGGTCGCCGACCAGCACGGCGGAGGGGTGGAGCTGCCCGTGGACGCCGTGTTCGTCGGCCTGCTGGAGTCGGACCTGCCGTGCGCCCTGGTCCCGGTGGACCTGTCGGAGCACGCCGAGCTGTTCGCCGACGCCGTCGACTTCCACGCCCGCAGCGGCCTCGGACCCGGCGACTGGCGGATGCTGCAGTTCGTGTGGCCGGACAGGTCCGGTCTCCTCCCCTGGGACCCGGGCTACGACGAGCGGCTGCGCGTCGCCCAGCCGATCATCGGCTCCAGCCAGGGCTGACGGCCCCGGCCGTGGGCGGGACGGGCACCGTGGAGCGTCGCAGGCCGCGCCGCGACCGTCGCAGAACGCTCAGGCCGGTCCCGATGACGGCCGATGGAGGACCGTGACCGTCGCGCTCCTCGTCCTCACCGCGCTCGTGGGCACCGTGGTCGGCTGGCAGCTGACGGTGCCCGTCCACCGCTACAAGGAGCTACGTCCCCTGACTCCCCGGGACGTGGGCGCCGAGGTCGGCACCGACGACGCCCCGCCCCCGGTCATCCGGGCCGAGTACCGGGAGGCCCGCTGCCCCGAGTGCCACCACGTGTACCGGGCCTCGGACGTGGTGCCGGTCCTCAGCTGGTTCCGGGGATGCCCGTCGTGCGGCACCCGCCTCGCCTCGACGGTGCCGCTCCTGCAGATCGCGGTGCCCGTCGCGATGGTCCTCACGGTCGCCACCGTCAGCTCGGGATGGGTGGCCCTGGCGTTCCTGTGGCTGGTCGTCGTGCTCGCGGCCGTCGCCTTCATCGACCTGCGCATCTGGCTCATCCCGTGGTGGATGCCGTGGGTGGGAGCCGCCGTCGGCTTCGTCCTCATCTGCGCCGCGTCGCTCGCCATCGGCCAGCCGGCCTCCATCGTCCGCGCCGTCATCGGCGGCGTGGGCATGTTCGGCCTGTTCTTCGTCCTGTGGCTCGTCGCCCCCGGCAAGCTCGGCTTCGGCGACGTCCGGCTGATGCTCCTGCTCGGCATGTTCCTCGGCTGGTTCGCCCTCGTGCTGCCGATCTACGGGCTGCTCTTCGGCAGCCTGATCGGCCTCGCCATGGGGCTCGTGTCGCTCTTCGCCAAGAAGGGCACGCGCTTCCCGTTCGGACCGGCGTTGGCCCTCGGCGCGCTCACCGCGGTCTGGCTCAACGGGCCGCTGCTGAACTCCCTCGGCGTCGGCTGAGACTCGGCCTTTCCGCTCCCAGCCGCTAAGGCTCGGGTCACCCCTGATACAGCGACCGCAGCTGCGGGACGAGCTGCTCCATCGAGCGGTCCAGGCACTGCAGGCTCAGGTGGATGCCGTCGCCGGCGAAGCAGCGCACGGTCTCGCCGTCGGGGAACGTCACGTACTCGGAGAACGCGCCCCCGTCTCCGGCCACCACCGAGGCGAGGTCGAAGTAGGTGACCCACGGCCGGGTCGCCGCCTCCTCCTGGATGATGGTGTTCACCTGCTCCAGCGTGGCGTTGACCTTGGCGTTGCCGACCTCGGGCTGGCCGACCCACAGCACCCGCCGCGACCCCTCGTGGGCCAGGTCCATGATCCCGGCCACCTGCGTCCGGTACGCGTCGGCCCACTCCGGTGTGCCGTACTGGGCCACGACGGTGCCGTCGGGCGACAGGATCGACTGCGTGTCGTTGGCGCCGACCATGAAGAGCAGCACGTCGGGATCCAGGGTCTCCAGAAGCTCCTTGGTCCTCCCGCCCCAGTTGAAGTAGTCGGAGCGGGTCAGGCCCGTGGCCACCTTGCCCTGCACGTCGACGGAGATCGTGGGGTCGTCGTCGACCGCGACCTTCAGCCGGTCCCCCACCCCGATGGCGGTCGAGTCTCCTGCGATGACCACGTTCAGCGGGTCGGCGGCAGTGGGCGCCTCGAGCGGGGGCAACGTCGTGGTGGTCGCCGACGGCACGGTCGTCGCGACGGGGAACTCGAAGTCCTGGTCGGCCTGCGTGCGACCCAGCTGCTCGGCCGCCCAGTCGTACGGTCGGTTGAGCGACACCAGGTTGACCACGCGGTCGAGCCCGCCGGTCAGGCCCATCGCCACGTCGCGCTGCCAGCCGATCGGCATGCCCTCGGCCGACTCGCGCAGCCCGCCCGAGCCGAGGACGGCGAACACGACGAGCGCCAGCAGGACCGACTTCCAGGTGGCGTCCGCGGACATGGTCCGTCGGGTGCGGCGGGTCGGGCGACGGGCACCGCTGCCGCCGCCGCTGTCTCCTCGGGTGCGCGGATCACCATCGCGCCGGCGACGGTCCTCACCGGGTCCGTTCTGGGGTCCGCGTTCGGTCTGCATCTCAGAAGGCGAAGTAGATGAACGGGGCGACGCCCACGGGGCCGAGCAGGTTGGTCACGACCAGGAACAGGCCGACGCCCAGTCCGAGAGCGGCCGGCGGCAGGTGCGAGGCCCGGTACTCCAGCGCGTCGCCGAGTCGTCGGGGGACGAACTGGCCGACCATGCCGGCGACGATCGTGAGGAGCACGAGCGGGGTGACCAGGTCTCCCACGCCCCAGCGCGTCACCAGACCCGTGAGGTAGTTGACGGCGGTCGGCAGGTCGACGGCCCGGAAGAAGATCCAGCCGACCGTCACGAACGCGAACACCACCAGCCGCGACACCCAGACGTTCGGCTCCTTCCGGGGCGGTGCGGGGCGGGCCATCACCTGCGTGTCGCCGTCCGCTCCCGACCTCGGCGGCGCGGCCGACATGGGCGGTCGATCGGGGTAGCCGTCGGCCGCGGCGTGCTCGGGATCGGCGTCGGGGTCACGCAGGTCCAGCGCTCCGCGCCGCCAGGACCGCGCCGGGCGCTCCTTCCACTTGCGCTCCAGCACGAGTCCGAACCCGTGGTAGAAGCCCCACACGATGAAGGTCCAGTTGGCGCCGTGCCAGAGCCCGCCGATGGCCATGGTCGCCACCAGGTTGCGCATCTCGGCCCTCTCGCCGCCGCGGTTGCCGCCGAGGGGGATGTACACGTAGTCCCTCAGCCAACGCGACAGCGTCATGTGCCAGCGCCGCCAGAAGTCCTGGATCGACGTGGCGGAGTACGGCTGGTCGAAGTTGTCGGGGAAGCGGATCCCCATCAGCAGCGCGATGCCGATCGCCATGTCGGTGTAGCCGGAGAAGTCGGCGTAGATCTGGACCGCGTAGGCGATCGCCGCGACCGCCAGCTCCAGGTTCGGCGACTGGCCCGGGGAGGCGAACACCGGGTCCACGATCGCGGTGGCGAGGTAGTTGGCGATCACCACCTTCTTGAACATGCCCCGGCAGATGAGGCGGGCGGCCCGCACCGCGTCGACGGTGTCGCGGTTGCGGCGACGGCGCAGCTGCGGCTCGAACTCCGACACGCGCACGATCGGACCGGCGACCAGGTGCGGGAAGAAGGAGAGGTACACCGCGAAGTCGAGCAGCGCGATGGGCTCCTGCTCCTCGCGGAACACGTCGACGACGTAGCTGATGGCGCAGAACGTGAAGAAGGAGATGCCGACCGGCAGCCCGACCTTGATGAGCAGCGCCGTGGGCGCCAGTCCCATGGGCTCGAGCGCCTGCAGCAGCGAGTCGACGAAGAACCCGTAGTACTTGAAGAACCCCAGGACCACGAGGTTGACGACGACGCCGGCGAGCATGGCGATCCGGGCGGACCGGTCGGTGCGGGCCCGGGCGACCAGCTGGACGATCAGGTGGTTGGCGATCGTCGAGCCGGCCAGGAGCAGGCAGAAGCGGGCGTCCCACCAGCCGTAGAACACGTAGCTGGCCGCCAGGACGAACAGCTTCCACTGCAGCGGGCGGTCCGACAGCCGCCAGCTGACGCCGAGGACGACGACGAAGAAGATCGCGAACGTCATCGTCGGGAAGAGCACCGCACCATTGAAGCCGCCGGAGGCTCGTCGACACGGCATCCGACGCCCGGTGGGTGCGCCGCGTTCACCCGGGTCGATCCGGTGATTTCCTACCCCGAGTAGGACTATTGTCACAGCGACGTCGGTTCCGGGGGGACCCGGCGTCGCACACAGCGTCGAAGTCCGGGGGGACGACGTGCACGACGGGGTGATCCGCACACCGGATCGGAGAGCGGCGACGAGGTGGGTGCGCGCCACCTTCCTCGTCGTCGCGCTCGTCGCGTTCGGCGCGTCGATCGGCTCCGCCGCCTCCGACGGGTTCCGCACCGGCGACGCCCAGGCCAGCGCCGACACCTTCTCGCTCAACCTGAAGGCCGCCAACGCCACGATCGGCTTCACCTACGGCCGCTCCCTGGCCGGCTACCAGGACCGGACCGGCACCGCCGAGGCCCGGGCGCTCGACATGGGCGTGCTGCCCGTCCTGTTCTCCGGCGAGCAGTGCGACGGCACCCCGGGCATCCTCTCCGCCGACACGCTGCCGCCGGTGACGCGAGCCGACTCCTCCGAGCAGGGCGCCGACGCGTCGCGCCGCACCCAGGCGTTCCAGCCCGGCATCGACGGAGGTCCCGTGGGCCCGTCGGCCGGCTTCCAGGACGCGACGGCCACGCCGCTGCCGTCATCGTGGGCCCGCACGGAGTCCGCTCCCGCCGACATCGGGCTCATCGCCATCGACGGCGGGCGGACGGAGGTCACGACCCAGCTGAAGGACCAGGTCCGGGAGGCGCACGCCGTCAGCGAGGCCGACCAGCTGCGCGTGCTGGGCGGGCTGTTCACCTTCAACCAGCCCCGGTGGGAGGCCACCGCGCAGTCCGGGGCCCGCACGAGCGCCAGCGGGTCCTTCACCTTCGCCAGCGCCAGCGTCCTCGGCATCCCCCGATCGCCGACCGACGCCCTCGCGGACCTCGCCGGCTTCAAGGCCGGGCTCGAGCAGCTGCTGTCGCCGCTGGGCGTGGTCCTCGACCTGCCCCAGGTGCAGGTGAGCGACAACGGGGTGAAGGTCACGCCGATGGGGTTCCGCATCGTGAACCCGCCGTTCGGGTCGCAGGTGGTGCTGCCGTTCCTCGGACAGGTGGAGAGCCAGATCCAGCAGTGGCGCAAGGACCTGCTGGCCGCGGACTGCAAGAACGCCACGGTGCTGACCATCGTCGACGTGCTGCTCGGGGTCATGGGTGGCTCGGGTTCGGTCGAGGCGCTCGCCGGCGGCGTCGACGTCGCCACGTTCGACACCGACTACTCGATCCCCCCGGTCCAGACGGTCCCCGAGACGACGCCCGACACCGTCGCGCCGGTCCCGGAGGTCGTCGTGGACGACCTCAGCACCGACTGGACCGACACCGGGTCGTACGACATGGGGACGTCGCTCGAGGAGACCGGAACCCTGGACCTGGGCACGGACCTCGGCGAGGTGCCGACGTCCGCTCCGGCGGCGACCGGGACGGAGCAGGTGGTCCTGCCCGCCTCGGCGCTCGGCCGGATGGAGGACGGGTCCGCCGGCCGAGCCGGCGTCGCAGTGGGAGCGCTGGCGCTCCTCGGCGCGGTGGGGCTGTCGGTCGGTGACCGCGTCGCAGGACGCCGGTCCGAGCGGGTGATCGAGTGATCCAGTGATCGACGGAGGCGGATGTGGCTGACGGGGCCAAGGACAGGTTGTTCAGGGGCTACGGCCCGTTGATCGGGTTCGCCGCGGTGTTCCTGGCCGTGGCGGTGCTGGTCCCGAGCCAGCAGCGCGAGGTGCGCGTCGAGGCCGCCGGCAGCTCGGCCGACGGCACCGAGCTCACCACCGACGACGCGTCGGTGGCGGGGGCGACCGAGACCGTGCCGCTCGACCCGGCGGCCGCAGCGGCAGCCGGGGCGGACGGCACCGGCGGCGGATCCACCGGAGGCGGAGCCGCCGGTGGCGGCGGCGCCAAGGCCGGAGCGGGCGCCAACTCCGGTCCCGCCAAGGTGGCGGGCTGCGGGGCCGCGCAGATCCCGGGCGACCCCTACTCGCCGCCCTGCGTGCAGTTCTCCGGTGGCAACGGCGGAGCCACGAGCCGAGGGGTCACCGACGACAAGATCGTCGTCTCGGTCCGCATCGGCAGCTTCGCCAACGGCATGCTCGACGCGGTCTCCAAGGTCGCCAACGCCAAGATCCCGAACGAGAGCCCGGCGGTCATCACCAAGACGGTCGCCGGACTGGTCGACTACTTCAACAAGCGGTTCCAGTTCTACGGCCGGAAGCTCGAGGTCGTGCAGTGGGACGGCAAGGGAGACGTCCTCAAGGAGACCACCGGCGGCGGCCAGGAGGGCGCCCAGGCCGACGCTCTCAAGGTGGCCCAGGAGATCAAGGCGTTCGCCGACGTCTCGGCCGTGTCGCCCGTCTACGCCGATGCCCTGGCCTCCAAGCAGGTCATCAACATCGGCGTGCCCTTCACGTCCCGGGAGTGGATGTCCCAGCGCCGCCCGTACTCCTGGAGCCAGTTCACCGACTGCTCGACCGTGGTGGAGAGCGTCGCCAGCTACTACGCCACCAAGATGGCCGGTCAGCCCGCGGCGCTGGCCGGCGGGGACCTCAAGGGCAACCCCCGGCGGGCGATGATCATCGCCCCCGAGAACTCCTGGTACCAGGAGTGCGTTCGGGCCGGCATCTCGATCCTGCAGAAGGCGGGCAAGGCCGGGGACCTGGTCGACTCGCTCAAGTACCAGATCGACATCCCGAGGATGTCGGACCAGGCGTCGTCGCTCATCCAGAAGCTGAAGGCCGAGAAGGTCACCACCGTGGTGTGCGGATGCGACCCGCTGCTGCTCACGTTCCTGACGGCCAAGGCCAAGGAGCAGAACTACCAGCCCGAGTGGGTGGTCACCGGCGTGGCGCTGGTCGACAACGACATGATCGGCCAGATCCTCCAGCCCGATCAGTGGGGCCGGGCGTTCGGCGTGAGCTTCGCGGGCGCCACGCAGCCCGCCGGCCAGGGCCTGGGCTACCGGGCCTACAAGTCGGTCCGGCCCGACGAGCCCTCGGTCGGCGTGGAGATCATCTACAACCAGCTGTACCTGCTCGCCATCGGGATCCAGGGCGCCGGCCCCAACCTCACGCCGCAGAGCTTCGAGAAGGCCATGTTCGACTACCCCAAGCGGACCGGCCCGTACGGCACGTGGGGCTTCGGCCCCAACGACTACACCACGTCCGACGACGCCCGTGAGGTGTTCTGGAACCCGTCGGTCCCGTCGGTCCAGACCCGCTCCCCGGGCACGTACCAGGATCCCAACGGCGGCGCCCGCTACCCGATCGGCAAGTGGCCGGCCACGCCACCGCGATCGGCGCTCGGATGAGCACCCCCGGCACGCTCCGGACGTACCGCTCGCTCCCCGTCGTCGGCCGGGTCCTGGTGTGGGCCGCGGGTCTGGCGCTGCTGTGGGTCGTCGCCGGTGCGCTGCTGCCGTTGGGCGTCCCCCTCGGCGTGGTGCTCTCCGGGGCGATCATCGGCTCGGCGACCGGGCTGACCGCCGTCGGGCTGATCCTGATCTGGCGGGCCAACCGGGTCATCAACTTCGCGAACGGCGCCATGGCCGGCGTCGCCGGCCTCACCGCGGTGCACCTGTTCGTGTCGTGGGACTGGCCGTACTGGTCGACGCTGGTGGTGGCCCCGGTGCTCGGGCTCGCGGTCGGGGCGCTCGTCGAGGTGCTCGTCATCCGTCGGTTCGCCAACGCTCCCCGCCTGGTCCTGACCGTGGCGACGATCGGCCTGGCCCAGCTGCTCGGCGGCATCGAGCTGCTCATCCCGTCCCGGGTCTTCGACGCGTCGGGGATGGTGCTCGGCGCCTACGAGACGCCGCTCAACGCGTTCGAGACCGAGGTCGGCGCCATCGTCATCAACGGCAACCACCTGCTGACGCTCGCCGTCGTCCCGGTCGTCGTCGTGGCCCTGGCCTGGTTCCTCCGACGGTCGCTGGCCGGCACCGCGATACGCGCCGCGTCGGAGAACACCGACCGGGCCCGGCTGCTCGGCGTCCCGGTGCGCAACCTCACCACGGCCGTCTGGGCCATCGCCGGGGCGCTCGCCGCCCTGACCTTCGTCCTCCAGGCGCCGTTCCAGGGCGCGGCGCCGTCGGCCACCGCCGGTCCCGCCATCCTGCTGCCCGCCCTGGCGGCCGCGATCGTCGCCCGGATGGAGTCGCTGCCCGTCGCGTTCGTCGCCTCGATCGGCCTCGGCGTGATGCAGCAGGTCGTGCGGTGGAACACCGACACCCCGTCGCTGGTCGACGTGGCGATCCTGGTCGTGATCCTCGTCGCCCTGCTCGTCGGCGAGGGCAGCCGCTCCCGGGCCCACGACGCCGACGGCGGCTGGCGCAACGCGGACCTCGTCCGCGGCCTGGCGCCGGCCGTCGCCGCGCTCCCGCTGGTCCGGTACGCCAAGCGGGCCGGCGTCGTCGCTCTCCTCGCCGCCGCGGTGCTCGTCCCGATGCGCCTCGGGCCGTCGGACGCGTTCTCGGTGTCGATCATGGCGGTCTGGGCGATCGTGGCCGTGTCGCTGGTGGTCCTCACCGGGTGGGGTGGTCAGATCAGCCTGGGCCAGTTCGCCATCGTGGGCGCCGGGGCGATCGTGGCGGGCAACCTCGTCGCCCGCTGGAACGTCGACCTGTTCCTGGTGCTGGCCGTCGCCACGGCCACGGGTGCCCTGGTCGCAGTGCTGCTCGGCGTCCCGGCGCTGCGGATCAAGGGGCCGTTCCTGGCCGTGGTCACCCTGGCGTTCGCCGTCGTCCTCGACGGCTACGTGCTCAACCCCAACGTGTTCCCCGAGCTCATCCCCCAGACGGTCATCCGCCCGCTGCTGTGGGGCCGCGTCGACCTCGAGGACGAGCGGTCGATGCTGTGGTTCACCCTCGCGTGGCTGGCCGTGGCCGTCGTCCTGGCCCGCAGCGTGCGCCGCTCCCGCTCGGGCCGTCTGCTGATCGCGGCGCGGGACAACCGCAAGGCCACCGAGGCCGCCTCGGTGTCCGCCCGGTGGGCGACGCTGCAGGGGTTCATCTTCTCGGGAGCACTGGCCGGGCTCGCCGGCGGACTGCACGTGCTGCTGCTGCACGGCGCCCGCGAGGGCAGCTACCAGGTCGTCCAGTCCGTCGAGGTGTTCTCGGGGGCCACGATCGGCGGCCTCGGCTCCATCGGCGGCGCCATCGTCGGGGCCGCCGGGCTCCGCGGGGCCCAGGACCTCGACGCCACCATCCGGCTGGTCGGCGCCGGCGTGGGGGTGCTCGTCGTCCTGTGGGCCGTGCCCGCCGACCTGGCCGGGCTGACCGCCCGGGTGCGGGACCGGCTCGTCCGTCCGATCGCCCGACGGGCCGGACTCGACCTCGAAGGTCAGCCCCTCCCGACCGTCGACCTCACCACCCTCCCCGGCTTCGCACTCCCTGGCACCGCACCCGCTGGTTCTGTGATGCAGGACCGGGGCGAAGCCCACGGTGCTGCATCACAGAACGCGATGGCGACATCACAGAACGGGGGCCCGACACCTCCGCCGTTCGGCGGCACCGTCGACGGGCCGCTGTGGGACCGACCCGAGCCGCTGCTCACGGCACGCGACGTCGACGTCAGCTACGGGCAGCTGCAGGTCCTGTTCGGAGTCGACCTGGAGGTGCACGACGGCGAGGTCGTGGCGCTCCTCGGCACCAACGGCGCCGGCAAGTCCACGATCCTCAAGGCCATCTGCGGGCTGTCGTCGTCGTCCGGCGAGGTCACGCTCGACGGTCGGCGGATCGGCGGCCGCTCCCCCGAGCAGATCGTGCGCGACGGCGTCGCCCTCATGCCGGGCGGCAAGGCGGTGTTCCCGACGTTGAGCGTGACAGACCACCTGCGCCTGGCGTGCTGGACGTTCCGCAAGGACTCGGCCCGCATCGACGAGGACATGGCCGAGGTCCACCGGGTGTTCCCGATCCTGGAGGAGCGCCGGGTGCAGCTCGCCGGCGACCTCTCCGGCGGGGAGCAGCAGCAGCTGGCACTGGCCATGACGCTCCTCCTCCGGCCCAGGGTTCTGCTGATCGACGAGCTGTCCCTCGGCCTGTCACCCCTGGTCGTCTCGGCTCTCTGCGACGTCGTCCGCACGCTGAACGACGGCGGCATGACGATCGTGGTCGTGGAGCAGTCCGTCAACGTCGCCCTCACCCTGGCCGAGCGGGCCGTGTTCATGGAGAAGGGCACCGTCCGGTTCGAGGGTCCGACGCGGGAGCTGCTGGAGCGACCCGACCTCCTGCGCTCGGTGTTCATCGAGGGGGCCGGCGCAGGAGACGGTGGGGACGTCGACGGCGTGGCCGACGAGGCGGACGAGGTCATCGCCGCGATCGACCTCACCGCGCTCAGCACCCCGGCACGGACACGCCCGGCCGCCGCCGCGTCCGTCCGCGCTGAGGAGGCGGACGCCGGCGGGGCCGGAACGAACCCGACGACGGTGCTGAGCTGCCGCGACGTGACCAAGCGGTTCGGCGGTGTGCAGGCGCTGAGCCACGTGGACCTGGCCGTCGAGCCGGGTGAGATCGTGGGCCTGATCGGCCAGAACGGCGCCGGCAAGACCACCCTCATGGACTGCATCTCGGGGTTCCACCGCCTCGACACGAGCGGCGACGACGCCCAGCGGCGCGACGACGGGGCGATCGTGTTCCGCGGGGTCGACGTGACGGGCTGGACGCCGGCCGAGCGGGCCCGGAGCGGGATGGGTCGGACGTTCCAGGAGGCCCGGCTCTTCCCGTCGCTGACCGTGACCGAGACGCTGGCCGTGGCCTGCGAGCGGGGCGTGCACAACCGGTCGATGGTTGCGGATGCCACGCGGATGCCGGCGAGCTACCTGGCGGAGGACGACACCATGGACCGTGTCGACGAGCTCACCAGGATGCTCGGGCTGCAGCGCTACGCACACACGCCCACGTCGGTGCTGTCCACCGGGACGCGCCGCATCGTCGAGCTCGGTTGCCTGCTGGCGGAGGACCCGGTGCTGATGCTGCTCGACGAGCCGTCAGCCGGAGTCGCGCAGCGCGAGACAGAGGCGCTCGGGCCGCTGCTCGGGCGCATCCGGGACCACACCGGCGCGGCCATGCTCGTCATCGAGCACGACATGCCGCTGCTGTCGGGGCTGTGCGACCGGCTGGTGGCGATGGAGCTGGGGGCGGTGCTGGTGGAGGGACCGCCGGCCGAGGTGCTCGAGCACCCGCTGGTCGTCGCGTCCTACCTGGGCACCGACGCCGCCGCGATCAACCGGTCGGGAGCGGTGACGCTCTGAGCCCGCTCTGTTCCCGGACACCGACGGAGAACCGTCGAGATCATGGAACCGAGCGGGCCGGGACGTCAGTCCTCGTAGCGGAGGTGGACGAACGCCTCGGCTGCGCACAGGTTGAGCGTGAAGCTCTCCTGCAGGTACAGGCGCACGACCTCGGCGTCGTGGTCGGTGTAGCCGATCGAGAAGTCCTGGCCGATCACGATCTCCGCGTCGCCGCCGCGGAGGCTCATGACGACGGCGCCGTTGACGCCGGGGGCGAAGACCACCGGACCGCCGAGGATCAGCTCGAGGTGCTTGAGCACCGGGTAGCCGCCCATCTCCGACTGCTCGACCACGCCGGTGTAGCAGCGCGGGCCCAGTGCGATGGCGTACGGGCCGCCGACGCCGCCGAGCTTCAGCTTGGACATCGCCTGGGCGACGAACGACGGGTACCGCTCGTAGTCCTCGTCGACGATGACCGGCTCGTGCGGCGTCTCCTCGACGATGCCGTCGATGCCGCCGGCGGAGAAGCCGTGGAAGATCGACCGGTCCTCGGCCACCGCGGCGTCACGGGCCGCCAGCCGGACGGCGTCCAGGTCGGCGTCGCACGCCCCGCGGTCGATGGCGTCGAGCTCCGCCCGTGAGACGGCGAACGGCACCTTGAGCTCGACCAGCGGTCGGACGTCGCGCACCCGGGCGTCCACGTCGCCGATCACCGCGCCCACGTGGCGCGTGCGACCGGTCGGCTCCGAGCTGTGCTTCCAGCCCTTGGGCCCGGCGACGTCGAGCAGGCGACGACCGGCGAGCACCTCCTTGAGGGCGCTGGTGGCCTCCTCGTCGATCTCGGCCCATGCGGCCTCGGTGATCGGGGCCTTCTCACGCAGCAGGTGGTTCATCACGCATCTCCCTTGAGGTCGCCGATGGCCAGGGAGCCCTCGGTGCCGGTGGCGTCGCCGCCGTCGTCGTCGGATCCGCCCCCGTGCTCCGCCGCCCGCTCGACCGCGACGACCGAGCCGGTGGTGAAGAGGTAGGTCCTCAGGTGCTTGTCCAGGACGGGGTCGTTGCGGCGCAGCCATTCCAGCGTCATGGCGGCGTGCTCCTTCTCCTCGTCGCGGTTGTGGGCCAGGATCGCCTCGAGCTCGGGATCGTTGGTCGCAGCGGCTCGCTGGTCGTACCAGTCGACCGCCTCCAGCTCCTCCATGATCGACACGATCGCCCGGTGGCGGTCGATCAGCGCCGGACTCATCTTGGCCGGGTCCTCGTGGAGTTGCTCTGAGCTCATCTGGTTCCCTTCGACATCGGACGGGCGATCACCGGAGGACTGCACCCGGTCGGACCCTGCCTCCTGGTACGACGCTGCCTCCTGGCACGACGCTGCACCCGAGAGGACCCTGTACCCGAGAAGACCCTGTACCCGAACGTGATCAGCCTAGATGCGCGCGGGGACGTTCCGGCCCACGCCCCCGCACGTCGCGCCGATGGCAGCTCCTGACCGATGACGTCGGCCGGCGGGTACCGTCGGAGGACCATGGCTGATCTCTTCGCGACCGGGATCCGGATGGGCGAGTCCCCCCGTTGGCACGACGGACGGTTCTGGATGTGCGACTGGATGGCCGGCGAGGTGCTCGTGTTCTCCGCCGACGGCACCAGGGAGGTGGTGGCCCGGGTCGACGGCCTGCCGTTCTCGATCGACTGGCTCCCCGACGGGAGGCTGCTGGTCACGACCCCGGACGGGGTCGCCGTGGGCCCGGATCTCGAGCCCTACGGCGCAACGGGCCGGCCGTTCAACGAGATCGTGGTGGACCCGGCCGGCCGGGTCTGGGTGGACATGCCCGGCGCTCCGCCGGGAGGACCGCGTGTGCCCGGCACGGTGTCGGTGGTGCTGCCCGACGGCACCAGCCGGGTGGTCGCCGAGGACGTCTGGTTCCCCAACGGCATGGTCCTGCTCGACCCGGCCACGCTGGTGGTGGCGGAGTCGCACGCTGACCGCCTCACCGCGTGGACGATCACCGACGACGCGGAGCTGACCGACAGGCGGGTCTGGGCCGACACCGGTCCGGACTCGGCCCCCGACGGGATCTGCGCGGATGCCGAAGGCGCCATCTGGTACGCCAGCGTCCCGGGGCGGCGCTGCACGCGGGTGGCCCCCGACGGGAGGGAGCTGCAGACCGTCGACGTCGACCGAGGCTGCTTCTCCTGCGTGCTCGGCGGCCCCGACGGCACGACCCTGTTCATCGTCGCCAACGAGTGGGGGCCCGACGGCGCCAGCGACGGGGTCGTCCTGACCGAGACGGTGGAGGTCCCGGCGGCAACCCCGCTCTGACGGGGCCGAGAACGTCGAGGGCCCCGACCGATGGTCGGGGCCCTGACTGCGGTGGAGGTGATGGGAGTCGAACCCACGACCTCCTCGATGCGACCGAGGCGCTCTAGCCAGCTGAGCTACACCCCCGCAGGGCTGTGCATCATAGCGGCCACTCCCGGGGCGCCCCAGACGAGCGGACCGCTGCGGGCCTACGCGAGCGCCGACGCGAACGACTCCCGGGCGCCGGCCCACCAGCTCCGCCGCCGGTCGAAGGTCTCCGGTCCGCCGAGGGACTCGAGCATCGCCACGAAACCCGGGTGGCCGGCCGCCGCCTTGGCCTGTACCCACTGGCCGCTGCGGGCGATCGAGTCGTCGAGGATCGCCAGGAGCTCCGCCCGCCCCGTCGCCCCGAGGACTCCCCCGGCGTCCTCGTACGCGTCGCACACGCTGCGGACCCGTGACGGCCGATCGGCCGGCAGGAACCCGACGCTCTCGGCGTAGCCGTCGTCGGTCACCGGCACGCACATCCGCACGAACTGCGCCAGGTCGTAGACCGGGCGACCCGGGGCGGCGAAGTCGAAGTCGAGCAGCGCCACGGCGACGCCGTCGCGGAACACCACGTTCTCCGGGCACACGTCGTTGTGGCACACGACCACGTGTTGGTCGGGCCGCGCGCCCCGGTCGACCATCTCGTCGCTCCAGGGTCCGTCGTGGCCCACCGCACCCGACGCGGCGTGGAACCGCGCCATCAACCCGGCGACCGAGGCGAGTGCGTCCTCCGTCTGGAACCACTCGGGGAAGGGGGCGAGCGGCACGTCGCCCGGGATGAACACCAGCCGCTCGC
Source organism: Actinomycetes bacterium (assembly GCA_023434535.1). Classification (GTDB taxonomy): domain Bacteria; phylum Actinomycetota; class Acidimicrobiia; order Acidimicrobiales; family Microtrichaceae; genus Dermatobacter. The sequence continues at coordinate 16,407 of JAEYSR010000126.1, forward strand.
GGCCGTCGGGGTCGACGCCGACCGGGAGGGACGCGCCGTCGAAACCGGTCGCACGCAGGTCCCCGAGGAACCGGTGGATGGTCGGGGTGAACGGGTTCGACGGACGCAGGACCTCGTCCCCGACGCGGACGACCGCCCCCTGGTTGGCCACGCCGCCGTGCAGCACCTCTTCGGTGTCGCCCTGCTCCTCCTCCACGGATGCAGTCTGGTCGGCAGCCGGGTCCGGCGCCTCCGGTTTCCGCGGCTGTGCTGTCAGCGGCTGTGCAGTTCAGTGGATGTGCTGTGTCAGCGGCCGTCGATGGCCCGCTGGAGGCGCAGCTGCAGCACCGCCGTGGTGAGGTCCCCCCGGCTGCGCTCGAGCACCGCCCGCAGCGCGTCCAGCGTGCGGCGCAGCCCGTGGGTCACGGCGTCGGGGAAGTCCACCGTGCTCAGCGCGTCGTAGGTGTCGTCCATGAGCCCGAGCAGCTCCTCGGCCCGCTCGACGTCGCCCTCCCGCAGGCGGTCCAGCATGTGCCGGCGCAGCTCGCTCGCAGCTTCGGCCAAGCCGCGCAGGTAGGCGGCGCCACCCACGGCGAGCTCCTCGGCCGACGGGAGCTCGGTGCCGTCGACGAACGCCCGCACCGCACGAGCCTCCACGTACTCCTTCTCGGCATCGTGGACGAAGCCAGCGTGCTCGATCTCGGGGTGCTCGGCGACCGCGGCCTGGACGACCCGGAGCTGGGCCTCGGCCTCGTCGGCCAGCTCGGACGCCCGCTCGAGCTGCAGGCGGTGCACCGCCTTGATGGAGCTGCCGCAGCTGCGGATGACGGCCCGGCAACCGGGCAACGCGACCTCGCGGGCCTCGTTGGCGGAATCGAGGGAGGCGCGGACGGCGTCGACGCGGGACAGCAGCGGGTCGTCCACGAGCTCGCCGCTCACCGAGGGCGGTGGCTCAGTTGGCGACGCGGCGGGCGCTCACCGGGCTGATGCGCACGCCGGGGACGTCAGCGAGGTCCCGACGCACGACGGGGACGCCGTACGGGTCCCGGGCCGAGGCGGAGGCCGTCGCGTTGGTCACCTGGTACAGGGCGGCGACGTACGCGACGAGCAGCGCGGCCGAGACCAGGAAGAGCAGGAGGAACGGACCACCGAAGGCGACCGAGCAGAGCAGGGTCAACACGCTCGCCGAGCCGAGGACCGTGAGGACCTCCTGGCGGCGCCGACGGACGGCGGGCGACACCGGAGCGGGCGCCGAGACGGGACGGGCCCCGACAGGGCCGTTGTTGCGCTCCCGGGAGCGGAGGTCGATCACGTTGCCGGAGGCCGGCTGGCGCTGGAGGGAGGACAGCTGGTGGTTGAACGACCGGATGCTGTCGCCGCTGCGGACCTTGGAGACACGCTTCAACGCCTCGGGGAGCAGCACGATGGCCCAGACGACTGCCAGACCGAGCAGAACCAATGTGGAGACGCTCATGGGAGGGTGAACAGGCCTTTCGACACGCGGAATTCGAGGTGAAATCTAACGGTCTCGCGACTTGTGTTACAAGTCGTTGACGGAATCACACCGTTGTCATTCTACGACGGGACCCACCCCGGGTCGACCCCCGGGAGCGCCGGGATCGAACCCCGGACTCCGTCCGGCCGGGCACCGCACGGCCGACGGGACCGCCGACGGCGCTGCTCAGATGCCGTCGAGCTCGGCCAGGAGATCGCTGTCGTCGCGGCGGTACACGCCGGACCGACCGCCCGTCTTCTCCCACAGGGCCACGTCGGAGATCACCATCGACCGATCGACGCTCTTGCACATGTCGTAGATAGTCAGGCAGGCGACGTTCACCGCCGTCAGGGCCTCCATCTCGACGCCGGTGCGGTCGACGGTCTCCACGCTGGCCTCGACCTCGATGAACGTGTCCTCGATGCGGAAGTTCACCAGAACGGCGCCCACCAGCACGGGGTGGCACAGGGGGATCAGGTCGGAGGCCCGCTTGGCCGCCTGGATCCCCGCCACCCGGGCGACCGACAGGACGTCGCCCTTGTTGACCGCCCCGCGGGCGACGAGCGAGGTCGTCTCCGTGCTCATGTTCACCCGCCCACGGGCGATGGCACGCCGGTGGGTGGGCTCCTTGGGGGTGACGTCGACCATGCGGGCACGGCCGAGGGGATCGAGATGGGTCAGGCCCCGTTCGGACATGGCAGGAGAGTGTAGAGCCTCACTCCCACCCCACCGCCGACTCGAGCGCCCAGCCGAACTCGGGGGACCTCGACCGACCACACGTCGGATTCCCCCGAGTTCGCGGTGTCAGACCCGCACGAGGACCTCGCCGTGGAGGACGGCGAACCACCCGTCGGGCGCATCGGACCAGGCGCGCCAGCCCGCCTGCATCGTGTCGAGCTCCTCGTCGTCCGCGCCGTCGCCCGTCAGGCGGCCCCGTAGCGGCTCGCTGCCGATCCGGTCGATCCACACATCGGCCCACCAGCGCCGGTCCTCGCCCGCGAAGCACCACACCGACGCGGACGACTCCACGTCGGTCAGACCGGCGTCGAGGCACCACCCGAGCAGTCGACGACCGGCATCGGGGTCGGCCCCGAGGTCCCGTGCGACCGAGCGGTACCTGTCCCTCCACTCCGAGATCCCGGCGACGTCGGGCGACCACGTGAAACCGCCGTAGTCGGACTCCCTCACCGCGATCAGGCCGCCGGGCCTCGCCACGCGCGCCATCTCGCGGAGCGCGGCCACCGGGTCGGTCAGGTGCTGGAGGACCTGGTGGGCGTGGACGACGTCGAAGTGCCCGTCGGCGAACGGCAGGTCGTAGACGTCGGCGGTCCGGAACGACACCGAGGCATCGCCGACGGCGGACAGCGCCGACTCGGTCGCCGCCGCGACCACGTCGGACGACGCATCCACGCCGACCGCACTGCCGACCCGACCCGCCAGGTCGATGGTGATCGTGCCCGGCCCGCACCCGACGTCGAGGAGGACGTCGGACTCGTCGAGGTGCGGGAGGAGGTACGCCGCGGAGTTCTCCGCAGTGCGCCACCGGTGCGATCGCAGGACGGGCTCGGGGTGCCCGTGCAGGTAGTCGTCGGCCATGGACCCAACTCTCGCCGAGGGCCGCGCCCACGGGCGAGCGGGTTCCGGGCCGGTGGCGGCCCGCTGAGAACCGTCCCTGCCCATCGGTCGCTTCGCTCAAGCTCGGCCGGCAGATGCCGACGTGGGTTGCATGCGCCTCACCCGTCGCGCCTGGACCGCCGCGCTGGTCGCGGCCTGCGTGGTGCTCGGCGCGCTCGGCCCGGTGGGCTCCGTCGCCGGCGCGTCGGACGCCGTATCCGGGACCACGGCGCCGGCCGCGACGCGGGCGGAGGAACCCTCCGACTCGGCGGATCCGGCCCGACCGAAGGATCCGAACACCTCCGGCGACCTGATCGCGGCGCTCCAGCCGATCACCGGCGTGCGGCGAGGGTCGACGACCGTCATCGGCGGAGCCGTCCTCAACCAGACCGGGAGGCCGACCGCCGTCACCGTCGAGCTCGGAGACCTCCCCGAGGGCACCGGGATCGCGGTGGTCCGGCCCGACCGGGACCACCCCGACCCTCCCGACCCCCTGGCGCCGGCGAGCGGCTCGACCGCGTGGTCGTGCGAGGAGCTGACCTGTCGCCTCGTCGGCGCCGACGGAGCTCCCCTGGAGCTGCCGCCCGGAGCCGGCGCACGCCTGGTGCTCGCCCTGTCGGGTGACGGCCTCGAGCACGGGGCGACGGTCGACGTGTCCGTCGACGGCACCACACGCACCGTGCCGCTCGACCGCCCCGACGGCGACGCGGCGATGGGCGACGAGTCGCTCTCCCTGTCCGCGTCGGGATCCACCACCGTCGCCCCGGGGACGACAGGCCAGCTGACGATCACCGCCGCGGACATCGGCACGACGGCGACGGCTCCGGGATCGCTGGTCGTCGACGTCCCGACGCCCGCGATCGCCGGCTCCACCGTGACGGCGTCCGGCGTCGGCTGGGCGTGCGACGCCCGTCGCTGCACCAGCAGCGTGGCACTCCAGCCCTGGGACAGCGCTCCCCCGCTCACGCTCAGCACCGTCGTCCCCGCCACGGCCACCGGGGACGGGGAGCTGCACCTGACGGCGACGGCCACGTCGGCGGCGGGCACGCCGTTGACCGCGACGGCGTCGGTCCCGCAGGCGGCCCGCCCGCCGGAGACCCACGACGTCTCCGTCCGGATCGACCGGATGGCGCAGCCCTCGCTCTCGGCGCCGACCACGCAGGACGTCCCGGTGGTGGTCACACCCACGGGCAACAGCACCGACGGGACCGCGCTCCACGACCAGGTCGCCGTGACCCTCGATGTCGAACGCGACGTCACCGTCGACTGGGACGGGGCTCGGTCCGACGGTCCCTGGCGCTGCTCCACCGACCGGAAGAGCTGCGTGTCGACCGCGCCGTTGATTGCCGGCCAGCCGAGCACGATCCGGATCACCGTGACCTACGAGACAGGTGCGAGAGAGGGCACCTCGAAGATCGCGGCGGTGGCCACGACCGACCCGACGACCCGCACCGGCGGCGTCCCCGCCGACGGCACCGATCGTTCCCCTCGCTCCGACTCGACGACGGCGACGGTGGTCGTCAACCCGCCCCCGACCCCCGAGCTGCGCGGCCGGCTGACCTCGGCGGCGGCCGCCACCGACCTCCCCGGCGCCGCGTTGACCTTCGCCGTCGGCCAGGAGCGGCCCCTCACCGCCGAGGTCACCAACCACGGCTCCCGCCCTGCGCCCGCCGGATCGGTCGTCGAGGTCGCCCTGTCGCCCGATGTCGAGCAGTCGGTGGTCCGGGCCGGTGGCGACGGCTGGCGGTGCGTCGGGTTCGACGCCTCCGGCGCCCGCAGCGGCGACCCGTACGGCGTGGACGCCGACACGCCTCTGCGGTGCCGCACGACGCTCAGCACCGACCTGGCGTCGGACTCCACCGCGTCGGTTCCTCTCACGCTGGACGGATCCGAGGCCGGCTCGTCGCGCTGGACGGTCAGGACGTCGCTCGACCGCCATCCGGCACCCGGCGATCCGCCGGAGTTCACGGTCGTCGTCGACAGCGACGTCGCCCAGCTGGTCCCGTCGCTCCAGGTCGACCA
>JAEYSR010000027.1 GCA_023434535.1 Actinomycetes bacterium
GCTCCGTTCCGGGGGGGGGGACCCGATCGGGTCACCCCCCGGCAACAGAGGGCGTGCAGAGACGGTCAGCCCAGGAGGCCGCGCGCCACCTCGACGACGTGGTCGGGGTTGATCCCCAGCTCGGTCAGCGCGACGTCGCCGGGAGCGGACGCACCGAACCGGTCGATGCCGACAGTCGCGTCGGCGTAGCGCTCCCAACCGAGGGTCACGCCCGCCTCCACCGACACCGTCGGCACGCCGGGCGGGAGGACGGCGTCGCGGTAGGCCGCGTCCTGGGCGTCGAAGAGGCTCCAGCAGGGGAGCGAGACCACCTGGACGGAACGTCCCTCCTCGGCCAGCGTGCCGGCCGCCTCCAGGGCGACCGCCACCTCGGTGCCGGTCCCGACCAGGACCAGGTCGGGCGACTCGGCGTCCGCGATGACGTAGCCACCCCGGGCCACGCCGTCGACGGCTCGTTCGGCGGTGGTCGGCAGGACCGGGGTGTTCTGTCGGCTCAGGATCAGGGCGACGGGTCCGTCGCCCTCGACGGCGCAGCGCCACGCCGCGGAGGTCTCGTTGCCGTCCGCCGGGCGGATCACGGTCAGACCGGGGATCAACCGGAGCGACATCACCTGCTCGACCGGCTGGTGGGTCGGCCCGTCCTCGCCGACGCCCACCGAGTCGTGGCTCCACACGAACACGCACTTGGCCTTCGACAGGGCCGCGAGCCGGGCGGCCGGTAGCATGTAGTCGCTGAAGACCAGGAAGGTGCCGGCCGCCGGCAGGATGCCGCCGTGGTGGGCGGCGCCGACCATGATCGACCCCATCGCGTGCTCACGGACGCCGAAGTGGATCTGGGGACCGGCGGGGGAGTCCGCCGACAGGACCTCCGCCCCGGGGAGCTTGGTGCCGGTGTTGCCGATCAGGTCCGCGGCGCCGGCGACGAAGCCCGGCACGACGTCGACCAGCGCGGCGACGCAGTCGCCGCTGGCGACCCTGGTGGCCGGCTTGTCCGCCTCGGTGTAGGACGGCAGCGCGTCCTCCCAGCCCGGCAGGCCCCGGGAGCCGAGCGTGGCCTCCCACTCGGCCTCCCGACCCTCCAGCGCGCCGTGGGCCCGCTGCTCCCAGTCCTCACGCTGGACCCGGCCCCGCGACCCGGCGTCGCGGTAGAGCTCCAGGACGTCGTCAGGGACGTAGAACGGCTCGTCGGGCAGGCCCATCACGGCCTTGGTCTCGGTGATGTCCTCGGGCTTGAACGCCAGGCCGTGGGCCGAGGGGCTGTCGGTCAGCCGTGGGGACGGGTAGCCGATGCGGCTCCGCACGATGACGAGCGACGGCCGGTCCTCCACCGACTTCGCCTCGAGCAGGGCCTGCTCCAGCGCGTCGAGGTCCTCGGCGGCCTCGCCCATCTCCAGCACGTGCCAGCCGTAGGCGTCGAAGCGCTTGGCGGCGTCGTCGGAGAGGGCCAGCTCGGTCGGGCCGTCGATCGAGATGTGGTTGTCGTCGTAGACGTACACGAGACGGCCGAGCCCGAGGTGCCCGGCTAGCGACGCGGCCTCGTGGCTCACGCCCTCCGACAGGTCGCCGTCGGACACCATGGCGTAGATGTGGTGGTCGCAGACCTCGGAACCGAACCGCGCCCGCAGGGAGGCCTCGGCGATCGCCATGCCGACGCCGTTGGCGAAGCCCTGACCCAGCGGGCCCGTGGTGACCTCGACGCCCGTGGTGTGGCCGACCTCGGGGTGGCCCGGGGTGGCCGAACCCCACTGGCGGAAGTGCTCCAGGTCGTCGAGCGTGAGCCCGTACCCGGTCAGGTAGAGCATGGCGTACTGCAGGATCGAGGCGTGCCCGCAGCTCAGGATGAAGCGGTCGCGGTCGGCCCAGTCCGGGGCCGAGGCGTCGTAGCGCATGATGCGCGTCCACAGCACGTGGGCCAGCGGGGCCAGCGACATGGCCGTGCCCTGGTGTCCGGAGTTGGCCTTGGCGGGGGCATCCATGGCGAGGCCGCGGATGACGCTGATCGCTCGCTGCTCCAGCTCGGCGCTCGTGGTGGGGTTCGACATCGATGGGTCCTGTCCGGTCGGCGACGCAGGGATCGTAGCGAGCCGGGCCACCCGGCCCGACAGCGCCGCTCGGTGCTCTACCCCCGCTCCCAGCCGCTCAGGCTCGACCCCCGCTCCCAGCCGCTCAGGCTCCACCCCCGCTCCCGCCCCACGTCGGCGTCGCATCCACGAGGAGCATGCTGATCGCCGCGTCGTGCACCGCGGAGCGGTCGCGGACCGGGCCGACCGTGCCGGAGCAGAAGGCACCGGCCACGGCAGCGCCGGGAAGAGCGGCCGAGACCGTCGCCGCGTCGGTGTCGGGCACCCCGAACAGCGTCGAGCCCCGGGCGACGTCGGTGAAGCACAGCGCACCGGCCGCCGACAGGCCTCCCAGCACGCCCACCAGGTCGTCGACGGCCGACGCCGCGTCGCGGACGTGGAACTGCACCGTGGCGCCGATGGGCACCTCGTCGGCCACGACCAGGGCGCCGACCTCCCGGTCCGCTCCGAGCACCTGCCGCACCAGGAAGTCGCCGAGGCCGAACTCCTCCCGCTGCTCGTCGACCACCCGGCCGATCTGCAGGCCCTCCGCGGCGAGCGCCCGGTCGGCGTCGTCCAACCCGTCGACGACCTCGCGCAGCCGCTCCGCGGCCGGGCGACCGGCGAGGTCGTGGAGGCGGTTCCGCTCGGAGCGGGTGACGGTGAACGGCTGGCCGATCGGCCGGCACCCCTGCGAGACCGCCGTCACCAGGGGGACCGTGTCGTCGATGAGGAGGGCGGTCGCCCCGTGGTCGTGGACCGCGGCGTCGAGCAGCAGGCGGTTGCCGCCGGGACGCCGTGCCGCCGACGCCGCGCCGCCGACCACCGCCAGGCCCGGTGCGGTCACGGCGAGGTCGCCGACCGCCAGGTGCAGGGGGAAGCTGAACGGGTCCGACAGCAGCACCAGGGTCCCGGTGGCGCCCTCCAGTGCGGCCATGCCGCGGAGGTGCGGGCCGTCGGGACCCGGGACGGAGTCGATGCGGACGGGGCGGATGCGTGCGCCGCCGAGCCACATGGCCTGGATCACCAGCGCGGCGTGGTCCTCCACCTCGCGGCTCCCGCCCAGCACGGACTGCACGGAGGCGCCGAGGAGCGCTCTCGGCTCCAGGAGGTGGCGCACCGACGCCTGGATGTCGTCGAGCGCACCCAGGTGGGCCTCGGTGACGAACATGGCGACGAGGTCGGGCCGCGGTCCGCCGACCTCGAGGAGCTGGCCGACCGTCTCGCCGACGGCGTGGGTGGCCAGGGGGTGCTCGCTCAGGGCGGCGCCGACGATCGCCATGGGCAGCCGGAGGGATCAGGCGTCGGTGGACGCAGAGGGGACCGGGGGCAGCAGCGTGTACGGCACCACCGTGGCGTCGCCCATGTCGATGCGGCAGTGGGCCTCGATCGTGGCCGTCTCCGGGTACTCGAGCTCGGCCCGGACCAGCCGGTACGCGAACTTCCCGGGCTCGATCTGGAGCGGCTGCACGTTCCGTGCCACCTGCTCGCCGTCGCGCAGGAAGACGACCTCGAGGGCGGCGGAGCCAGAGTGCTCGGGAGGGCAGCGGACGATGACGACGAGGTGGGGCTCGATGGTGACCGGGAAGGGCCCGGGCGCCGGCGCCGAGAACTGGATGCCGGTCAGGTCCAGACGGGCGGCGCCCCCGTCCCCCTGGCGCACCTGGATGTCATCCGCGAACAGAGCTGAGACGATCTGCATCCGGCGGATGCTACGGCCGCCCGCGCCACCTCGTGCCGCGTAGGGTGACCGCCCATGTCGGAGGCAGACCCCACACCTCGCGCGACCCGGACCCTGTCCGAGTCGGACTCCAAGGCCCTCCTCGGAGGGTTCGGCGTCCCGTTCGCCCCTGAGCGCCTGGTCACCGAGCCGGCGGACGTGCCGGCGGCCGCCGCCGAGGTGGGCCTGCCGGCGGTGGCCAAGCTGTGCGGCGACAACATCGCCCACAAGACCGAGCGCGGCCTCGTCCGGCTCGGGCTGTCCGACGTGGACGCCCTCGACGCCGCGGTCCGGGACCTGCTCGCCGCGGCCCGGCCCGAGGACTCGCCGACGGGGGTGCTGGTCGCCCCGATGCTCAGCGGCAACCGTGAGCTGATCGCCGGGATCGCGACCGATCCCCAGTTCGGCCACACCGTGCTGCTCGGGCTGGGCGGCGTGCTCGCGGAGGCCGTCGCCGACGTGACGGTCCGGTCGGTGCCGATCACCCGCATCGACGCCGAGGAGATGATCGAGGACCTCCGGTCCCAGGCCCTCCTCGGCGAGTTCCGCGGGGAGCCGGCTCTCGACCGGTCCTCGGTGGTCGACGTCCTCATGGGGCTCTCCGACGCAGCCGTCGCGACGCCCGGTCTCGTCTCCGCGGACCTCAACCCGTTGATCGTGCACGACGGTCGCGCCGTCGCCGTCGACGCCCTGGTCGAGCTGGTCGAGCCGGACGACCGCGACGGTGCGGACGCAGGAACGACGCCGGAGGAACCGGGGGACCGGGGCGACCGCGTCCGGACGTCGGACTTCCTCGCCCTGTTCGACCCGAAGGGCGTGGTCGTGGCCGGCGCGTCGACCCACCCCGGCAAGTTCGGCTTCGTCAGCCTGCACAACATCCTGGCGTCGGGCTACGAGGGCAAGGTCTTCGCCACCAACTTGCAGGGCAGCCCGGTGCTCGGCGTCGAGACCCTCAGGTCGCTCGACGAGCTGCCCGAGGGTGAGGCCGACCTCATCTTCGTGTGCACGCCCCGCTCGGCGAACCCCGACCTGCTCCGCACCGCGGCGGCCAAGGGCATCACGGCGGCCTTCCTCACCTCCGCGGGCTACGGGGAGGCCGGCCCCGAGGGTCAGGCCGCCCAGGCCGAGCTGGTCGAGCTCTGCGACGAGCTCGGGATCCTGCTCGTCGGCCCCAACGGCCAGGGCGTCGTGTCCACGCCGTCCCGCCTGTGCGCCCAGATCGTGGCGCCGTACCCGCCCGCCGGTCGGATCGGGGTCGCCAGCCAGTCCGGCAACTTCGTGTCCAGCTTCATGAACTGGTCGTGCGCGACCGGGGTCGGCATCTCGCGCGCCGTGTCGTGCGGCAACGCCGCGGCGACCACCGTGCCCGACGTCCTCCGGTTCTTCGCCTCCGACCACGAGACCGACGTGGCGTTGGCCTACATCGAGGGCGTGACCGACGGCGAGGAGGTGGCCCGGGCGCTCGCCGACGTGGCCGCGCACCAGCCGGTCGTCGTGCTCAAGGGCGGCGCCACCTCCGGCGGTGCCCGGGCCGCGGCGAGCCACACCGGGTCGCTCGCCACCGACGACCGCGCCTTCGACGGGCTGTGCCGTCAGACCGGGGTCACCCGCGCCGCGACCGTGGAGGAGGCCTTCGAGGCCGCCGCCACGTTCGCGACCCAGCCGCTGCCGACCGGCAACCGCGTGGTCGTGATGACCACGGCCGGCGGTTGGGGAGTGGTCACGGCCGACGCCATCACACGGCATCCCGACCTGGAGCTCGCCGAGCTGCCCGACGACCTGCGTGACCGCATCGACGGGTTGCTGCCGCCGCGTTGGAGCAGGAACAACCCGGTCGACCTCGCCGGCGGCGAGACGCGCGACACGATCCCCGACGTGCTGGCCCTGATCGCGGAGCACCCGGAGGTCGACGCGGTGATCTACCTGGGCCTCGGGATCCAGTCGAACCAGGCCCGCATGCTGCGCGAGGGCGGCTTCCACCCCGACCACGGCATCGAGCGCATCGTGGCGTACCACGAGCGCCAGGACGCCCGCTTCGCGCAGGCAGCGCACGACATCTCGGCGTCGACCGGGAAGCCGATCCTGACGGCGACGGAGCTCGCCGTCGCCTTCCCCGACAACCCGGGCCCTGCGACCGTCCGCGAGACCGGACGGCTGTGCTACCCGTCGGCGGACCGCGCCGTGACGGCTCTCGGGCACCTGTGGCGGCGGAGCCGTCACCTCTCGCGTCGCAACATGGTGCAGCCGTGACGGCCGACGTCCCTGCCGAACCGGTCCGGGGAGAGCCGCCGGTCCTGTCCCACGACCCGGCCTCGACCGGAGCGCGTGACACGTCGGTGCGCCCTGTCGACGGGCCGTCCGACGGAGCAGCGGTGGTCGGAACGACGACGTTCGGCGGGACTGCGGTCGGAGCGACGGGGTCGTCCGGCACCGCACCCACCGGGCCGGTCGATCCTCTCGCTCCCGACCAGGCGGCTCCGATGCTCCCCGGCGCGCCCAAGGTGCGACGGCGACGGCGGCGAGGGTGGTTCGCAGCTGCGGCCGGACTCGTCCTGGTCGGCGGGGTCCTGGTCGGTACGGCGGTGGCCGTCGACGGAGGGTCGGAGGTCGCCACCGGAACCGACGCGACGAGCCGGCTCGGCACGCCGGTCCTCTCGGCCCGGAGGGATCCGGAGCTGCTCGGTCGACCGGTGGCGTTGCGGTCGGTCCGCTCCGCCATCGATCCGATCGTGGCGAGGTACCCCGACGCGTCATGCGTCGTGGTCACCGACGGCGCCACCTCGCTCGCCGCGTCGGGCGCCACCACGCCGCTCGCCCCGGCGTCCAACACCAAGCTGCTGACGGCCTCCGCCGCGCTCCACGTCCTGGGCGCCGACACCCGCCTCGAGACCCGGGTCCAGTCGGTGGGCGCGCCCACGGGCGGCCGCGTCGCGGGCGACCTCTACCTCGTGGGCGGCGGCGACCCGCTGCTGAGCACGGCGACGGCGGCCAGCCGCATGCGCCACGGGACGGAGCCGACCACGTCGCTCGAGACCCTGGCGGACCAGGTCGTCGCAGCCGGCGTCCGCCAGGTCGACGGCGCGGTCGTCGGGGACGGCTCACGCTACGACGCGGAGCGGAAGGTCCCGACCTGGCCGCAGCGCTACATCACCGAGGGGACGGCCTCGAACCTGGGTGCGCTCATGGTGAACGACGCGTGGACCATCGACCCGGTCGACGCCTCCGCGGGCGGCGGTGCGGCGGCACCCGACCCGGCGGCTCACGCCGCGGAGGTGTTCACACGCCTCCTGCGCGACCGGGGCGTGGCCGTGACGGGGACGCCGACCGTGGGTGCGGCGCCGGCCGACGCCACCACCGTGGCCACGCTGCCGTCCGCGACGGTCGGTGAGATCGTCGACCAGATGCTGGCCTTCTCCGACAACACGACCGCCGAGCTCCTCGTCAAGGAGCTGGCGGCGCACGACGGCAGCACCGGCTCCACCGCGGCCGGCATCCAGGTCCTCGTCGCGGACCTGACCTCCCGAGGACTGCCGGTCGAGGGGCTGCAGCTCTTCGACGGCTCCGGGCTCAGCCGGGAGAACCGCACGACCTGCACGCTGCTCGACGCCGTGCTGTCCGCCGACGGCGCCGACGGTCCGATCTCCGGCGGCCTGGCCCGACCCGGCGCCCCCGGCACGCTCGACGACCGCTTCCTGGCGGAGCCGCTCCGGAGCCGGGTGGAGGCCAAGACCGGCACCCTCAACGACGTGACGGCGCTGTCGGGCTGGGTCCGCACCGACAGCGGTCGACCGCTGGCGTTCTCGACGCTGCAGAACCCGGCGGGGCGTCGGGTGACGGCCGCCGACCTGGCTCTGCAGGGCGAGCTCCTGCAGGCCCTCCTCACCTATCCGCAGACGCCGCCGGTCGAGCAGCTCGCCCCGGCGGCTCCCGTCCCGGTCTGAGCGGATCCCGCGTGACGCCGACGCCGATGTTCCCGCTGGGGTCGGTGCTCCTGCCGACCATGCTCCTGCCGCTCCACGTGTTCGAGGAGCGCTACCGCCGGTTGGTGGACGACGTGCTCGCCGTCGAGCCCGCCGAGTTCGGCGTGACCCTCATCGAGCGAGGCAGCGAGGTCGGCGGCGGCGACGTGCGCTCCGCCGTGGGTTGCACCGCCCGTGTGCTGGAGGCCCAGCGCGCCCCCGACGGTCGATGGGCGTTGCTCTGCGTGGGCGAGCGCCGGGTACGTGTCACCGAGTGGATGGCCGACGACCCGTACCCGCTGGCGACGATCGAGGACTGGCCCGACCCGACGCCGGAGGATCCCGCAGGGCTCAGGGAGCTGTGCGACGCCGCGGAGATCCGGGTCCGGAGGGTCGCCGCTCTCGGCTCCGAGCTCGGGGGACCCGGCCTGCCGGAGCCGCTCGAGCTGAGCGACGACCTGGTCGAGCGGACCTACCAGCTGGCGGTCCTGTCGCCCGTCGGACCGCTCGACCGACTGGGCCTCCTCGGCGCGGCCGATCCGGAGACCCGCGTGCGGCAGCTGGCGGTCCACCTGGAGGAGCAGGAGTCGCTGGTCCGGGCCCGCCTGGCCTTCGGCGACGGCTGAGGGGACCGGGCCCGACCCGCCCGGGTGCTACAACAGTCCACGACCCGAGGAGGCAACGTGGCCGACACCACGACCACCGACACGACCCTGTCCACGCGCGTGCGCCCGTGGACGGCCCCTGCTCCGGAGCCGAGCGGACCGATCGCCCAGGCCACCGAGCTCAAGGACATGGTCGTCGCGTACGCCAAGCAGGAGACGATCGATCCGCTGATCACGCTGCGGCGCTACATGGCGTTCGGCATCGGCGGTGCGCTCTTCATCGGCCTCGGCCTCTGCTTCGGGTTGCTGGCGCTGCTCCGCGGCCTCCAGGAGATCGAGCTCTTCAACGACCCGCTCGAGGTGGACGGCGGCACCTGGAGCTGGGCGCCGTACGCCATCACGACCCTCGTGGGCGCCGTGCTCGCCGGCCTGTTCGTCCATCGACTCGTCAAGTTCGTCAACCAGCAGGGGAGCTCCCGATGACCGCACCGACCGGGCCGATCACGCCTGCTGACATCAAGAACAAGCTCGGCGACATCCAGGGCGAGGCCCAGGAGCAGGTCGAGAGCGCCAAGAACCAGATCCTGGCGGTCGGCCTCGTGGTCGGGCTGCTGCTCCTGCTCGCCGCGTTCCTGCTGGGTCGGCGCGGCGGGAAGCGGTCCTCCGCCGTCATCGAGGTCCGGCGCGGCTGATGACCTTCTGGTCCTGGCTCTGGGCCAAGGCGATCTCCAAGGCGCTCGGCGACGGCTTCGGCGCCGATGTGGCGGGGCGGGCCTCGGCCTACCTGGTCGACGAGGCCCGCAAGGCGGTCGACCGCGACGAGATCCCGGTGTCGCACGTCCGTCTCCGCCCGGGCGAGAGCTACACGGTCGTGGCGCGCCCGGCTCCCACCCGGAGCGAGCGCAAGCTGGCGCGTCGCAAGAAGGCGCTGCAGGCCCAGGAGCGCCAGCTCGGCGCGCCGACCCGGCGCCAACGACGGCTGGCCCGCAAGCTGCGGGCATCCCAGCGCCGGGTGGACCACAGGCGGGTCGGGACCCGGCGTCACGCCGCAGCGGTCGCGACCGAGGCGGTCCGGGGCGCTCGGTTCGACGCCGCCATGGAGCCGACCCGCAAGCAGACCGCGGTGCGTGACGAGCTGCGGAAAGTGAGCGACGAGCTCGACGCCGTCCGCGGCAGCCGCTTCGCCGCGGTGCGCGAGAAGCGACGCATCGCGGGCCGACGCGAGCAGGTGCAGGTCTACGACGCCGCGGAGGACTGACGGTCCCCGTTCTGGCCGTCGTTCCGGTCGGCGGGACGACCGTCACGACTGCCAGGAGCGCTCGGGTCAGTCGAGCGCGTCGAGCACGGCGGCCAGGTAGGCGTCCGGATCCTCGTTCTGCGGGTAGTGCCCGGCGCCGTCGACCCAGGTCCGCCGGGCGTCGGGTCGGGCCTCGAGCAGGCGATCGGTCATGGCGGCGACGGCGATCGGGTCCTCCGGACCCCAGATCACCGTCAGCGGCGACGGGTGCGTCTCGATCGCACCGGTGAAGCGCTCCTCGTTCGCCCGGCGCTCCTCGATGTAGCGGATGGTCCGCGGCAGCAGCGTGTCGCCCCCGTCGTGGCAGACCAGCTCCGCGTGGGCCCCCATGTCGACGGTGCCCTGGTGGCGGGCGGCGAGCGTCGCCACCAGGCTCATGGCCAGCAGCTCCGGTCCGGGGCCGTTCGCGCCCCGCTCGTCGGGGAGCGAGAGCAGCATGAGCTGTCCGTCGGTGAGCTGGGCCATCGCGATGTAGATGGACCCGTTGGTCAGGACGCGCCGGGTCACCTCCACCTCCCACTCGCCGGCGGCCTGGCGCGCCAGCAGCTCGCCGCCGACCGTGTCGCCCATGTCGTGGGTCAGCAGGGCCAGCCGGTCGAGGCCGAGCCGGTCCGCCACCGCCTGCACCGCGTCCGCGGCGCCGGCGATCGTGTACGGCCGGTCCGGCTTGTCCGACAGCCCGAAGCCCGGGAGATCGACCAGGACCACGCGGCGCCGGGCCGCCAGCCGGTCGACGAGGTGGGCCCAGTCGAAGCTCGAGGTGGGGAAGCCGTGGACGACCAGCAGCGGTTCGAGGTCGCTCGACGCGTCGGCGGCCGCCACGTCGACGACGAACACCTCCTGGGCGGGCAGGGAGGGGCCCTCCACGGCCAGGCGGCGCCCGCGCGCCTCCCACTCGGCGATCTCGGGGTGGTTCCAGTTCGTCACGCGGGCGACCATAGCTGCGTCCCCTCGCTCGTCGACGGGGAGCCGTCGGCGTGGGGAGCCGGCCCTCGGGTCCGCCTGTGTGCGACGGCCCGGGATCCTCCATGATGGGCACCGTGCTCGTCCGGCTCCGCAACCCCAACCGAGAGATCGAGGCCGACGCACCGGTGCTGGTCTCGGTCCTGCTCGATCGACTCGGGATCAACCGGGAGTCGGTCCTCGTCGTGCGCAACGGCACGATCGTGCCCGGCGACGAGCGCCTGGAGCGCGACGACGTGGTCGAGGTGCGGCCCGTGATCTCCGGCGGCGCCTCGTGAAGTGCCGCGTCTGCCGTGGGCCCGCCGTCATCGACCTGCCGCGCCACAACGCCAACTTCTGCCCCGACCACTTCACGAAGTTCTGCCGTGACCAGGTCACCAGGGCGATCGACGACTTCGACATGCTGGCCCCCGACGACCGCGTCCTCGTGGCCGTGTCGGGCGGCAAGGACTCGCTGGCCGTGTGGGACCTGCTCCTCGACCTCGGCTACCAGGCGGACGGCTTCTACATCGGACTCGGCATCGGCGACTACAGCGACACCTCGGGCGGGTTCGCACGTCGGTTCGCCGAGTCCCGTGGTGCCCACCTCATCGAGGTCGACCTGGTCGAGACGTACGGCTACGACGTGCCCGGCGGCTCCCGGGCCGCCCGGCGGACGCCGTGCAGCGCGTGCGGGCTGTCCAAGCGCCACCTGTTCGACCGGGCTGCGACCGAGGGCGGCTACGACGTGGTCGTCACCGGCCACAACCTGGACGACGAGGCCGCCGTCCTGTTCGGCAACGTCCTGCACTGGCAGGTCGACTACCTGGGCCGCCAGCGCCCGGTCCTGGAGGCCGGCGACGGCTTCCCCAAGAAGGTCAAGCCGCTGGTGCGCCTGACCGAGCGGGAGACCGCGGCGTACTGCATCGTGTCGGGCATCGACTACCTGGTCGACGAGTGCCCGATGTCGGCCGGCAACAAGCACCTCGGCTACAAGGAGGCGCTGAACGAGATCGAGGTCCGTTCGCCCGGCACCAAGGCCGACTTCTACTTCGCCTTCCTCCGTCGTGCGGCCGACCTCTTCCGGCGCGACGACGCCGAGGGCCCGGGCCCGGCCGGAGAGCCGTCGGACCCGGCGAACGGCGCCCTGCGCCCGTGCGTGCGGTGCGGGTCGCCGACCTCCACGGAGATCTGCGCGTTCTGCCGACTCGTGGACCGGGCCGGCGGCCACCCGCCCGACGGCCCGATCGCCCAGCCGGTGCACCTGTCGCCGCGCACCGCCGCCCCGTCCCCGTCAGGAAGCACCACCCCGTGACCGATCCTCTGCTCGCCGAAGGCGACCTGGTCCAGTTCATCGACAACAAGGACCGGCGATACCAGGCCACGCTGACCCCCGGCAAGGAGTTCCATCTCCACTCGGGGTTCATCCGCCACGACGACGTGATCGGGGTGCCCGAGGGGTCGAAGGTGGAGACCACCCGGGGCCAGGCGCTCCTGGTCATCCGCCCGACCCTCAGCGAGTTCATCCTGAAGATGCCCCGTGGCGCGCAGGTCATCTACCCCAAGGACATCGGGCCGATCCTGATGCTCGCCGACATCGGTCCCGGCGTCCGCGTCCTGGAGAGCGGCGTCGGCTCCGGCGCGTTGTCCATGGGGATGCTCCGGGCCGGCGCCGACATCGTGGGCTACGAGCTCCGCGAGGACTTCGCGGAGCGCGCCCGTCAGAATGTGGAGCGCTTCATGGGCCCCGACGTCCTCGACCGCTACCGGGTCGAGCTGAGGGACTGCTACGACGGGATCGACGAGACGCAGGTCGACCGGGTGGTGCTGGACCTGCCCGAGCCGTGGCAGGTCGTCCCCCACGCCGAACAGGCGCTCCGACCGGGCGGCCTGATCCTGGCGTACACCCCGAGCGTGACCCAGGTGATGCAGTTCCGGGGCGTGCTGGAGCGCTCCCGGTTCTTCGCCCCCAGCACGGTCGAGGTCCTGCAGCGGGGCTGGTACGTGGAGGGCCAGGCCGTCCGACCCGACCACCGGATGGTCGCCCACACCGGCTTCCTCACCGTCGCCCGCCTCGGCGCCTGACCGACGGGCGCGGGGAGCACCGATCCGCGTGGACGCTCGGCCGACGTGAACGGGCTCGACGTCGTCATCGTCGTCGCCGCGGTGCTGGCCGCCGTGGGCGGGTGGCGCCTCGGCTTCCTCACCCGGTCGGTCGGCTGGATCGGAGCGGGCGTCGGATTGGCGATCGCGGTCGCGATCCTGCCGCCGCTGCTCGACCGCCTGGACCTGACCTCCGGCGGAGCGGTCGTCCTGGTCGGGTTGTGCGTCCTCGTCGTGCTGGCGTCGATCGGGCAGGGGATCGGCTCCGCCGTGGGAGCGCGCCTGGCACCGCCGGTGCGGACGGGCGCGGCCCGGCGCATCGACCAGGCCGGCGGCGCCGCCCTGGGCGTGGTCGGGGTGGCGGTGATCGCCTGGCTGCTGTTCCCGGTCATGGACCACACCAGCGGCTGGG
>JAEYSR010000204.1 GCA_023434535.1 Actinomycetes bacterium
CAACCTGCCGCCCCGCACGTTCCAGATGGTGTCGACCGCCGCGTCCGTCGAGTGGATCCAGGTCCGCAACGAGGTCGAGGCGCTCATGCTCGAGTACTCGTTGATCAAGCAGCACCGGCCGCGCTTCAACGTGCGCCTGGTGGACGACAAGAGTTACCCGTTCCTGGCCGTCACGGTGTCCGACGAGTGGCCCCGGCCCATGGTCATGCGGGGTCGGCGGCGCAAGGGCGTCCGCTACTTCGGTCCGTACGCCCACGCCTACGCCATCCGGGACACGCTCGACGAGCTCCTGCGCACCTTCCCGCTGCGGACGTGCTCCGACGCCAAGTTCGGCCGGCACAACAAGCTCGGCAAGCCGTGCCTGCTCTTCCACATCGAGAAGTGCTCGGGCCCCTGTGTCGGCGAGATCGATCAGGACGACTACCGGCACCTGGTCGACGAGCTCCTGGAGTTCCTCGACGGGGACACCGAACCGGTCCTCGCCCGCCTGGAAGCCCAGATGACCGACGCGGCCCAGGCGTTGGAGTTCGAGCAGGCCGCCCGGTTGCGGGACCGGCTGGCGACGGTCCGTCGGGCCATCGAGCGCCAGCAGATGGTGGGGGACCGCAACGAGGACGTGGACGTCGTCGGCGTCGCCGAGGACGAGCTCGAGGCCTCGGCCCAGGTGTTCTACGTCCGCAAGGGACGGGTGGTCGGGCGGTTCGGCTTCCTGCTCGACAAGGTCATGGACCTCAGCCCCGACCAGACCGTGGCCGCAGTGCTGGAGCAGCTCTACGGCGACGAGCCCGCCATGGGCTACCCAAAGGCGGTGCTCGTCCCGGAGCTGCCCGAGGACCTCGACGTCTACCGGGAGTGGCTGACCATGCAGCGGGGGAGCCGGGTCGACATCCGGGTCCCGCAGCGGGGCCCCAAGCGCCAGCTGGCCGAGACCGTCACCCAGAACGCCCAGGAGGCGTTCACCCGCCACCGCCTGAAGCGGGCGTCGGACCACAACAGCCGGGCCAAGGCGCTCAACGAGCTGCAGGAGGCCCTCGAGCTGCCCGCCGCTCCCCTCCGCATCGAGTGCTACGACATGAGCCACCTGCAGGGCACCGACTACGTGGGGTCCATGGTCGTCCTGGAGGACGGCCTGCCCCGCAAGCAGGAGTACCGGCGGTTCAAGATCCGCACGGTCGGCGGCAACGACGACTTCGCCGCCATGGAGGAGGTGCTGACCCGTCGCCTCACCAACTACCTCGACGACCGGTCCAAGCCGCCGGCGGAGAGGGGCCGGTTCGCCTACCCGCCCCAGCTGCTGCTGGTCGACGGCGGCAAGGGCCAGCTGGGCGTGGCGGTGAGGGTCCTCGACGAGCTCGGCCTGTCGGATGAGATCCCGGTCGCGTCGCTCGCCAAGCGCTTCGAGGAGGTCTACCTGCCGGGCCGCTCCGAGCCGGTCGAGGTGCGCCGCGGCTCCGAGGCGCTGTTCCTGCTCCAGCGCATCCGCGACGAGTCCCACCGGTTCGCGATCACGTACCACCGGGAGCTGCGAGGCAAGCGCATGACCCGTTCGGTCCTCGACGGGATCCCGGGCCTGGGGGAGAAGCGCAAGCTGCGCCTCGTGAAGGAGCTCGGCGGGGTGCGGGCGGTGCAGGCGGCCGACCTGGAGACCCTGACGGCGCTGCCGTGGCTGCCGGACCCGGTGGCCGCAGCGGTCCACGAGGCGCTGCACTCGCCGACCTGACGGCCCCCTCCCCGTTCTGTTCTGCAGAAGCGGCGAGTTCTCACCGCTCTCGCAGAACCGAACGGGTGATCTGGGGCAGCAGCTAGCGTCGCCCGCCGTGCCTGACGAGTCCGATCCAGCCGACGACATCGACCAGCCCGACCGGTCGGATCCGTGGGAGGCCCACGCCGCGTGGTGGCAGGACCAGTTCACCGACGGGGTCGACCCCGAGTACACCGAGCAGATCCTCCCGCTGGTCGCCGAGCACCTGCCGGCCGCCGACGAGCGCCGCACCAACCTGCTGGTGGACGTCGGCTGCGGCGAGGGACAGGTCGCCCGGATCGCGGCGTCGGCGGGTCTGGACGTCCTCGGCATCGATCCCGCCATGTCGCAGGTCGAGGTCGCGCGTGAGCGGGCCGGAGGCCCCCGCTACGAGCAGGGGACGGCGGACCACCTGCCGGTCGACGACGGTGCGGCCGACGCCGTGGTGGCCTGCCTGGTCTTCGAGCACATCTCGGACGTGGACGCCGCGCTCGCCGAGGTGGCGCGTGTCCTGCGTCCGGGCGGGCGGTTCCTGTTCCTGCTCAACCACCCTCTCCTGCAGACGCCGGGGAGCGGGTGGATCGACGACCAGGTCCTGGATCCGCCCGAGCAGTACTGGCGCATCGGGCCGTACCTCCGGGAGGCCGAGACGGTGGAGGAGGTCGAGAAGGGCGTGTTCATCCGGTTCTTCCACCGGCCGCTGTCGCGCTACCTCAACGCCGCCCACGACGTCGGGCTGGTCCTCGAGCGGATGGAGGAGCCGGCGCCGCCACCCGGCTTCCTGGCCCGGGCCGAGGAGTACGCCGATGCCGCGTCGGTCCCTCGGCTCATGTTCCTGCGCTTCGAGCGGGTCTGACCGGCCGAGCTCGGACGCTCGCGCAGATCGGCCCGGACGCGCACGATGCCGGACGCCCGATCGAACGGGCGCCCGGCACCATGCGGTACCCCTGGTGGGGAAGGGGTCCGGTGCTGGACCGGATCAGCAGTCGGTCGACGGGGCGGTGATCACGCCGTCGATGACGTGGATCACGCCGTTGGTGCCCTCGATGTCGGTCGAGGTGATGGTGGCGCCGCCGATCGTCAGGTTGTCGCCGCTCTTCTCGATCTTGACCTTGCCGCCCAGGGTGTCGACGCACTGACCGGCGAGGCCGGCGGCGTCGGCAGCCAGCACCTTGCCGCTCACGACGTGGAGCTTGAGGACGTCGGCCAGCGCACCGGTCGGGTCAGCCTTGAGCTGCTCGAGGGTGGCCGCCGGGACCTTGCTGAACGCCTCGTTGGTCGGGGCGAACACGGTGAAGGGACCGTCGCCCGACAGCGTCTCGGCCAGGCCCGCCGCCGTCACGAGCTCGACCAGGGTCGAGAAGTCCGGGTTGCCCGCCGCGATCTCGACGATGTTCTCGTCGCCCATCGAGTCGGCGGCCGTGGTGGTGGTGGCCTTCTCGGTGGTGGTGGTCGTGTCGTCGCTGGCGCTGTCGTCGTCGCTCGAGCACGCTGCGCCGACGAGGGCGACGCCCAGGCACAGCGCGACGATCGGGGCGAGGAACTTGTACCGCATGTGATTGCCTCCTTGAGGTGGTCTGTGCGGTACTTCGCCGGTCACCCGTGACCGGATGCGCGTCGACGAGAAATTGTTCGGGCCACGTCCGGCCGAGGCCGGAGCGACCGGGTCAGCAGTCGGTGGCCGGGGCCGTGACGACGCTGTCCAGCTTCATGATCGAGCCGTTGGCGGCCGTCTGCGGCTCGCCCGGGTCCACGGTCGCCTCGCCGAAGTACACCTGGGCGTCGTCGCCCTCGCCGACCACGGTGATCTTCACGTTGCCGCCGAGCGTGGTGACGCACTCGCCGTTCTTGTCGATCAGGTCGTCCCGGGTGACGTTGCCGGGGACCACGTGCAGCTTGAGCACGTTGGCCAGCGCGCCCTGCGGATCCTCCTGGAGCGCAGCCACGGTCTCTGCGGGCACGGCGTTGAGGGCGGCGTTGGTGGGCGCCATCACGGTGAAGGGGCCGCCGTCGGCGAGAGCGCCGTCGAGTCCGGCCTCGGTGATCAGTCCGGCGAGCTGTGACAGGTCGTTGTCGGCGACCAGGACGTCCACGAGCGTGTCGGTGGGCGCCTCGGTGGTCGTCGTGGTCGACTCCTCCTTGGCCGTCGTGGTGGTGGCCTCGGACTCCTTGCCCTTGGCGGCCTCGTTGTCGCTGCTGCAGGCGCCCGCGGTCAGCGCGAGGGCGCAGACGAGGGCGGCGGCGGGCAGGAAGAACTTGGTGCGCATTGACGGTCTCTCCTTGGGTGCCGGGACCGCGTCCAGGCTGTCGACGGGGCGGATCCAACCTAGCGACGACCGGACCCGTAGCGGCTGAACCTAGCGAGGCCTGCGGGTGCTGGTGAAGATGGTCGGAGCGGTCCGGGGCGGCAGTAGCGTTGGACCGTGAGCGAGTTCCTGGTGATCACCGGTGTGTCGGGTGCCGGTCGGACGCAGTTCGGCAACACGCTCGAGGACCTGGGGTGGTTCGTCATCGACAACATCCCGGTCGAGCTCATCCCGAAGGTGTCGGAGCTGGCCCGCTTCAAGGACCACGGCACGTCGGTGGCGCTGGTCGTGGGAACCGGCTCCGGTCGGGACATCGAGGGGATCGGTCCCGCGCTCGACGAACTGCGCAGCTCCGGTGCCGGCGTGCGGATCGTGTTCCTGGACGCGTCGACGCCGACGCTCGTCCGGCGCTACGGCGAGTCCAAGCGCCGCCACCCGCTCGCCGCCCAGGCCGGGACGGTCGCCGGGGCGATCGACCAGGAGCGCGGCGTGCTCGCGGAGGTGCGCGAGGCGGCCGACATCGTGCTCGACACCACGGATCTCAACGTGCACGACCTCCGGGCCCGGGTGAACGAGCTGTTCGCCGGCACCGACGGATCGAGGATGCAGGTGACGCTGCAGTCCTTCGGCTACAAGCACGGCGTCCCGCCCGACGTGGACACGGTCTTCGACTGCCGCTTCCTGCCCAACCCCTACTGGGTGGACGAGCTGCGCCCGCTGACCGGGCTGGACCCCGAGGTGCAGGAGTACGTCCGGTCGCTCCCGCTCGCGTCGGAGTTCGTGGATCGGGTCGAGGACCTGCTCGACCTCCTCCTGCCGGCGTACGTGGCCGAGGGCAAGGCGCTGCTGACCGTCGCGTTCGGCTGCACGGGCGGTCGGCACCGCTCGGTGACGATCGTCGAGACGGTGGCCGACTGGCTGCGGGAGCGCGGGATCGAGCCGAGGGTCCGCCACCGGGACGTGGCCAAGTGACTCCCGCCCCGGAACCCCGTGGTCCCGACGCGGGCGGGCGGACGAGCGCGCTCGGCGACGGCCCGTCGGTGGTCGCCGTCGGCGGTGGGCACGGCCTCGCCACGACGCTGCGTGCGGCGAGGGGCTACGCCGGCGACCTGACGGCGGTGGTGTCGGTGGCCGACGACGGCGGATCCACCGGACGCCTGCGGGCGGCGGCGCCACGGACCGCACCCGGCGACCTGCGCAAGTGCCTGGTGGCCATGGCGTCGACCGACGCGCCGATCGTGTCGGCCATGGAGCACCGGTTCACCTCCGGCGAGCTCGACGGCCACGCGTTCGGCAACCTCCTGCTCGTGGCGCTCCAGGAGACCCAGGGCGACCTGGTCGGGGCGCTCGACGAGGCCGGCCGGATCCTCGGCTGCGTGGGCCGGGTGCTGCCCACGACCACCGAGCCGGTGGAGCTGCACGCCCGGGTGGACTCGGGCGGCGTGGTGCGGGGACAGGTGGCCGTGGGGGAGAGGACCGACCTCCGCAGTGTGACGGTGGCGCCCGGCGATGCCGCGGCCTGCGAACCGGCGGTCCGGGCGATCCTGGCCGCCGACCAGCTCGTCCTCGGCCCCGGGTCGCTCTACACCAGCGTGCTCGCGGCCACTGCGGTCACCGGGATCGGCGACGCCGTCGGCCGGACCCGGGCCCAGGTCGTCTACGTGTGCAACCTGCAGCCCCAGATCTCCGAGACGGCGGGCTACACGGTGGCCGACCACGTGGCCGCGCTCGAGCGCCACGGCCTGCAGCCCGACGTCGTTCTCTACGACCCGGCCGCCATCGGCGGGGCCGACGGCGTGGAGCGGGCGCTCGCCATGCCGCTGGCCCGGCCGTCGGGCCGTGCGCACGACCCGCAGCTCCTCGGCAGGGCGCTGGCCGAGGTGCTGGTCGGCTGACGCCTCCGAGCGCCGATCCGCCGACGGGATCCGGCGAGGTCGACGGTTCACAGCCTCGACGGAGCACCGCCCCGGCGGCGATTGGCACGTTCGGTCCCGCCGTGCTCGCATAGGGGCACGTTTCCGCAACGGGGCGGGGACCCGGTTTCTGTGCACCACCAGCACGTCAGCCACCTGAGACGAGGGACTTGAACATGACAGTTCGCGTGGGGATCAACGGCTTCGGCCGCATCGGACGCAACTTCTTCCGGGCCGCCAAGGCCCGCGGGGTCGACATCGACTTCGTCGCCGTGAACGACCTGGGCTCGCTGGACCAGATGGCGCTCCTGCTCAAGCGGGACTCCGTCGCCGGCACCTACCCGGGCGACATCAAGGAGGTCGACGGCGGCATCGACGTGGACGGCGACGTCCTCAAGGTCGTCCAGCACCGCAACCCGGCCGAGATCCCCTGGGGCGACCTGGGCGTCGACGTGGTCATCGAGTCGACCGGCATCTTCACCGACCGGGACAAGGCGGCGGCCCACCTCGACGGCGGCGCTCCCCGCGTCATCGTGTCGGCCCCGTCGAACGGCGCGGACGCCACCTTCGTCATGGGCGTCAACGACGACACCTTCGACCCCGAGAAGCACATCGTGGTGTCCAACGCCTCCTGCACCACCAACTGCTTCGTGCCGCTGATCAAGGTCCTCGACGACGCGTTCGGCGTCGAGAACGGCCTGATGAACACGATCCACGCCTACACGGGCGACCAGTCGCTCGTCGACGGCCCGCACAAGGACCTCCGCCGGGCACGCGCCGCGGCGATCAACATCGTCCCGACCTCGACCGGCGCCGCCCGCGCCACGTCGCTGGTCCTGGAGTCGATGAAGGGCAAGCTCGACGGCACCTCGCTGCGGGTCCCGGTCCCGACCGGCTCGATCACCGACTTCACCGGCAACCTGACCAAGGCCGCCACGGTCGACGAGGTCAACGAGGCGTTCAAGGCTGCTGCGTCGGAGGGTCCGCTCAAGGGAATCCTGCAGTACACCGACGAGCCGATCGTCTCCTCCGACATCGTCGGCTCGCCCTACAGCTCGATCTTCGACTCGGGCCTGACCATGACCAACGGCAACATGGTCAAGGTGCTGTCCTGGTACGACAACGAGGCCGGCTACTCGAACCGACTGGTCGACCTCGCGCTGATCGTCGGCGCGGCCAACCACTGATCGCAGACCCGCCGGGCGCCGCTCTGTGTGCATCTGCTGTCGTCTGACGACGCCGGATGCACACAGAGCGCGCCGATCGGCGGCCATGAGGGGAGCACGATGAAGTTCGGAGTGCCCGAGCTCGAGGATCTGGGCGACGTCGAGGGCAAGTCGGTCCTGGTCCGGGCGGACTTCAACGTCCCGCTCAAGGACGGTGAGATCACCGACGACCTGCGCATCCGCGCCGCCCTGCCGACGCTGCAGTGGCTGCTCGACCGGGGCGCGTCGGTCACCGCGTGCACCCACCTGGGCCGCCCCAAGGGCGAGCCCGACCCCAAGTACTCGGTGGAGCCCGTGCGGGCCCGCCTGGCCGAGCTCGCTCCCGGCGTGGAGCTGCTGGAGAACCTGCGGTTCAACCCGGGTGAGACCGGCAACGACCCGGCGTTCGTGGCCGAGCTGTGCGAGGGCCACGACCTGTACGTGAACGACGCCTTCGGCGCCTCGCACCGGGCCCACGCCTCGATCGTCGG
>JAEYSR010000208.1 GCA_023434535.1 Actinomycetes bacterium
GTCGTGGAGCAGGAACGTGCCGCCGACCTCGGTCGGACCACGGCACGTCGCATGGGAGGACATGACAGGGTCCGGCCACGGAAGGGGACCGGGCCCTGTCAACCCATTCCGGAGAGCCTCGTCGTCGGCTGTGCGGCGAGCCCCCGGACCGCTCCCCCGCCGACGTGACGCGGCGGAACGGCTGACGCCATGACGGACCCGGCGTCGGGCGACCTCCGTCGCCGGTGGCTCAGGCTGCGTTGCGGGAATCGATCGCGCGCCAGACGAGCAGCACGATGATGGCGCCGACGAACGATCCGAGGAGTCCGCTGAAGCGGATCTCGAGGCCGTCGCCGAAGATGAGGCTGGACAGCACGCCGCCCACGAGCGAGCCGAGGATGCCGGCGACGAGCGACTGGGCGTTCGGACGTGTCCCCATGCCGAGCACGAGCTGGGCGAGCCAGCCGATGAGCATTCCGACGGCGAGGATGGCGAGGATCAGCACGGTCCGGGACCCTAGTCGTCCGAGGGCCCGTCGCCGCCGAGCACGACCTCGTCGCCGACGGCGACCGGCCCGGCTCGGAGAACCCGGGCGTAGACCCCGACGTCCTGGTCCAGCTCCCGCACCACGTAGCGCAGCAGGGTCCGGTCCTGGGGCGTGCCCTCGTCGATCTCGCGCGTGACCATCACGCACCTCGGACAGCCGACCACCACCTCGAGGACGGCGGGTCCGATCCGCAGGGTGCGGCCGACCCAGTCCCGCTCCGGATAGCCCGGCTCGTCGCCGGTCTCGACGACGAGGTTGGGACGGAAGCGCCGGACGTCGACCACGGAGTCGGGCAGCGCCTCGGTCAGCGAGGACAGCGTCGAGCTCGTCATCACGAGAAGAGGGAAGGCGTCGAAGTACGTCCCGAGCGGCGACTCGTACTCGAGGATCTCCGGCGGGAACACCGACAGGTCGGGGAGCGGCTCGTCGGGCTCTCGGCCGAAGATCGCCCGCAGCTCCTCCATCAGGTCGTCGCTGTCGGGGGCGCCACGCCGGTAGTGGTCGAGCGCCGTCGGTGGCAGGCGCGGCCACATGGTCACCTGGTGGCCCAGCGCCGCGCTCACCGCGTCGTCGGTGCCGTCGTCGCCGGCGCGCACCTCCGTGCCGTCGGGAAGCGTCACGACCACGGCCGAACCCGGTCCCGACTCGAACGCAGCGGCGAGCTGCATCAGGCCGCCGATCTTCTTGGCGCCCCGGATGCCGCCCCGCTCCTCGTCGCGGACCGCCCAGGCCCGGTCACCGGTCAGCCCGTCGAGCTCCAGGTCGGCGCGCTCGACGGACTCCCCGATCATCGACTTCACCGGGTACCGCCAGATCTGGCTCAGCTCCACGACGCGGACGCTACCGCCCCGCGGCGACCGGACGGCGGCCCGTCGCGCCTCGACCGATGATCGCCTCGTCGATGTGGTGCCGGACGCGACGACGGGGGCCGCCCGCTGATCGCGGGCGACCCCCGTCGTCGTGGTCCCGACCGTCGGGGAGGGAGGGGAGGACGACGGTCGGGATGGCGGGCGGCCGGGAAGGGAGGGGACGGCCGCCCGTCGGGCTCAGTCGGGCGGGCCCTCGGTCAGGGTCACCTTGGCGGTGCGGGACTGCCCGTTCGCATCGGTCCACGTCAGCTCGACCGTGTCGCCCGGCTTGGCCTTGGCCAGGGCGGTGGTCAGGCTCTCGGCGGAGGTGATCTTCTTGCCGTCCACAGCGGTGATCGTCGACCCCTCGGTGACACCCGCCTTGGCGGCGCCGGATCCCTCGGCCACGCCACCGACGGTGGCGCCGGAGACCGCCGCACCCTGGCCGGTGCTGCCCGGGGCGAAGGGATCGGAGGAGGCGTTGCCGACCTGCACGCCGAGGACGCCACGGGCGCCGATGCGCACGATGTCGCTCGCCTTGCCGGCCTTGATCTGCTCCACGATCTCCATGGCGTCGTTGATCGGGATCGCGTAGCCCTCGTCGTTGGTGGAGACCTCGTTCGTCGAGGCGGCGGCGGCGTTGATGCCGATCACCTCGCCGTCGGTGTTGGCGAGCGGCCCGCCCGAGTCGCCGGGGACGATGTCGGCGTTGATCTGGATCAGGTTGCTCAGGCGCTGCGCCTCGGTGCCGCTCTCGTCGCTGGCGGTGATGCTGCGACCGAGGGCGACCACGTTGCCGGTGACGACGGAGGGCAGCCCACCCTGGCCGCCCGCGTTGCCGAGGGCGACCACCGCGTGACCGACCTCGACGGTGTCGGAGTCGCCGATGGTCACGACGTCCAGGTCCTTCGCGTCCTGCAGCTGGATGACCGCCAGGTCCTTGGTCTTGGCGGTGCCGACGACCTTGGCCTCGTAGCGCTCACCAGAGTCGGCATCGGTGACGACGATGCGGGTGGCACCGCGGACGACGTGGTTGTTGGTGACGACCAGGCCGTCGGAGGAGAGGGTGATGCCCGTGCCGGCGCCCTGGCCCTGCGCCGTCTGCGTGTTGATGTTCACGACACCGGGGATGACCTTGGCCGACACGTCGTCGACGTTCGCCGTCTGGCCCGACCCCTGGCCCGATGCCGGGGCGCTCGGGTCCTGGTCGGGCTGGGTCGCCGGGGCACCGCCCTGCGGCAGCTCCTGCGGCGTGGTGCGCTCGGGCGGTGCGGCGGTGTCGGTGCCGGACTGCTGCGAGGCCCGGGACAGGCCGAACCCGCCGGCCACGCCGGCGAGCAGCGCCAGGATCAGGAGGAGGCCCACCGCCACCTTGCGGCCACCGCTGCCACCGGAGCGCGGGGCCGGAGCGGGCTGCTGCGGGCCCTGGCCCCAGCCCCCGTTCCCGCCGGCCTGGCCCGGGAACGGACCGGTGTAGGCGGGCGGCGTGACCGGGTAGCCGTACGGCGCGCTCGGCGCAGCGAGCGGCGGACCGACGGGAGCGGTCGGAGGGGCGAGGGGCATGGCGCTCGGGGGGCCGGCCGGGTAGGCCGGACCGGCCGCTGTCGGAACCACCGGGTTGAGAGGACCGGTCACCGGCGTCGGTGCGGTCGTGGAGTCGCCGTAGGACATGGGAGCCATGTCACTCCTGGAACGTGAGGACTTGGTAAGCGGCACCTGTGAGGGTGCTGAGTGCCTGTGGTGCGGCTCAGCCCGGTCGCCGACGTGCGCCGTGACCCCGGGAGGGGCCGCTCCCGCCAGGATCGCACATCAGGAGTCGTCCCGGGAGCGGGCAGATGCCGCGCCCGGAGCGTCGCCGCGGAGGCTCCAGAGCCGCTCCGTGCTGTCGTCGCCGGGAACCGGGAGCTGCGTGACCAGCCGGTAGGCCGGCCACTCGGCGGGGCGGAACGCCTGGTACTCGAAGGTCAGCCGCCCGACGAGCGGGTGGTCGTAGCTCCGGAGCCTGCTGCGGAAACCCGCGACGTCATGGCCCGACCACCAGTCTGAGAACTCGGAGCTGTCCCGCTCCAGGCGGGCGACGAGGGCGTCGAGGGCCGGATCCGGGCGCATGGCCGCGGTGTCGGCGCGGAACTCCAGCACCATCGCCCGAGCCTCCTCGCTCCGATCGACGATCAGGTCGCGGGCCGACGGGTCGCAGAGCACGATCACCAGCAGGTTCCGGTCCTCCGGGGCGAGGTCGGCCGCCTGCGGGAACAGCAGCCCCTGGGCGCGGTTCCACGCCAGGTACTCCCACCTCGGTCCGAGCAGGTAGGTGGGTGCCGGATCCAACGCATCGACGGCCCGGACGAGCGCGTCGGGAGGCGGACGATCGTCCTCGGACCCCCCGCCGTCCCCGCCGCCGCCCATGTCCGCTCCGAGGCCGACGGCGTCGAGCCGCTCGGCGAGCGTGAACAGGTGGCTGCGCTCCGCGTCGTCGAGCAGCAGGGCCCGGGCGACGGCGTCGAGCACCGACCGGGACGGGTGCTCCGCACGCCCCTGCTCGAGCCACGTGTACCAGGTGACCGACAGCCCGGCGAGGAGAGCGACCTCCTCCCTGCGGAGTCCGGGCGCACGGCGACGCGGACCCGCCGGCAGGCCGACGCGGGCGGGCTCCACCGCCGCCCGCCGAGTGGTCAGGAAGGCGCCCAGCTCGCGCGCCGCGGCGGCCCGGTCCGCCCCCGGTCCGCCGGTCGTCGTTCCCCCGTCCGATCCGTCGTCACCCCACACGTCGTCCAGTGGATCAGATCCACCGCCCCGGAGACAGGTGCTGGCACCACCGGTATGGGCGGCCTCTTCCTCGTCGGTCGGCGCTGCGCTCCCATGGCGGGATGGTGAACCTGCTCCTCCCCGATGCACCGCCGAGCGCCGCCTCCGCCGACGCTCCGGCCCGGACCCGATGGGTCGACGACGGCGCGACCGCGGCGGACCGGGTGACGTCGTCGGTCGTGCGGGACCTCCTCCACCTCGCCGAACGGGGCGGCGTCATCTCGCTCGCCGGCGGCCTGCCCGACGTGTCGCTGCTCGACCGCGATCGCTTCCAGGCGGCATCGGACGCCGCCACGGCCGTCACCGGACCCAACGGACCGGTCGCCCTGCAGTACGGCCCGACCCCCGGGCTCGCCGTCCTCCGCGAGGCCCTCGCCGCACGGCTCGACGTGGAGCCCGGATCGGTCGCCGTCACGACGGGATCGCAGCAGGCGCTGGACCTGGTCGCCCGCGCCGTGGTCCGGCACGGCGACGTCGTCCTCACCCAGGCCCCCGCCTACCTCGGGGCCGTGCAGGCCTTCCGAGCCGCGGGAGCGGAGGTCGTCGGCGTGCCCGGCGACGACGAGGGGCTCCGGACGGAGGACGTCGCGGGTCTCCTGGAGGCCGGCCTGCAGCCCCGGGCGATCTACGTGGTCGCCGACCACCACAACCCGACCGGAGCAGTCATGTCGCCCGGACGGCGGTTCCGGCTCCGCAGCCTGGCGGACCGCTACGGGTTCCTGATCGTGGAGGACGCGGCGTACCGCGACCTCCACTGGGGCCCGCCGACGCGACCGCTGTTCCGACCCGGGGAACGGACCGTCCACATCGGGTCCAGCTCGAAGGTGCTCGCCCCCGGCCTGCGCATCGGCTGGCTGGCCGCGCCGGATGACGTGCTGGATGCCGTCCTCCGGCTGAAGCAGGCCGCCGACCTCCACACGCCGACGTGGAACCAGATGGTCGTCGCACACCTCCTGACGGATCGACACCACGCCGGTCACCTCGAGCGCATCCGCCGGGAGTACCGGACCCGAGCCCACGCTCTGCACCGGGCGCTGGCCGACCGGCTGGGCGACCGCGTCCGCCTCACCTCGCCCGACGGCGGGATGTTCCTGTGGATGGAGTCCCTCGACGGCACCGACACCGATCGGCTCTTCGAGCGGGCCATCCGCGCCGATGTCGCGTTCGTGCCCGGATCGGCCTTCGCCGTCCCGGACCTCGGAGCGGAACCGACGAGTGCGGTCGAGCCGTGCCGGACCGCCCGCCTGTCGTTCGCCGGCCACGCACCCGACGTCCTCGAGGAGGCGGGGCGTCGCATCGCCGACTGCTGGTGACGCCGTCGCGGCCGCCTGGCGCGGAGCACTCAGCCCGCGCCGCGCTCGGCGCGGGCGCGGTCGAGGTCGACGGCGACGACCTTCGCCCGGTCCCCGAGGACCGCGACCGGCACCTCGGCGCCCTCCCGGACCAGGTCGAGCTCGGCGTCGTCGAGAGCGACCACGGCGGTCACCTGGACCGACGCGGATCCCTCCAACAGGTTCAGCACCAGAGAGTGCAGCTCGACGCCGTCGTCGTTGCGCAGACCGGAGCCACGACGTCGGACCACGACGGCACGGGCGGACGCACCGCGCCGGAGGATCTCGTCGGGAGGCGGATCGTCGTCGGTGATGCCCTCATCTTGCGAAGCGCCTCCCCGGCAGCGGATCGGTGTCGACTACGCAATACTCACTGGCTGTCGAGGGGACACTCCACCGGTGGCTCGGTGTGCCCCGCGACCGTGGAGGAACATGCACCAGGACTGGGGAGTCATCGGCCGCACCGACGAGCTGGCCCGACTGACCACGCTCCTGGCCGGCGGCGGCACGGGTGCGCTCGTCGTCGGTGACGAGGGAGTCGGCAAGAGCCGCATCCTCGCCGAGGTCGCCCGTCGGCTCGACGGCGAGCACGTCGCGGCCGTCACCGTCACCGCGACCCCCGGCTCCGCCCTCCTCCCCCTCGGGAGCCTCGCACCTCTGATGCCGGTCGGCTCGACCTCGACCGGCCTGCCCGTGCTGCCGGTGCTGCGCGAGTCGGTGGTCGAGCGGGCCCAGGGGCGTCGGGCCGTCCTGGTCGTCGACGACGTCCAGCACCTCGACGACGCGTCCGCCGTCCTCGTCAACCAGCTCGTGACGTCGGGCGAGGTCGGACTGGTCGGCAGCCAGACGTCGGGCACCATCGCCCCCGAGCCCATCGCCCGGCTCTGGCAGGACGGCGTGATCGAGCGGGTGGAGATCGGGCCGCTCGGACGGGACCAGGTCGACGAGCTGGCGGCCGCCATCGCCGGGTCGCCCCTCGACGCTCCGTCGATCGACCTCCTGTGGCACGCCACCGAGGGCAACGCCCTGTTCGTCCGGGAGGTGCTGATCGCGGCGCGGGAGTCGGGGAACCTCCAGGTCGCGTCGGGCGTGGCCAACTTCCGCTCCGTCCCGGCCACCTCCCCGCGGCTGGTCGACTTCGTCCGCCATCGCATCGGCGACCTGGACGAGTCCGCCTCGGAGGCGTTGCTGCTCATCGCCGTAGGCGAACCGCTCGGCCCCGGGGAGCTGCCACCGCGTGTCGGGCCCGAGCTCCTCGCCCGGCTCGACGCGTCCGGCCTGGTGTCCACCCACCAGGACGGCCGTCGCGTCGTCGTGCGCCTGGTGCACCCGCTGTTCGGCGAGGTGCTGCGCGCCGCCGCCTCCCCGCTGCAGCTCCAGAAGGTCCACCGGGACCTCGTCACCGCCGTGCGCGAGCGCGGGGCGAGACGCCGCGAGGACCACCTCCGCCTCGCGCACTGGTCGGTCGCCGGTCAGATGCCGGTCGACCACGCACTGCTGGTGGAGGCCGCCCGCACCGCACGGTTCAGCCAGGACATGGACCTGGCTCGGGACCTGGCGGAGTCCGCGTGGGAGGTCCGCCGCGACTTCGACACCGGCGAGCTGCTCGCGGACATCTACTACGAGCTCGGCGAGACCGACGCCACGGCCGCGCTGCGCAGGGGCTGGGAGGAGACGGCGACCACCGACGACCAGCTGATCCGCGTGGAGATCAACACCGCCATCACGCACTTCTGGAAGCGGGGCGACGAAGAGCTGTCGACCGCAGCCCTGCAACGCGCCGAGGCGCTGTCGCCGTCGGAGTGGCGCGAGGAGGCCACCGCGGTGAGGTCGCTGCTGCTCGCCGCGCAGGGCCGGGCGGCCGAGGCCGTCGAGCTCGCCGAGCCGTTGGTGGACCGGGGACCGGACCGCGTGCTCATCCAGGCCGCGATGGCGCTCACCCACGCCTACCGGATCCAGGGCCGCACCGAGGACGCGGTCGCGGTGTGCGACACGGCCCTGGCCGCGTACGCGGAGCTGGGTGAGCAGATCGCCCTGATCACGATGCGCGTCCTGGGAGTCGGCCGGACCGTCGCCCTCGCCGAGGCGGGCCGTCTCGCCGACGCGGAGGAGGAGGCGGCCCGGTCGATGCAGCTGTGCCGGACCGAGGGCGAGATCGGCGGGATCGGCCTGGCCGCTCTGGTGCACGGCTGGGTGCTGTTCACCCAGGGTCGGGTCCGCTCCGCGCAGCGCGCCATGCGCCTGGCCGAGGAGTCCTTCGCCCAGACCCGCCACAAGGGCATGCAGCAGTGGTCCCACATCGCACTGGCCCTCGCGTGCGCGACCACGGGGGACAGCGCGGAGGCGCAGGCGTGGCTGGACAGGATCGCCGACGACGGCGCCCATCCCGCCGACCTCTTCGGCGCGTCCCTGATCCGGGCGACGGCGTGGGTGGCCCTCGCCGACGGCGACCCCGAGCGCGCCCGCTCGATCCTGGACCGGGGAGCGGCGCGACGTGGCGCAGCAGGTGACGTGCAGGGCGAGGTGGCGTGCCTCTACGACCTGGCCCGGCTCGGTGGAGCGTCCGCGTGCGTCGACCGCATGGCCGCAGCCGCGGCGCAGTGCCAGGGCGCGCTCGTCCCCGCCATGGCGCAGCACGTCGCGGCGATGGCGTCCGGGCGGACCGACGACCTGGGCCGGGCGGCGGACGAGCTCGCGCGGCTCGGCGTCATGCTGTGCGCCGCCGAGGCCGCCTACGGCGCGGCGGACGCGGCGCGGCGCCAGGGCGACCCCCGGATGGCCGCCCACTGGTCACGACTCGCGACCGACTGGCGGGGAGCCTGCGAGATGGCCAGCACTCCCGGCCTGATCGCCGACCTGGCCCCCGTGCCGCTGACGCGCCGGGAGAGGGAGGTCGCCATCCTCGCCGCCGGTGGGCTCCCGGCCCGTGAGATCGGCGAGCGCCTCTACGTCTCGCGCCGGACGGTGGAGTCGCACCTGGCCCGCATCTACGGGAAGCTCGGCATCGGCTCCAGGGCCGAGCTCGCTGCGCTCCTCAACGACCCGCCCGACTGATCGGGGCTGTTCCGCCGAGCTGCGCCACCCGACCGATCTGTGCTGTCCGGACGATCGGTGCTGTCCGGACGAGCGGTGCCGTCCGGACGTGCGGTCCCGACGTGTTCGACCGACGTGTCGTTGCGGAGGACCAGTCCGGCGGCGCCGTGGCCCTCGAGGAGGGCAGCGCCCTCGGACGCTCCGAGGACGAGCGCGGCCTTGGCCAGGCTCTCGGCCCACCACGCCTCCGCCGCCACCGCCACCACGGCCGCGACCCCGCGGTCCGCCGGACGACCCGTCCGAGGATCGATCAGGTGGTGGGCCCATCCGCCGTCGTCCGTCTGCCACCGTCGTCGCCGGGTGCTGGACGTGACCACCGCGCCGGGGGCCTGCAGCACCATCGAGGTGAGCTCGGACCCGTCCCACGGATCGGTCACCGGGACGGTGAAGCCGCCGAGCGGGACCCGACCCGCCAGGCGGACGTCCCCGCCGAGCGACACGATCGCCGATCCGACACCTCCGGCCAGGAGCACGTCGGCGAGGAGGTCGATGGCCAGGCCCTTGCCCACGCCGCCGAGATCGAGCCTCAGACCGGGCGGGCGCCGGACGACCGCGGGCGGCGCATCGGGATCGAGCAGACCGGCGCTCCCGTCGAGCTCCACCTCGACCAGGCCGCAGCCGGGCACCGGGAGTCCTGGGTGAGCGGGCACCGAGCGATCCGCGACCTCGTCGAACGTGCGGTCGTAGCCCGCCGCGACCAGGGCGTCGTGGACCGTGGGGTCGAACGCTCCGTCGGTGCAGCGCCACGCCGTCACCGCCCGCTCCACCGCTGCGGCGAGCAGGAGCGGGACCTCGACCGCGGAGCCGGGGTCCGCGTTGAGCCTCGACAGGTCGCTGTCCGGGTCGAACCGGGACCAGCACCGCTCCATCCGGCCGAGCAGCGGGTCGATCAGAGCGCCAGGGTCCACTCCGCCGATCCCACGGACGTCGAGCGCGCTGGCCATCGCAGAGCCCCGATGCGTCCACCACGATCCGTCCCGGGACGGGTCGCAGGAGCGGCGGTCCGCAGTCACGACGCGCCGGTCGGTGGGGGCTCGGCCGGCGGATCGGGCGGGGGCGGCGCGGTGGTGGGCGGCGCAGAGGTGACCGGGGGCGCTGTCGGGGGCGGCGAGGTGGCCGGCGGGGAGCTCGGGG
>JAEYSR010000225.1 GCA_023434535.1 Actinomycetes bacterium
GACGGAGGACGCGCCCTCACGGCCGGACCCCACACCGGAGACGCTGACGCTGCCCACGACCGGCCGCGACCTGGTCTCCAAGGCCACGACCCGGCGGTGGCTCGGCACGGGCACCGGCCGCTGGTAGGGGCGCCGCCCCACGCTCTCCGTGCATCCGACGTCGTCCCACGACGCCCAGCGCACAGAGAGTTCCGGGACCCACGCTCTCTGTGCATCAGGCGTGGCCCCACGACGGTCAGCGCACACAGAGTCGGGTCTGCTGAACTGCCGGCCATGGCCGACCCAGAGACCGACGACCCCGCTCCGACGCCCGCACCGCTGACCGCTGCGGTCGTGCACGAGCTGATCGAGGAGCTCGCCGGACTCGACCGCACGTTCCTGGCCGGCGACAAGGCCCAGAGCGACCTGCCCACCGTCCTCGACGGCTACCGCTGGATGTTCTCGATCCTGTCGGTGGGTCTGGACGTGTTCCTCTGGGGCGACGTCAGCGCTCCTCGGTTCACCGACATCGTCGGGGCGAACCGGAAGTGGGGCGGCGACAACGCCGACGCCTTCTACCAGTACGCCCCGATCGACCCGGCCCGCACGTACCGCGTCAGGGCCCGTCGTGCCGATGCCGTCTACTTCTCGCTGACCGTGTACGGCGGACCCGACGACGGCCGCTACAGCGAGCGCATCGTCGCGACCGTCAATGACCACGACGTCCGCGCCGCGGACCCGACGGGCACGGCGGACGAGTTCGAGATCTGGCTGTCGCCCGAGGAACCCCCGACCCCCGAGCCGGGTTCTGTCCCCAGGGTGTGGCTGCGTCTGGAGCCGGACGCGGTCGCGGCGATCACACGCGACTACCTGGCCGAGCCGACCGAGGGCCGCCGCATGGAGTGGCGGATCGAGCTCGTCGGCGACCCGGGCGACTGGCGGCCGACCGACGAGTCGGAGGCCCGCCGGTACCGAGCTGCGCTCACGTGGCTGCGCGAGCAGGCCCAGATCGTCCCGGTCGTCCTGGCCGATCCGAACACGGTCGCCGATCCGTACCCCGTGCCCCAGCAGACGTTCGGCTGGGCGGCGGGCGACGCCGCCTACGCCATGGGCAGCTACGAGCTGACCGAGGACCAGGCCCTGGTGGTGCGCGGGACCTCGCCGGAGTGCGCGTTCTGGAACCTGTGCCTGTGGAACCCGTTCCTGCACACGTTCGACTACTCCCACGACCAGGTCACGATCAACGGGTTCCAGATCGAGTACGAGCCCGACGGCTCGTGGGAGATCGTGATCGCCGAGCGAGATCCCGGTCGCCCCAACTGGGTGCGGACCCAGGGCCACCGTCACGGGCTGATCTGGTTCCGCTGGTTCCACCCGTCGTCCACGCCCGACCCGATCACCACCGAGGTGGTCGCCCTCGCCTGACGTCCCCGCTCGCTCTGTTCCCGAGAACCGACCGAGGACCGTCGACATCGACGAACAGAGCGGGCGGCGGAGGCTGGGGTCAGACCCCGAAGGCGTCGCGGTAGTCCGACAGCGAGGACCGGATCGCCGTCGGGTCGACGCCGACCGCCGCCGGGTCGTAGACCACCCGGCCGTGGCGGTTGCGGCGATGGCCGTCCAGGTACTCGCGGTGCGCGGCCCGGGCCCGCCCGTCGAGCGGCTGGCCCGCCAGTCGGTACACGTCGGCCACGACGGCCAGGTCGTCGGCCATGAAGTCGTCGAAGCGGATGTCGACGCTGCGGTCCGACGGCAGGAGGTGGCGGTCCCTGACCGCGGCGCCCAGCATCTCGGTGAGGATCCCGCTCCAGTGCCGACCGATCGCGATCGGGTCCGGCGCGTCGACGTGGACCCGCGCCGCGTAGGCGATCATCGTCGCCATGCTCACCACGACGTCGCCGGGATCCCTATGGGTCACCGCCACCGTGGCGTCACCGAACACCTCGACGAGCGGCCCGAACTGCTCGAGGTGCTGCGGCGACTTGAGCACCCACCGGTCGCCGCCGCGGAGGAACTGCAGCACCTGCAGGACCGTCCTCATGTAGCGGTAGTGCGGGGTCTGGTCGTGGGTCCGGTAGTACTCGCGCCACGACGGGATGACGACGAGCGTGTCGAAGAACATCGACGACAGGTCGATGGACAGGAGATGGATCTCCTCGTGGGCGTGCCACGTGGACATCTCGTGCATCCGCTTCAGCTCGGGCGTCCAGAGCTCGGCCATGGCGATGGCGTCGTCGCAGCGGCGCACCCTCGGCGCCAGGCTGCCGTCGCCGAACATCGGCTCCCCCGCCGCCGGCACCGGCTCGATCGACTCCCAGTACGGCAGGTAGCGCATCGCCGGATCGGCCGAGATCAGGTTGTGGAGGTGGGTGGTGCCGGTCCGGGGCAGGCCGGCGATGACGATCGGAGCACGGACCTCCTGCTCCAGCGCCTCGGGGTGGCGTCGGACCACCTCGGCGATGAGCAGCCGGTTGGTGAGGAACTGCACGAGCTGGGCGTGGATGCTCACCGTCCCGAAGGCCGAGAGGCCGGCCTCGGACCGGTACGCGCGGCAGAGCACCTCGAGCGGCTCCTGCCATCCGTCGGGCCCGAAGTCGTCGAGGCCACCGGCCTTCGCCACGGCGTCGGCGATCAGCCGATCGGGGACGAGCTCGACGCCGTCGGCGAGCGCACCGCCCAAGGCCATGATCTCGGTCGCCTCCGGTCCGAACCGGGGGTGGGCGAGGTCGTCGAGCACCAGGTCGGCCGTCACCCCGATGACCGTAGCCATCCCGACCCCGGGACTCGCCGGTTCTCGGGTCGCCCAGCGGGGCGTCGGCCCCATCGATGGCCCGAGAGCACCAGACACGGGACTCTTGGGTCGCCCAGGGGGCCATGGGCCCCACCGATGACCCGGGAACCGGCGCTTCAGACGCTGCGTGGCACGGCTCTGTCGCAGCACCGTGGGAGACTCGGGCCCGCCATGGCAGCCAGCTCCACCCCCACCAACCGCTCCGACTCCTACGACGAGAAGAGCATCCAGCTGCTCGAAGGCCTGGACGCCGTCCGCAAGCGGCCGGGCATGTACATCGGTGGCACAGGGCCCGAAGGCCTCCACCACCTGGTCTGGGAGCTCATCGACAACGCGGTCGACGAAGCCGCCGCGGGCCACGCCACCCTCATCGAGGTCACCCTGCACCGTGACGGCTCCGTCGAGGTGGCCGACAACGGCCGGGGCATCCCGATCGGCAAGAAGGACGGCAGGCGGACGGCCCTGGAGATCGTCTTCACGGAGCTGCACGCCGGCGGAAAGTTCGGAGGGGGCGCGTACTCCGCGTCGGGCGGCCTCCACGGGGTCGGCGCGTCGGTCGTCAACGCGCTGGCGGCCAAGGTCGTCGCCGAGGTCGACCGCGACGGAGCCACCCACCGGCTCACCTTCGTCCACCGCGTCCCCGGCAAGGTCGACGCCAAGGGCCACTTCAAGCCGGGCTCCGCGCTCGAGGTCGTGCGCAAGATCCCACCCAAGCGCACCGGGACCCGGGTGCGGTTCTGGCCCGACCTGGAGATCTTCGACCCCGGGCTGAGCATCGACCCCGAGCTGGTGCGGGACCACTGCGCCCAGGTGTGCTTCCTGGTCCCCGGGCTCAAGGTCCGCCTGGTGGACAAGCGGACGGCCGGTTCGGAGCCCGAGGAGTTCCTGGCCCGGGGCGGTCTGGCCGACCTGGTCGAGTCGCTCAGCATCGGTGAGCCGGTCACCGAGGTCATCACGCTGCACGGTGTCGGCACCTTCGAGGAGAAGATCCCGGTCGACGGGAAGATGAGCCTGGTCGAACGCACCTGCACGGTCGACGTCGCTCTCCGGTGGGTCAAGGGCTACGACACCGTCCTCACGAGCTTCGTGAACACGATCCCGACCACCGAGGGCGGCACGCACGTGTCGGGCTTCGACCGGGCGCTCACCAAGGTCGTCAACGACTCGCTCCTCGCCGGTTCCAAGAAGCTCGCGAAGCTCGCCAAGGCGGGCAAGGACCGGGCCGAGAAGTCCGACGTCCAGGAGGGCCTCGTCGCCGCGGTCAAGGTCACGTTCCCGGAACCGCAGTTCAAGGGCCAGACCAAGCAGGAGCTCGGCACGCCCGCCATTGGCTCGATCGTCTACGAGGTCGTCCGGGACAACCTGGGCAACTGGATCGACGGCGGCGGCAAGAAGACCCACATCAACGCCCTGCGGGACAAGGTCACCCAGGCGGTGCTCAACCGGGTGCAGGCCAAGGCCAACCTGGACGCCCGACGCAAGGCGTCGGCCCTCAGCTCCGCCGGCATGCCCGACAAGCTCGCCGACTGCCGTGTCCACGGTCCCGACGCCGAGCTCCTCATCGTCGAGGGCGACTCCGCCGCGGGACCGGCCAAGGCCGGCCGCAACGCCGAGTACATGGCCGTCCTCCCGCTCCGCGGCAAGGTGGTCAACGCCGGCAAGTCCACGCTCAAGCAGGTGGTCGAGAACGCGGAGGCGCAGGCGCTGTTCACCGCGATCGGCGCCGGTTCCGGCAAGGACTTCAAGCTCGAGGACGCCCGCTACGGGCGGATCATCATCCTCTGCGACGCGGACGTCGACGGCAGCCACATCCGCTGCCTGCTGCTCACGCTGATCCACGCGTACATGCGCCCGCTGCTGGAGGACGGGCGGGTGTTCGCCGCCCAGCCGCCGCTCTACACGGTGAAGGTCGGCGACAAGAACCTCCACGCCTTCTCCGAGGAGGAGAAGCTGGCACTCACCGAGGAGCTCACCAAGGGCAACCGCAAGGCGGAGAACCTGCAGTGGGTCCGGTTCAAGGGCCTCGGGGAGATGGACGTCGAGGAGCTCGCCGTGACCTGCCTCGACCCCGGCACGCGGATCCTGCGCCGCCTCACGATGGACGACGCCGCGGCCGCCACGGAGGCCGCCGAGCTGTTCGACACGCTCTTCGGCAACGACGTGGCCCGGCGTCGCCAGTACCTGCTCGACCACTCGGACCTGGTCGACAGGGACGCTCTCGACGTCTGAAGCCCGTTCAGGCTTCCGCGGTCGGCATGGGTCGTCCCACCCGTCGCCGGCCGCGGACGTGGACACGTCCGAATCCCGCTGGGTACCTTTCCAACTTCGGGGTGGGCGCAGGATCGGGGCGGTAGAGGTGCAGCACGGGCGTCTCATCAAGGTCGACGGGCCCCGGCTGGGCCACATCCCGTCGTTCGACGGCCTCCGCGGCCTCTTCGTGCTGCAGGTCGTCTTCTACCACGCCGAGCTGACCGACTTCCTCGGCGGCACCCCGATCATCATCGACTGGTTCTTCGTCGCGAGCGGCTTCCTGATCACCACGCTGCTCATGGACGAGCACAACCGCTCGGGCGACATCGATCTCCGGAACTTCTACACCCGGCGGGTCCTGCGGCTGTTCCCGGCGATGTACGCCATGATCGCCGTGTTCAGCATCTTGCTGCTGGCGCTGAACCTCATCCACCCGACGGAGGGAACCAACCTCTGGTGGGTGGAGTCGCTCGGCGCCGCGCTGTACGTGTACTTCCTCGTCGCCGCGTTCTTCCCGGGCACGATCGGGATGATCGGGCACACGTGGAGCCTGACGGTGGAGGAGCAGTTCTACTTCTTCTGGCCGCCGATCTTCCGACGCACGCTCCGCAAGGCGACGCGTCGGGCCGACCTGTGGCTGATCGGCGGGTCCGTCGCGTTCATCCTCGTGTTCATCGGGCTCAGGTACGGCCTGCAGGACGTGATCGGCAGCACCGACGGCTCGGAGCCCAAGTTCGTCGACGAGGGCCACATCACCTGGCAGGGCGTCGTCTACCGCATCGCCGCGGTCCGGCCCGACATGATCGTCTACGGCTGCCTGATGGCGGTCGTCGCCCGCTGGATCCCCCGACCCGTGCCGGCGCACATCCGACGGTGGCTCGCCGTCGGCGGCTACGTCGGCTGGATCCTGTTCGGACTGGCGCTCCTCCTCACCAAGCCCGGGCCTCCCGGCTTCACGTCCCTCTTCGGAGGACCGCTGTACCAGGTCGCCCTTCTCGGCATCGGCGCAGTCGTCCTCGACGGCTACTTCCGCCAGGAGTCCTGGTACTCCCGGGTCTTCTCGGTGGCGCCGGCGCCCTGGCTCGGCCAGCGCTCCTACGGCATCTACCTGTGGCACGTGATCGGCCTGCTGCCGTTCCTCCCGCTGATCTCCGAGAGCTACGGGGTCAAGAAGCTGGTCCTCGGGCTGATGGCCAGCGGCGTCGGGATCGGCCTCGGCCTGCTCTCGTACCGCTACATCGAGCGCCGGTTCCTGCACCTCAAGGACACGAAGTTCGCCAAGAAGTTCGAGCGCACGCCGTGACGGGCACCTCCGACACCTCCGTCCCGGCCGGGCCGATCCGGGTCGACGCTGCGCCGCTGCACTACGAGCCCGCGCTCGACGGCATCCGCGCCGTGGCCGTGCTGGCCGTCATGGTGTTCCACTTCCTCGGCGCGGAGTACTTCGCCGGCGGCCTCATCGGGGTGGACGTGTTCTTCGTCCTGTCCGGCTTCCTCATCACCAACCTGCTGCTGGACGAGCGGAACCGGACCGGCGGCGTGAGCCTCCGCGGCTTCTACCACCGCCGCGTGCTGCGCCTGTTCCCTGCGATGTACGCCCTGCTCGCGCTGGTGGCCGTGGCCGCGATCTTCATCGGGGGGGAGTACCCGTCGGTGTGGGCCGAGATCGGGGCCGCCGCGCTGTACTCGTACCAGATCTTCCTCGGCTTCTTCGGCTTCGCCGCCGCCGACTCGGCGAGGGTCCTGTTCCACCTCTGGTCCCTGTCGGTCGAGGAGTGGTTCTACTTCTTCTGGCCGTTCCTCCTGCTGGCCGGCCTGGCCACGATCCGCCGGCAGCGGGCGCTCATCATCGGTGCGTCCCTGTGGGCGGCGTTCTGGGTCGGGGTGCGGCTGTCGGGCGAGGTCGTGGGGGTCAACTGGACGCTCGACGACGCGTTCCGCGGCACCGGCGTCCCCTACGCCGCCGAGGTCCTGTACCGGTTCTCGGCCATGCGCTTCGACCAGCTGCTGGTCGGGTGCCTGCTCGCACTGGTGGTCCGGCGCTACGCGATGGTGGCGACCCGGTCCGGCGACTCCCGTCGACGCTGGCTGGACCTGGCGGCGGCGCTCGGAGCGGTGCTGCTGGTCGCCGAGCTCCTCCTCGCGGGTCGGGTCGGCCTGTTCGACCCGTTTGGCAGCATCGGGTTCAACCTGGCCCTGGCCGGGATCCCCTTCGCCGTGCTGTGGGTCCACCTCAACCCGTCGGTCGGACCCGCTCGCTGGCTCGCGCTGCCGATCGCGGTGTGGATCGGCAAGCGGGCCTACGGCCTGTACCTCTGGCACGAGGTTCTGAACGTGCTGGTCCCCAAGCCCGGGGGCAAGGCCGCCCTCCTCGTGCGGATGGTGGTCCTGGTCGTCGTGAGCATGGGCGTGGCGGAGCTGTCCTGGCGCTTCATCGAATCGCCGTTCCTCCGCCGCAAGGCCGCCCGCTACGGCGATCGCAAGCCCGTCGACGTCGCGCCCGTCGAACCGTCC
Organism: Actinomycetes bacterium; assembly: GCA_023434535.1. Classification (GTDB taxonomy): domain Bacteria; phylum Actinomycetota; class Acidimicrobiia; order Acidimicrobiales; family Microtrichaceae; genus Dermatobacter. The sequence goes on from JAEYSR010000225.1 coordinate 7,535, forward strand.
TGACGACCGCGCGACCTGCGGGTCGGCCGGGGCCGGATCGATCGAGCGGGGACCGATCGCCGGACGCGCACCGGGTCGGGACGCGGAACGGCGGACCCTCGCGGGTCCGCCGTTCGATGCCGCTCACGCCAGGGGGATGTCGTGGCGGCAACTGGTCTCCGGATCCCAGGGGGGTGTGATCCGGACCAGATCTGTGGGTCGGTCAGGCCGCCTTGACGGCGGCGACCGGGGTGGAGCGGTCGAGGAGCTGGTCGGTCAGCGGGGCGGCCGACTTGGCGGCGGCGACGGCCACGGACTTGGTCGCGTTGACGACCTTGGTCGCGAACTTGGCCTGGTTGTCGATGACCTCGAGCGGGGTCGGGATCAGCTCGGCGTAGGGCAGGGCGGGCACCTCGGGCACACGCTCGACGAGCAGGCCGACCACGACGGCGACGGCGTCGGCGACGGGCTGCTTGGTGCGCTTCACACCGTCGAGCACCTTGTCCTGGAGATCGGTGACGGGGTCGAGCAGGTTGTGCATGTTGTCCTCCGTGGAGTCGGGTCGGCGGACGTCTCGTTCTGTTGTGCGAGGAGCCACCGTTCGTGGGCCCCTCGCACAACAGAACGAGGTGGGGGCTTGCTGTCCGCTCTTGTGTGCTCACTGTAGCAAGCACGTGCTCGCTGGATCAACGGTTCTGCTTGCAAGAGTTCGCAGTCATCGGTCACACGTACCCCGGGAATGGGGACCTGTGGTGGGCGGTTCCCACAGAGGCAATTCCCGACTAGGTTGGTCGGGTATCGAGCGGCAGACGCCGGATCGCACGGCGACCACGACCGCCACGACAGATCAGAGGAGATCCAGATGGCCATCCGACTCGGGGACGACGCACCCGACTTCACGATCGACACCACCGAGGGTGAGATCAACTTCTACGACTGGAAGGAGGGCAGCTGGGCCGTGCTGTTCTCCCACCCCAAGGACTTCACCCCGGTCTGCACCACGGAGCTCGGCACGGTCGCCAAGCTCAAGGACGAGTGGGAGAAGCGCAACGTCAAGGTGATCGGCCTGTCGGTCGACGGCCTGTCGGACCACGAGGCGTGGAGCTCCGACATCGAGGAGACCCAGGGCCAGGCGCTCAACTTCCCGCTCATCGCGGACCCCGACCGGAAGATCTCCGACCTCTACGACCTCATCCACCCGAACGCCAGCGACACCCTCACCGTGCGCTCCGTGTTCATCATCGGCCCCGACAACAAGGTCAAGCTCATCCTGACCTACCCGGCGTCGACCGGCCGCAACTTCGACGAGATCCTCCGGGTCATCGACTCCCTGCAGCTCACCGCCAACCACAAGGTCGCCACCCCGGCCAACTGGAAGGACGGCGAGGAGGTCATCATCGTCCCGGCCGTCTCCGACGAGGCCGCCAAGGAGGCGTTCCCCGACGGCTGGCGCGCCGAGAAGCCCTACCTGCGCTACGTCAAGCAGCCGGGCTGACCGACCGACGCCCGCGGCCCGCACTCGCCGACCGCAGGCGCGACACATGACAGGACCGAGGGGGCGGGCCGCACGGCTCGCCCCCTTGTCGCGTGCGATCAGGGGACGGCGTCCGCCACGGGCACGGCGACCGCAGCGGCGACGAACAGGTCGGCCCACCGGGTGTCGGACAGCCCGAGCTCGCCCAGCGCTCGGCCGACGTCGCTCTTCTCGACCCCGAGGGCGTCGAGGACGTCGTCGGGTCGGCCGCCGAGCGGCAGTCGCCCCTCGGCACGGGCGTGGTGCACGAGGCGGGCCATGCCCACCATGGCCACCGCGACCACGTCCTCCCCCGCCCCGAGCTCCTCGTCGGCACGGTCGAGCGCCGCGGAGCCCGAGGGCCCCGGAGACGCGAGCGCGACGGCCACCAGGGCCCAGACCCGGTCGAGGTACGTGGCGCGCTCCAGCGACAGGACCCGGTCGGCCACGGCGAGGGACTCGTCGACCTGACCTGCGGCGGCCGCGACCAGCGACGCGACCGCGAGCACGTGGGCCTGGTCCGGTTCGGCCTGGAGCGCGGAGCGGACGTGGTCCAGCCCCTCCCCGACGCGCCCGACCTGTGCCAGGGCCAGACCCAGCTCCGCCTCCTGCTGGCCGCGCCGACCGTCGCCGGCGGCCAGCAGCCACAGGTCCGGGTCGAGGTCCAGCAGCCGCTCGGGCCGACCGAGCTGCACGCCGGTGATCAGGGCCGTGCCGAGCGCGAAGTGGCCGACCCCGTCCGGGCCCGTGCCCGATCGGGTCGCCTCGGCCAGCAGGTGCCGGCCCTTGCCGACGTTGCCGGCCATGATCTCCGCCCGGCCGGCGACGGCCAGCGCCTGCTCCGGGCCGACCGTCCCCGCCAGCTCCGACGACGAACGGAAGGCGGTCACCGCTCGGCCCGCCGACTCCGCGGCGGCGTTGGTCATCCCGCGCCAGAGCTCGACGTTGGCCTGCACGGTCAGCATCATCCCCTCGCCGAAGCGATCGCCCCGCCGCTCGCACTCGCGCAGGATGCGCCCGGAGATGGCCGCCGCCGCGTCCAGGTCGCCCTGCGCCAGGTGCGCGTACGCCTCCAGCCCCTGGGCCCAGGAGAGACCGCCCGGGTCGCCGACCTCCCGGAACGCCTGCTCCGACGCGGCGACGAACGACCGGGCCGCGTCGACGCGCCCGTCGGACAGCGCGATCCACGCCAGGTTCTGGAGGGACCAGGCCTCGCCCCGCCGGTCCCCGATCGACCGGAACGCGTCGAGAGCGGCGGCGATCGGCGACTCGGCACCGCGCTGGTCGCCTCGCAGCAGCTCGGCCAGACCCCGCTGGCGGAGCGCCTCTGCTCGACCCCGCGAGTCGCCGACGCCGTCGAAGATCTCGATGGCCTCGGCGAGCTCTGCGTCCGCAGCGGCGAAGTCGCCGGACCGGGCCGCCGCCGTCCCCAGACGCAGGAGCGCCTGGGCCCGCATGAGGGGGTCGCCGAGCTCGTCGGCGATGGCGAGGGCGTCCGACGCGTCGCGGCGAGCCCCGGGCTCGTCCCACGACTCCGCCCTGACCCTCGAGCGCCCGATCAGGCATCGGAACCGGTCGGTGCTCGCGGCGTCGCCGAGGAGGTCGAGAGCCTGGGTGTAGAGACGTCGGGCGAGGACCCAGGCGGCGTCGGTCTCGGCCCGACGGGCCGCCTCCGACGCCCAGTGGACCGCCTGGGCCACGACGTGGCCGAGGTCGGGGCGCCGACCCAGGTCCCGATCGAGCCGCGCCGCCACCACGAAGTGCCGGGCGATCGTGTCCACCGTGCCGTCATCCGCGTCGCGGTCGCCGAGCATGCGGTCCATGTACTCGGCGATGCCGAGATGCCGGCCCAGCCGCTCCTGCTTGGTGAGCCGGGCGTAGGCCACCTCCCGGATGAGGTCCGACCGGAACGACCAGTCCTGCCCGTCGACGACGAGCACGTCCTTGTCGGCCAGCGACTGCACGACCGGCGTGACGTCGTCCAGGCCGCGCACCGCGAGAGCGATCCGCTGGAGGATGTCGATCGAGCCGGACGCTCCCCACACGGCCGCGTCCTCGACGACCTGCTGCTCCTCGGCGGTGAGCCCGTCGATGCGTGCGGCGATCAGACCCCTGAGCGTGTCGGGGAGCGTGGCGGGCAGACCGTCGGCGGACTGGGCATCGGCGTCGTCGTCGGACGCCGAGCGGTTCAGGACGCCGTGCTGGCCCACGAGCGTCACCAGCTCCTCCAGGTAGAAGGGGTTCCCGCCGGAGCGGTCGAGCAGGGTGGCGCGGCTGCGCGGGTCCAGCTCCGCGCCGGCCAGGGTGTCCAGCAGCAGGGCGGAGGACCCCCGGTCGAGCGGATCGAGGTTGAGCACCAGGGTGTTGAAGCGCCCGACCCGGGGGCTCCAACGCTCCTGGAGCGCGCGTCGAGCGGTGGCGACGAAGAGGAACGGCAGCCGGGCCAACCGTGCCGACACGTCGTCGATCAGGTCGAGGACGGCCTGGTCCGCCCAGTGGAGGTCGGCCACACGGATCATGATCGGCCCGCGTCGGAGCGACGCCTCGAGGAACGACACCAGCGCGTGCGTCGCCTCGGTGCGGGCCGAACCGCCGTCGAGCTCCCGCAGCGGGCCTTCGTACCCCATCAGATGCAGCAGGCCGTCCACCACCGACTCCTGCGAGCCGCCGTGGAGGTCGGTGGTGTCGGGCGGCGCCCCGTCGGCGAAGACGAGATCGACCGCCGACGCGGTGCGCTCCCGTGCCACCTCGACGGGGTCGTCCCGTCGGACGCCGCATCCGGCCCGCAGCGCCTCGGCGACCGGCCACCAGGGGTTGGTCTCCCCGTAGGGCACGCAGCGGCCGCTGAAGTGGGTGACCCCGTGCTCGACGGCGGCGACGTCGGCCAGCTCGTCGGCCAGGCGCGTCTTGCCCACCCCGGCCTCGCCGAGGATGACGACCATCTGGCCGCGACCGCGGGCGATCGAAAGGCGCAGGGCGTCCGCCAGCGAGTCGACCTCCCGATCACGACCGATCAGCGGGGCATCCACGCGCTGCGGTGCCCGGTACCCGGGCGGCCGCACCGCGGCCACGGCGGACCACACGTCGATCGGGTGCTCCCGACCGCGGGGGATCAACGACCCGCGGGACTCGTAGGAGATCGCCGACGCGGTCGCCGCCTGCGTGCTCTCACCGACGAGCACCTCCCCCGGGGCGGCCAGCGTCTGGAGCCGGGCTGCGGTGTTCACGACGTCGCCCATGGCGGTGTAGTCGCCGCCGGCGCGCAGGGCGCCGACCAGGACCTCGCCGGTGTTCACCCCGATGCGCATGCGGATGCCTGCGTCGCTGTCGCCGGCGGCGCTCTCGTCCGCGTACGCGGCCAGGGTCTGCTGCATCCGCAGAGCGGCACGCACGGCACGCTCGGCGTCGTCCTCGTGGGCGACGGGCGCACCGAACAGGGCGACGATGGCGTCGCCGACGATCTTGTCCACCCGTCCGCCGAACGCCGTGACGTCGCGCACCAGGCGTTCGAAGGCGTGGTCGACCAGGCGCTTCACCTGCTCGGGGTCCATCTGCTCCGACAGCGTCGTGAATCCGACGAGATCGGCGAACAGCACGGTGACGACCCGTCGTTCCTCGGTCGGGGCCCGGAGCGCCTGCCCGCACGACCAGCAGAACCGGGCGCCCACCGCGCACTCGGCGCCGCAGCTGGGGCAATCCATCCCGACCCAGCATACGGGCGGTCCGACACCGGCCACCCGACCCGCCCACCATGGGCCACGTGGCCGTTCGACGCGACCGGTCGGACTTGTGCCGTGCCGATCCGCATCGGACACTGGTGCGCGCTGCATCGGGGGCGACGGAGCGCAGCACGAGGGGCAGGACTGCGGCAGTGACCACCACGACCGACCAGGACATCGACACGCCGACGCGTCGGATATCGGACCGATGGGCGCTGCCGCTCGCCCTGGCGAGCGCCGTGGCCGTCCTGGTGTCGAACGTCAGCGGCATCGCGGTCGGCGACGACGGCGTGGGCTATCGCGCCACGGCCGACTCGCTGCTCGACGGCAACGGCCTGCAGTACTTCCTCGAGCGACCGCTGACCGTGTGGCCGCCGCTGTGGCCGTCGCTCATGGCCGCGGTCGCCAAGGTCACCCCCCTCGACACCGTCGGCGCCGCGATCGCACTGAACACCCTCGTCACGGTCGCCGCCGTCCTGCTCGCCCACCGGCTCCTGCGGCGATGCCTCGACGACGACCGCCTGGTGCTGCTGGGCACCGCGGTCGTGGCGCTCGGCAGCTCGACCATCGGCTTCGGACACCTCCTGATGACCGACTTCGCGTTCTCGGTCGTCGTCGTCGCACTGGTGCTGGTGCTCCTCCGGTTCCGGGACGAACGCCACGCCGGTCTCCTGGTCGCGGCTGCCGCCCTGGTGTGGCTCGGGTTCTCGCTCCGGTACGCGGCGCTGTACCTCATCCCGCTGGGGGCGCTGTGGCTGCTCCTGCTCCCGGGTCCGTCATCGGATCCCACCCACGGACCGAGCGACGCCGCCGGCGGTCGGAGCGTCATCCGGCGGCTCGTCGAGGCCGGCGGGTTCGCGGTCGGCGCCACGCTCGCTCCTCTCGCGTGGATGCTCCGCAACCACTCGTTGGACGGGACCTTCACCGGCCCCCGCTACCCGTCCGAGCGGGGCCTGGTCGGCAACGCGTCCGACATCGTCGCCACCCTCGGACGCTTCCTGCTCCCCGGCGTCGCCAACGGTCGTGAGCGGCTGTGGGCGGTCGTCGGGTTCGTGGTGGTGGTCGTCGCCCTGGTCCTCGGCATCCGGCTGCTGCTCGCCACTCGCCGCGACGGCGAGAGCCTGGTCGCCCGGACGCTCCGGCTCCTCGGCGGGCCGACGGGACTGCTCCTGCTGCTGGGCGTCGGCTACCTGGCATACATGCTCTACGTGCGCTCGACCACGGCGCTGAACCAGCTCGACCTGCGACTGCTCGAGCCGGCGTACCTGCCGTTGATGGCGTGCGGCCTCCGGCTGGTCGACCGACTCGGCGACCTGGGTCCCGCGTGGCCCGCCCGAGGGCTGCTGACCGCGCGGATCTGGGCCGGCGCCAACATCGCCGCCGGGCTCGTCGCAATCGTGGCGTTCGCCGCGGGCAACCCCTACTTCGAGGGCAACTACGCCGCGGACAACTTCGAGAAGGTGCGCGACAACCCGGCGCTCGACGCCCTGCCCGACGACTGTCGCGTGCTCTCCAACCTCCCGAACGCGCTGTACCCCGAGGAGCAGGCGGGGTGGAGCCCGAGGCGGACCGGGCTGGAGTCGAACGAGCGCGTCGACGA
>JAEYSR010000251.1 GCA_023434535.1 Actinomycetes bacterium
ACGTCGACGAGGCCGTGCAGCTGGCCAACGACTCGCAGTACGGGCTGAACAGCTCGGTGTGGACCGAGGACCGCGACCGGGGCGAGCAGATCGCCAACCGCCTCCAGGCCGGCAACGTCTGCATCAACGACTGCATCGTCTCCTACGCCGTGACCGGGCTGCCCTTCGGCGGCGTGAAGAGCTCGGGGATCGGGCGGGTCCACGGGGCCGAGGGCCTCCGGGAGATGTCGAACGTGAAGTCGGTCCTGGGCCGGCGGGTGAAGGTGCCTCGGGAGCTGTGGTGGTTCCCGGTGCCCCGGAACCTCGACCGCATCGGGATCGCCTCGCTCCGGGCGCGCTTCGGCACCGATCTCCGCACCAAGCTCGGACGCTCGCCCCGTCCCTGACCCCGAACCCGGGCGAACTGGCTGTCACATTCCCGGCCCTGACCGGGTGTCTCTTCTCGGGACATCGTGGACGGTTGATGTCGCGCAACATCGTTGACACCTGAGGGTGTGGCCTCCGATGGGGGGTCATGGCCAGAGAGGTGATCTCGATGTCTGTGAAGTCGACTGCTGCGGCGTACGCGCTCGGTGGTGAGGAGACGCGTGCGTCGATCAATGTGACAGCGGTCTGCCGTGAGGCGGGTGTGTCGCGGGCGGTGTTCTACAAGTACGTGGCGCGGGTCCGTGCTGAGGGTCTTGATGGTCTCGAGGAACGGTCCCGGCGGCCGGGTTCGTCACCGCAGCAGACCTCGGTGGAGGTCGAGGACCACGTCGTGAGGCTCCGCAAAGAGCTCGATGACTCGGGTCTTGATCATGGTGCGACGTCGATCCAGTGGCATCTCGGTCGACGCGGTGAATTGGACCGGGTGCCGTCGGTGGCGACGATTCATCGGATCCTGGTCCGGCGTGGCTTGGTCGTTGCACAGCCTCGGAAGCGGCCGGCGAAAGCGTTGCGGCGTTTCGAAGCACCCGCTCCGAACGAGATGTGGCAGATCGACCACACCGAATGGGTCATCGCGACCGGTTCGGTGAAGATCTTCAACATCGTCGATGACCACTCCCGGGTGGCGATCCGGTCCCGGGTCGTGGTCGATCCGACCAGCCAAGAAGCGTGGATCACCTTCAGTGAAGGCGCTCAACGGTGGGGGCTTCCGGCCGGCACGTTGTCCGACAACGGGTTGTGCTTCTCCGGCAAGCTCCGCCGCGTCGAGGTGTTCTTCGAAGCCCAGCTCCGTGACGTCGGTGTGCGACCGATCACGAGCCGGGCCTATCACCCTCAGACCGTCGGCAAGGTCGAACGGTTCCAACAGACCCTCAAGAAGTGGCTGCGGAAACGCCGCCGCCTGCACACAGACATCGTCGAGCTCCAAGCCGATCTTGACGAGTTCTGTCGGATCTACAACACCGAACGACCCCACCAAGGCATCGGTCGTCAGATCCCGATCGAACGCTGGCGAGCGACTCCCGCGGTCGGACCCGCCGCCGAGCCGCTCGCACATCCGGACTGGTCAACCAAACAACTCGAGGTCACCGTCACCGCCTCGGGCTGTGTGCAAGCCGACCACCTCAAGATCCACATCGGAGCCGAACACCGCAACCGCCGCGCTGTGGTGATCATCGACGCGACCACAGCAAACGTGTTCATCGACGGAGAACTCGTCCGCCACATCACCCTCGACCGCACCCGCGTCTACCAACCCTCCGGCCGGCCACGAGGAGGAGCCCACATCGCCCACCTACGATCCTGACTGTCCACGATGTTCCGCGACCTGAGTGTCAACGATGTTGCGCGACACAACACCCGGCCCTGACCGGGAATGTGACAGCCAGTTCGTGAGGGGCCGCGGCGTCAGCCCTGCTCGTCGCGGAGCGTGGCGAGGACCAGTCGTGTGACCGCGTCGGTCGGCGGGGCCTCGCCGCCGCTGAGCGGCTCGACCGTGCAGAAGAGCTCCGTCGTGCCGTTGGCGCGTCCCTGCAGGCTGAACAGCACCGAGCTGGTGGGCGCCTCGACGAACTCGACGATCACCTCGACCAGGCCGGCGGTCCGGTCCAGGTAGCTGATCTCGCCGAGCGAGTGGGCGGTGTCGAGCAGCAGCATGAGCGCCTCGTCGGCCGGCGCGGCGATGGCGATCGAGTCGTCGTCGATGAGCGCCACCTGGATCCGTGGCTCGGGCGGGGGTGCGGGCCGGGTCGGCTGCGGCGGCGGAGCAGCTCCGGGGCGCGGGGGAGCAGCGGCGCGGGCCGCCGTGCCGGAGCTGCTCGGTGCGGTCCGGGTGGGCGCCCCGGTCGTGATCGCCTGGGTCAGCACCCGGTAGGCGACGGTCAGGGCAGCGGTGCGGTCCGCGGCATCCGGCCGGGCGCTCACGTCGGGATGCGCGGTCCGGACGAGACGGCGGTAGCTGGACCGCACGATCTCGACGTCGATGTCGGCCGTGGGCGACAGGCCGAGGATGCGTCTCGCCTCGTCGACCTGCACGGCCGCCCACGCTACCCGGCGGGCGCGAGGCCCGATTCGTGGGATGGAGTCCGGCCGGCCGACCCACGGCTCGTGGCCGTCGTCGACGGCTCTCGGGGCGACCTCATCCGCAGCACGTCGGGTCACTCTCAGACACTGAGCGTGCACACAGCACCACTCTGGGTGTGTCACCGTGCATGCATTCCGGCCCTGTCGGGTAGGTGGTTCCCCCAGTCGAGGCCCCGCAACCCCTGATTCCCTGAGATACCGGCCGGTCAGCGTCTTGACAACCGTCGTACCATGAGGCCTCCCCCGAACGGCGGCGGACTCTCTTCACCGGTGCAGCCACACTTCGACGGATCATCGGATCCGCACACTGCGCAGCTCCAGGTCGAACAGCAGGTCCCGACGGCGATCGAACATCCCATCGAGATCCACACAGAGGCGGTCCGGCACCCCGGTCCGTCGAGTCCGGCGTCAGAAGAAAGGTGTGCACGTGGCGAAGCAGCGAGCAGAACGTGACGAGGAAGACCTGGTACGGCTGTACCTCAGCGAGATCGGTCAGTACCCCCTGCTGACCAAGGACGACGAGTCACGTCTGGCCCAGGCGATGGAGAACGGCAAGGAGGCCGCGGCCGAGCTCGAGGCCAACGAGCGCAGCCTGTCGCCCGCCCGCAAGCGGGAGCTGCGCAAGCTGGTGAAGGCGGGCGACGAGGCCGAGCGCTCGTTCGTCCAGTCCAACCTGCGACTCGTCGTGTCGATCGCCAAGAAGTACCAGGCGTCGGGCATGCCCCTCCTCGACCTCATCCAGGAGGGCAACCTGGGCCTGATGCACGCCGTCGAGAAGTTCGACTGGCGGAAGGGCTTCAAGTTCTCCACCTACGCCACGTGGTGGATCCGCCAGGCCCTGACCCGCGGCATCGCCAACACCAACCGCACGATCCGGCTCCCGGTCCACGCCGGTGACAACCTGGCCCGCGTCCAGAAGGCCCGTGTCCGGCTGGAGACCGCCTACGGCCGTCGTCCGACTGTCGCCGAGCTGGCCACGGACCTGGACATGCCCGAGGACAAAGTCACCGAGATCCTGCGCTTCGCCGCCGACACGCTGTCGCTCTCCACGCCGCTGCGCGAGGACGGCGACGCCGAGCTCGGCGACATCGTCGAGGACCCGACGGCCGCCTCGCCGTTCGAGGCCGCGGCCGAGTCGCTGCTGCCGGCCCAGATCAGCCGCCTGATGCTGCCGCTCGACGACCGCGAGCGGGAGATCCTGTCGCTGCGCTTCGGTCTCGACCGGGGTGAGCCCCGGACCCTCGAGGAGGTGGGGGAGCACTTCGACCTCACCCGTGAGCGCATCCGCCAGATCGAGGCCCGTGCCATGTCCAAGCTGCGCCACCCGTCGTCGGACACCGGCGCCCGGGACCTGCTCAACGCCTGATCGGCCAGCCCGATCAGCTCGCTGATCGCAGCACGAACGTGACGAGCCGGGCCCACGGGCCCGGCTCGTCAGCGTCGGAACGCACCACGCGACCGAACTCGGGGGATTCGGTCGTGTGGTTGGTCGGATTCCCCCGAGTTCGCGGGTGGGTGAGGCGCGGATTCGAACTTGGGGGATTCGGTCGTGTGGTTGGTCGGATTCCCCCGAGTTCGGAGGGAGTTCGCGGCGAGGGGCTCAGCTGCGGAGCGAGCGGAGCAGGTCCCAGGTCGCGGTGCGGTCGGCGGCGTTCGTCGCGGAGATGACCGCCGAGAGCTCGGTCACGCCGGCGTCGGCCAGGCGACCGATCCCTGCGGCCACGGTCTCCTCGTCGCCGAGCAGGGCGATGTCGGCCGGCCCGTCGACGCCCTCGATGTCGAGCATGGCGCGGTACGACGGCAGTCCGCCGTAGATCGACGTGGCCGCTGCGATCGACTCCCTGGTCCCCTCGATGTCGGATGTCACCGCCACGGGGATGCCTGCGACGATGCGCGGCGCCGGCCGTCCGGCCTCCTCCGCCGCAGCGGTGATGCGCGGCACCACGTGGGTCGCCAGGGCCCGCTCGCCGGTGCACCAGGTGATCGTCCCGCATCCCGCCGCCCCGGTGATCCGCAGCATGGCGGGCCCGAGAGCGGCGACGAGGACGGGCGGAGCCACGGAGTCGACCACCTCCAGCGCTCCGACCGCGGTCAGCGTCTCGCCGTGGACGTCCACGGGCCGACCCTCGAGGAGCGGCAGCAGCGCGTCGAGGTACTCGCGCATGTGGCGGGCCGGGCGGTCGAACGAGTAGCCCCACAGGTCCTCGACGACGATCCGGTGCGACAGGCCGATCCCGAGCGCCAGGCGGTTGCCGGTCGCGGCCTGCACGGTCAGCGCCTGACCGGCCAGCATCATCGGATGGCGGGGGAAGGTCGGCACCACGGCCGTCCCGAGCTCGATGTCGGGGACCTCCCTGCCGATCACCGCGAGGGCGGTGAGGGCGTCGAGCCCGAAGACCTGGGCGACCCAGAACGAGTCGAACCCGTCCGCGGCGCTCCGGCGGGCCAGCTCGATCGCCCCCTCGAGGCTGGACAGCTCCCGAGTTCCGTTGATGCCGATCTTCATGCCGTGTCTCCTCGTCTCGGTCCGCTCCGTCGACCTCATCGGCAGCGATCGCCACCGCTCGGGTCGACAGAGCAGGTCACGTGGTGGTGAACCAGGCGGCGAACGACTCCCGCATGGGAGCCACGTCGGCGACGGCCATCAGCTCCCGGGCCGAGTGCATCGACAGCATGGGCATGCCGACGTCGACGGTGTCGATCGCCAACTGCGCCGCGGTCAACGGCCCGATCGTGGACCCGCACGGCAGGTCGCCGCGGTGCGAGTAGTCCTGCACCGGGACGCCCGCGTCCTCGCACGCGGCCCGGAACGCCGCGGCGCCACGGGAGTCGGTGGCGTACCGGGCGTTCACGTTGTGCTTGATGACCGGGCCGCCCCCGGGCCGGATCCAGTGCCCGGGCTCGTGGCGCTCGGGGTAGTTGGGGTGCGTGGCGTGCGCCATGTCGGCGGACAGGAGCATCGAGGAGGCCAGGGACCGGAGCAGATCGGTCCGGGTCCCGCCGAGAGCGACGACCCGACGTTCCAGCACCTGCTCGAGCCATGCGCCGTCGGCGCCGGTCGCGGTCGTCGAACCGATCTCCTCGTGGTCGTTGAGGACCACCACCGGCGTGGTCGACGAGGGCGCACCGACCGAGGCGGCCAGTGCCGCGAGGGCGCCCCAGCAGCAGGCCTGGTCGTCGAGTCGGGGAGCGGCCAGCAGGTCGCCGTGGGCTCCGATCACTGCGGACGGCTGCACGTCGAACGCCATGGCCTCCCAGCCGACGACGTCGTCGACGTGGGCTCCCACCTGATCGGCCAGCCAGGCCCGGAAGTCGCCCTCCTGCGGGTCGCCCAGGCCCCACACGGGTGTCAGGTGCTGCTGCGGGTTGAGCTTGAGTCCGTCGGTCGACACCTCCCGGTCGAGGTGGATGGCCAGCTGCGGGACCCGCATGACGGCTCCGTCGGTCCGGAACGGCACGTGCGTCGAACCACCAGCACCGGACCGGACGGCGACCCGACCCGCCAGCCCGAGGTCCCGATCGAGCCACGAGTTGCGCAGGGCGCCGCCGTAGACCTCGACGCCGAGCTGGCGCCACCCGCCCGAGCCTCGATCAGGCCGGGGCCGGACCCTCAGACCCGGCGAGTCGGTGTGGGCGCCGATCAGGCGCAGGGGTCCCGCCGGGTCGGTGGACCCGCCCGGCGCCCAGGCGATCAGCGCTCCGTCACGCACCACGTACGACGGCCCCGCCGCCTCGGCCGCCGTCCACTCGCCGGTGGGGTCCACCTCGGCGACGCCCAGCTCGGAAAGGCGCCGTCCCGCGGACGCGACGGCGTGGTACGGCGTGGGGGACGAGTCGATGAAGTCGATCAGGTCGCTGGTCGGGTCGAGCGGTCCGGCCGCCGGGGAGACGTCGTTCATGGTGTGGCTCCTGTCGGCGCGACGGCCGTCTCCGTGAGTCCGGCGCAGGCCTGGCGCTGGGCCATGGTGGCCTGGGCGGCGTTCGCCGCGGCGCCGGTCAGCGGCACCGGGAGGCTGTTGCCGCCGATGACCGCAGGGGTCCAGGTGTAGCCGTCGATGCGGCGACCGGTCGCCGTCACCGTCAGGACCCCGGTCGCCGCCCCCTCGGCGGAGTTGGCCTGGAACGCGAAGTTGCCCAGCGAGTACGCCACGAACTGCTCGCCGTGGTACCCGACGCCCTGGAGCCGGTGCGGGTGCGAGCCGACGACGATGTCCGCCCCGGCGCCGGTGAGGAGCTGCACCAGGTCCTTCTGGCGCTGGTTCGGGCACGTCTGGCGCTCGGTCCCGTAGTGGAGGAACACGACCAGGGTGTCGACCTGCGGCCGCAGCTTCTGCACCTCCTCGGCCAGCCGGGCCTGGTGCGCCTCCTCGGCGCTGGCCAACCCGGCCTTGCCCGGCCCGGAGGTCCACGCAGTGGTGAGCGCCGAGTCGAACACGTCGTTGGCGCCGATGAAGCCGATCCGCTGACCCTTGACCTCGGTGATCCACGGGGCGTAGGCCTCGTCCTGGTCGCCGCCGATGCCGAGGACGGGGAAGGTGCCCTCGCGCTTGATGCGGAGCGAGTCGGCCAGCCCGGCCTCGCCGTAGTCCATGCCGTGGTTGTTGGCCACGGTGACCACGTCGACGCCGGCGGAGCTGAGTGCAGTGAGCGCCTGCTCCGGCACCTGGAACGTGAAGTCCTTGGCCACCGGGCTGCCACCCGAGCCGAGAGCGGCCTCCAGGTTGACCATCGTGACGTCCGCGGCGGACAGGGTCGGGGCGATCGCGCTCAGCACGGTGGCGGGTGACGAACGGACCGCGCCGAGCTGGTTCTGGAAGTTCGTGTCGCCGGCGAAGGCGAGTGTGACCGCCTCTCCGCTGCCCGTGGGGGGCCGGGAGGTGGTCGTGGCGGCGTCCCCGGCGGTGCCCGACCCGTCGTCCGAGTCGCCGCCGGTCGATCCACCGCCCTTGGAACCGCTGCCGTCGGAGCTCGAGCCGCCGGAGGAGCCGGCCGCTCCGTCGTCCGATGCGCAGGCCGAGAGGACGGCGACGAGGGCCAGGACGAGCCCGATCAGGAGGAGGGGACGGCGACGGCTGAGGACCACGGCGGGCAACGCTACGGCACCCCTGCCGGCCCAGCGGTGCACCACCTCGGCGGGGGTGCAGCGGGGGTATCGCGTTGGGTCCCCGAGGAGGGCTCGGCTAGTCTTGCCCGACCCCTGAAGGGTCCGGTCGCGTGCCGGACCCGGACCGTTCCCGGCCAACGTCGGCCATGGAACCGGGCCGCCGACGACGTCGGCCCACCCACGCTCGCGGCGATCCGCAGCTGTTGCAGTCAGCGTCGACTGCTCGGGGCGACCAACGCAGGTCGGCCCCCGACCCAGACTCTCGTCCGGCACCGGCCGGACGCACCGCAACAGGAGCACCATGACCAACCGTCTCCCCGGGGTCCGCCCCGGCCCGGTGGGCCTCTACCACCCGGACCAGGAGCACGACGCCTGTGGCGTCTCGTTCGTCTGCGACCTCCACGGTCGCCCCAGCCACGACCTGGTCCAGAAGGGCCTCACCTCGCTGTGCAACCTGGACCACCGCGGCGCGACCGGCGCCGAGGTCAACACCGGCGACGGCGCCGGCATCCTGGTCCAGGTCCCCGACGCCTTCTTCCGCGGCGTCCTGCCCTTCGAGCTGCCGGCCAAGGGCCACTACGCCGTCGGGACCGGGTTCCTGCCGGCGGACGCCGCCGCGGCGGACGCCGCCGCGGCCGGGATCGAGAAGATCTGCGCAGAGGAGGGCGCCGAGGTGCTTGGCTGGCGGGTCGTCCCCGTCGACTCCTCCATGATCGGCGACACCGCCCGCGGCGCCATGCCGAGCTTCCGTCAGCTGTTCCTGGCCGACGGCGAGGCCGACCGCTCCGGCATCGAGCTCGACCGCCTGGCGTACGTGGTGCGCAAGCGCGTCGAACACGAGATCCTCGACGCCGACGGCGAGGCAGCCGTCTACTTCCCGTCGCTGTCGAGCCGCACGCTCGTCTACAAGGGCATGCTCACCACGCCCCAGCTCGGAGAGTTCTTCGAGGACCTCCGCGACGAGCGCTTCGAGTCCGCCCTGGCGCTCGTGCACTCGCGCTTCTCGACCAACACGTTCCCGTCGTGGCCGCTGGCGCACCCGTACCGCTACGTCGCCCACAACGGCGAGATCAACACCGTCCAGGGC
>JAEYSR010000260.1 GCA_023434535.1 Actinomycetes bacterium
GCTCAAGTCCCGGATCGGCCAGCAGCGGGTGGACATCGTCGCCGTGGACTCCGCCGGCGTCCAGCAGCTGATCGATCTCCTCGGGACGAGGTTCGACCTGAGTACCGCTCCCGAGCTCCGGTCCGTCTCTGTGCCGGCGCCCGACGGGGCGTACGACCTCGCCCGGGTCACGTCCGCGATCGACCTCGCCGACATCGCCATCGACGAGATCGCCCTGCGCCGACCGACCCTCGACGACGCGTTCCTCGCGCTCACGGGCGCACCACCCGATGACGCCCCCGGCGACCACGGGCGGGCCGACTCGAACGGAGCCGCAGCATGACCGCCGCGTTCGCCACCTCGGCCCACCCGGCGACGAGCGCCGTCCCATCGCTTCCGGCCCGCCCGAGCACCGTCCGCCGGTTCCTCAACGAGACGGGACTCCTCGTGGGCCGTGGGCTCCGCTCGCTCCCCCACGTGCCCGAGCGTCTGCTCGACGTGACGCTGCAGCCGATCATGTTCACGCTGCTGTTCCTGTACGTGATCGGCTCCGCGATCCACGTGCCGGGCATCTCGTACCAGAACTACCTGCTGCCCGGACTGATCGGCCAGAGCCTGGCGTTCGGCGTCATCGGAGCGGGCGTCGCCACGGCGACCGACTTCTCCACCGGCGTCACGTCCCGGTTCCGGTCGCTCCCGGTGACCCGCCTCTCCGTGGTCAGTGCCCAGGTCCTGGGTCAGATGCTCGAACAGGTGCTCGGGCTCACCATCGTCGCCGCCCTCGGATTCGCCCTCGGCTGGCGGCCCGAGCTCGGGCTGTGGTCCGGGCTCGAGCTCATCGGACTGATCGGACTCGGCCTGTTCGCCTTCACCTGGTTCGGCGTGCTGCTCGGCCTCTACGTCCGCAGCCCAGACGCCATGCAGGGCGTGGGGTTCGTCGTCGTGTTCCCGCTGGCCTTCCTGTCCGGTGCGTTCGTGCCGATCGACGGGATGCCGCTCGTCCCCCGGGCCATCGGCGCCTGGAACCCCATCTCGGTGCTGGTGGCCGCAGTGCGCGAGATCTGCCAGGGCACCCACAGCTCGGGCTCCTGGCAGCTCGAGAACCCGGTGCTGGCGATGGTCGGGTGGTGCGCGTTGCTGATCGTGGTGTGTGTTCCACTCGCGGTGCGTCGCTTCAGTCGCCTCGGGAGGTAGAGCCGAGGCGACGGTCGGTCTCATCGGCGGCACGACCGGCGACCACCGGCAGAAGAGCCGAGTCGTCGAGCCACATCGCTGATGCCGGTCGCGATGCCCAAGGAACTCCATCTATGAAGCTCCGTGCCGGTGCCGACCTGAGGAGCTAACGAACTCAATCCCGAGTGGCGCTTGGATGCCAGCATTTAGCCTCCGAGCCGAGACGAACCCCCGACACTCCGAGAGCAGACGGGTGGTTCGCTCAGCCGCAGAGGCCTTCGTCGAGACGCACCTACGACGAACTACCGTCGTGGAGCAATTCCAAGCTCCCCGCCAAAGTCCGACAGAATGCGCCCGTCAGGCGGGCACGTCGCGACGCACCGGCAAGTGGGATCGGATCGCCGGGCATCACACCGGGCCTCCGGTCATGACGCGAAGGCCTGTCCGTCGGAGTCAGGAGATCTGGGCGGTCATGACCTCGAATCCTGCGCTCGCGGACGAAATGTAAGCGGCGGACGTGGTCAAGTCACCATCGAGACAGGCCTCAGCGCCGGCTACCACGTCGTCGAAAGTTGGCTTCCACAAGGCCAGCGGTGAGTCGCCGTACGTGGTCTGCATGCGCTCGCCCCAGGCGAGCATTCGAGTGCACCCGCTCGTCACACGTGACATCGAGTAGTCCTCGGCGGCCGAGGAGACGGATTCCATGATCTGCGCACCCTCGGTCATGTCAGATGGCAGGTTTGGGTTGTCTAGGACCCATTGCTGCACGGACGTCGCTCCGGAAGTTGAACCCGAGTGGGACGAGGTTGCTTCGGAAGTTGGAGCCGATTCCGGCGAGACTGCCGAGCTCAAATCCTCCTGGCCGCTGCGATCGTCGGAGTGCCGGATCAAGGCGAATCCGAGAATGAGAACTACGGCCACGAGCCCGATTGCGCTCGCAATACCGATCCGGCCGGTAATGCGGCGGTCCGGCCTGCCCGGTTCGCTATCTCCAGACCAGTGCAGACTTGGCGCTGCCTGCGGTGGCGTACTGAACGACCCGACGTACGGCGGGGGCGGGACAGGAGGTACATGCTGCGGAGGCGGAGTCATCATCGCTGATTGCGTCAGTGCGGCGATGACGTACTCCACGAAGACGGGCGAAGCGAACACCCCGATGACTCGACCGTCCGTCAGCTCGAACTCGACGGTTTGGCGTCCAGCTTCGGTGGGTCGCAGTTCATCGAGGTTCTTGACCTCGCTGAGGTGGAACCAGATTGGCTGCCCTGGGGAGGCAAGCGGCCGCTCAATCTCGATTCCCAGCGGGGAGGTGATCAGCTCCGCCACGTCCCAGCTTCCGGTTGAGCCGAGGCGGACTTGAGCGCCAACCCACTGGCGGACCCAGTCCGTCTGTGGCGAGAGCTGGCTGTCGTTCAGACCGGGACCGTTCGTCAAGTGTTCCCAGTGGTTTGAGGTACTCATCCTTCCCCCATCGTCCGCCGTCTATTGGAGCCCGTGTGCCCGGGACCGCCCAGAAGGACCCTTGCGGCGTCGATTCGCTGCCACCTTGAGGTGGTCTGATCCACTCGCCGGCTTGCTGCGGCGAGGCCACCGTTCGCAGGTGTCACTGCCGCGAAGCGATCCACGACACGGAGCAACCGCCACGAGTTTGTATCTCGGCTTGGGTTCGTGCTCTCAGTCGCTTGCCACCCTCGATGGCGCACTGAACTACCCGTCTCCATACCATCTCCCTCGCTGGCGACCAACGCCCACAGAAGAGTGCTCACGGCGGTGAGCCTCCTCCAGAGCATGGGCAGATCGTCGCCGAAGCGACCGAAGCTGACTAGTGGGGATGAGTCCCCTGTCCCCGCCAGTGGGGTGCATGCCTTGGCGGCGACCCCAAGAACTAGGCGGGTCCAAGCAGATTCCCGGGAGGGAGCAATCTCAGCAGATAGCGACCCTGCAGGAGCAGGGGTTCATGGTGTCGGAGGGGTGATTTGAACCCCTACCCCGCTCCTGCGTAGGCACGTTCCACGCCGGGGCAAGAACCCGCGGCCTCCGGCGCTACGGTCCCGGCCGTGGCCGCATCCGTGCATGACCTGCCCACTCCGTCGCTGGTGGTGGACGTCGACGTCCTCGACGCCAACATCGACGCCATGGCGGCGGTGCGACCGGGCCCGGCGCTCCGTCCTCACGTCAAGGCGTTCAAGTCGACGGCCCTCGCCCGCTACGCGGCCGAGCGAGCCGGCCACCGCTCGTTCTGCTGCGCCACGTTGCGCGAGATGGAGGGCATGGCCGCTGCCGGGCTGGGCGACGACCTCCTCCTGGCCAACGAGACCCTCGACGCCGAACGCCTGCGGTCCTTGGTCGCCCGCGGCGACGCCCGAATCACTGTCGCCGTCGACTCGCCCGAGACCGTGGAGGTGGCGGCCGCCGCCGGGACCGACGTGCTCGTCGACGTCGACGTCGGACTCCCCCGCTGCGGCTGCCGACCTGAGGACGCCGGTCGGCTGGCTGACCTCGCCCGGTCTCGCGGTCTCACCGTCCGCGGCGTCATGGGCTACGAGGGCCACACCGTCGGCGACCCCGACCGCGCCAAGCGCACCGCCAAGGTGGCCGAAGCCATGGACCTGCTGCGCCGGGCGCACGACGACGTCGGCGGCGACGTCACCTCGGCTGGCGGAACCGGCACCTACGACCTGCACGACTGGGCGAAGGAGGTCCAGGCCGGCTCCTACCTCCTCATGGACACCCACTACGCCCGACTCGGCCTGCCGTTCGACCACGCCCTCCGCCTGGAGGTGACCGTCCTGTCCACGTCACCGACGCGCGGCTGGGGCGTCGTCGACTGCGGCCTCAAGTCCCTCGGCATGGACCACGGCAACCCCACGATCCCAGGCTGGAACGTGTTCTTCTGCTCCGACGAGCACACAACGTTCATGCCCCTCGCGGGCGGCGACCAGGGCCTGCCGTCGGTCGGCGATCGACTCTCGGTGCTCCCCGCCCACGTCGACCCGACCGTCGCATACCACGAGCGCCTCCATCTGGTCCGCGGCGACGAGGTGATCGACGTCTGGGACGTGGACCTGCGCGGCTGGTGACCCTCAGCGGCCTGCCGCACGCAGGGCCGCCCAGCCAGGACGAGACGCTCCCGAGTCAGCCGAGCGCGGCGAGCTGCGGTGCCAGGGCCCGGAGGGCCCGTCCCCGATGGGAGATCGCCGCCTTGTCCGTCGCCGTCATCTCGGCGAACGTCCGACCGTCGCCACCGTCGGCCAGGGCGGGAGCGAACACCGGGTCGTAGCCGAACCCGCCCTCTCCCCTGCGCTCATTCACGATCACGCCCTCGACCTTCCCGTCCGCGACCAGCTCCTCCGCACCGACCGACCCCGGCGGTGGCGACACGACGATGCAGCAGCGGAACCTCGCCGTCCGCCGGTCGGCCTCGACGGCGCCCAGCTCGTCCAGCCGGGCGAGCAACAGGTCGACGTTCTCCTCGTCGGTCGCGTGCTCGCCGGCGAAGCGGGCCGACCGCACGCCGGGGGCGCCGCCCAACGCGTCGACCTCCAGGCCGGAGTCGTCGGCCAGCGCCCACTCCCCCGTCGCCGCGGCGACGGCGACGGCCTTGATGCGGGCGTTGCCGAGGAAGTCCGGCGCGTCCTCCTCGGGGACCTCGAGGTCCGGCGGACGGGCCACCACCTGGAGGTCCAGGCCGAGGCCAGGACGATGCGAGGCGACACGGCCCGGACCCCCTGGTGACTCAGCGGCCGATCGCCCGAGGCGACGGCGCCTCGGCCAGGTACTCCCGCTGCAGCGAGTGGATCTGGCGGATGCCGTTCTCGGCGAGGCCCAGGAGGATGTCCAACTCGCTGCGGCTGAACGGCGCGCCCTCGGCGGTGCCCTGGACCTCGACGAACAGGCCCTTGCCCGTCATCACCACGTTCATGTCGGTCTCGGCGGTCGAGTCCTCGCTGTAGGGCAGGTCGAGGACCGGCTGGCCGTCGACGACGCCGACCGAGATCGCCGCCAGCTCGTCCAGCAGCGGCACCGAGCTCAGCAGGCCGGCCTGGACCACCCGGGTCAGGCAGTCGTGCAACGCGAGGTAGGCGCCGCTGATCGACGCTGTCCGGGTGCCCCCGTCGGCCTGGATGACGTCGCAGTCGATGAGGATCTGACGCTCGCCGAGGGCCTTCATGTGACACACCGACCGCAGCGCCCGACCGATCAGGCGCTGGATCTCCTGCGTCCGACCCTTGGGGCCCTTGGTCTCGCGCCGGATCCGCTCGGGCGACGAGCCGGGCAGCATCGCGTACTCGGCGGTGACCCAGCCCTTGCCGGAGTTGCGCATCCAACGCGGCACGTCCTCGTCCACCATCGCGGTGCAGAGGACCTTGGTGTCGCCGCAGGTGACCAGGACTGAGCCCTGGGCGTAGGCCGTGTAGTCACGTTCGAAGGTGATCGGTCGCAGCTCGTCGGCCGCGCGTCCGTCGGGTCTCACTGATGTGCTCCTAGCGAAATCGGGGTGCTCGACGACAACCGTTGTCGCGATCCGCGCCGGAGGAACCCGGGCGGGCGACTCAGGCGACGTAGGTGTGGTGGATCCTGGCCGGATCGACCGGAGCACCATAGGCCTCCGACGCCTCGGCCACGGCCAGCGACACCGACCCCGTCGGCGGGACGTGCGTGACGAGCAGTCGTCCCACGCCGTCCTCCCGGGCGAGGCGACCGGCCTGTTCCGCCGTCATGTGGAGGTCGTCCACCTCGAAGCCGTCGCTCTGCAGCCACGTGGCCTCGCAGATGCCCAGGTCGATGCCCTCGCCGAGCCGACCGAGCGACCAGGCCGGGCCGGTGTCGGCCGAGTACGCCACCGAGCGCTCCGAGGCGCCTTCGCCCAGGTCGACCCGGATCCCCATCGTCTCCACCGGGTGCGCCGTGCGGGAGCAGCGGATGCGGAGCTCTCCCACCCGGAAGTCGGCGCCGTCGGAGATGGTGTGGGGCTCGAACGCGTCGCCCAAGCCGTCGTGGAACACGCCGCCCAGGAGACCGAGGGTCTCGGCTGTCGAGTACAGCGGCAGGCCGCGGTGGCCGAGCACGTAGTGCAGCGCGTTGCGCAGGATGGGCACGTCACCCCAGTGGTCGGGGTGGGAGTGGCTGACGACGATCGCGTCGAGCTCGGTCGGCGCCATGTGCTCCTGGAGGCTGGCCAGTACTCCCGGTCCGCAGTCGAGGAGCACCGAGGTCCCACCGCCGCGCACCAGGTAGCCGGAGCACGCGTTGTCGGGTCCGGCGAACGTCCCGCCGGATCCGAGGATCGTGACGGCGAGGTCCGACTGGTCGGGCGCCTCTCCGGGGCCGAGGTCCCGGCTCATCGCACCGATCCCTGCCGGGCCGGTCGCGCCATCGCGGGCCACGGGGCGCTCACCACGACAGCTGCTCCGCCCGCTCCAGCTCCGGGCCGAGGAGACGACGACCCAGCTCCTCGAACCAGTTCACGTCACCGGTCGTGATGAACGTCGCCGTGCCGGGTTCGCTCTTCGCCGGACGCCCGGCACCGAGGTCGGTCAGGACGCGCCGCACCTCGAACGCCGTCTCGTCGGCCGACGACACCAGCACCACGTCGCGTCCCATCACGTCGTTGAGGGTACGGGCCAGGTACGGGTAGTGGGTACAGCCGAGCAGCAGCGCGTCGATCTTCGCCTCCTTGGCCGGGTCCAGCAGCGCCTGGGCCAGCACGTGCACCTGCTCGGAGTCGAACTCGCCCCGCTCGACGAACTCCACGAACCCCGGACACGCCAACGCCACCAGCTCGGTGTCGCTCGACTCCGCAGCCACCGCACGCTGGTAGGCGCCGGAGTTGATCGTGCCGACGGTCCCGATGACGCCGACCCGACCGGTGCGGGTGGCCTGCACCAGGGCCGTCACCCCGGGCTCGATGACGCCGATGACCGGGACGTCGAAGCGGTCCCGCAGCGACTCGAGCGCCGCAGCCGACGCGGTGTTGCAGCCCACCACGAGCAACTTGACGCCGCGGCGCTCGACGAGCTCCTCGGAGATCTGATGGGCGAATCGGGCCACCTCCTCCAACGGGCGCGGACCGTAGGGGTAGCGGCCGGTGTCGCCGAGGTAGACGAGGTCCTCGTGAGGGAGGAGGTCGATCACGGCCCGGGCCACCGTCAGACCCCCGAAGCCGGAGTCGAACATCCCGATGGGGCCGTCACGCACGCCCCAACGCTACCGGCGCCCCTCTCCCCCACCGGATATAGGGGTCGCGCCGCACAAGGTTTCGTCGTCTCCACCCGCAGATCCCGGCGGGCGGCCGCCGGGAGGGGCTCACAATCAGAAGTAGATGACCTTCTCGGCGTTGGCCGCGGCCTCGTCGAGGTCCAGGGTCCACGCACCGGTCGACAGGTACTTCCAGCCGTAGTCGCAGACGATGAAGACGATGACGCCCTCGTCGATCCGACCGGCGACCTTGACCGCGCCGGCGAGCGCCGCGCCGGCCGAGATGCCGGAGAAGATGCCGACGTCGGCCAGCTTGCGGGTGTACTCGAGCGACTCCCGGGGGCGGACGATCGACTTGCCGTCGAGGAGGTCGTAGCCGCCCCACTTGTCGAACACCGGCGGGATGTAGCCGTCGTCGAGGGAGCGCAGGCCTTCCACCTGCTCGCCCGACGGGGGCTCCACCGCCAGCACCTTGATCGCCGGGTTCTGCTCCTTGAGATAGGTCCCGACGCCGAGCAGCGTGCCGGAGGTCCCGAGGCCGGCGACGAAGTGGGTGATCTCGGGGACGTCAGCCCAGATCTCGGGACCGGTGGTGCGGTAGTGGGCCTTGGGGTTGGCCTCGTTGCCGTACTGGTAGAGGAAGACCCACTCGGGGTGCTCCTCGGCGAGGGCCTGCGCCCGGCGCACCGCTCCGTTGGACCCCTCCGCACCGGGCGACGGGATGATCTCCGCCCCGAAGACCTCGAGAAGCTGACGCCGCTCGATCGAGACGTTCTCGGGCAGGACGATCTTGATCTTGTAGCCCCGGATGCGACTGATCATCGCCAGAGCGATGCCGGTGTTGCCCGACGACGGCTCGATGATCGTCGAGCCCGGCTGGAGCGTGCCGTCCGCCTCGGCCTCCAGGACCATGGACAGGGCGATGCGGTCCTTCACCGACCCGCCGGGGTTCTGCCCCTCCATCTTGGCGAGGATGCGGACGTCGGGGTTGGGACTGAGCTGGCTGACGTCGACGATCGGCGTGTTGCCGATGAGGTCGAGAACTGACGAGTACACGGTCATGCTGGAGGCCTCCGAAACCTGACCCACAGGGTAGGGATTTCGAGTCGTCCCGACCACTCACCGCGGAGACGGCTCAGCGGCGCCGAACTGGGTGCGGAACTGGCTGTCACATTCCCGGCCCTGGCCGGGAATGTGACAGCCAGTTCGACGGGGTCGGGTCAATCGGACACGTCGGGTCGATCGAGCAGGTCGACGCGCTCCTCGGCGATCGTGCCGTCCTCGATGACGTACGAGCGCAGGGTCGGCTCCTCGTCGCGGAGCGAGACGATCACGTAGTGCCACGACGGATCCGGCGCCGATGCCACGTCGGTCGGCGACGGGTAGGCGTCGGTGTGGGTGTGGCTGTGCATCACGCCGATGATCTCCAGCCCGTCGTCCTCGGCCGCGCGATCGGCCTTCATGTGGTCGAGCGGGTGGACCTCGTAGACCATGGCGCTCTCCGCCGCGTTGCGGCACGGGACGAAGCGGGCGACCCGACGCTCCGGGTCGGCCGGATCTCCGACGAGCAGGCCGCAGGCCTCGAGCGGCAGCCCCTTGAGGGCGTGGGCCAGCATCTCGACATGGACCTGTGACGTGATCCGCAGCACCGGCGCAGCGTAGTGACCGTCCGCATTGCGCCGAGCAGCTCGGGTCCGCGGCCCGGGCGACGACGGCGAACCGGCCAGTGGGCGCGACGGTCCGAGCGGTACGGTGACAGGCCCGCCATCGCCTGACACGGACCGCCATGAAGCCCACCGGAACCCAGATCGTCGCCTCCAACCGCCAGGCGCGTCGCAACTACACGCTGGCCGACACGTACGAGGCCGGGCTGGTCCTCAAGGGCAGCGAGGTGAAGTCGCTCCGCGAGTCCAAGGTGCAGCTGACCGATGCCTGGGCCTCGATCGACGGCGGTGAGGCGTGGCTCAACGGCCTGCACATCGCGCCATACACGCTGGCCCAGGCCCATTCCGGCCACGAGCCCGTGCGACGGCGGAAGCTGCTGATGCACCGCAACGAGATCGACCGGATCCGGATGCGCATGCAGATCGAGCGGCTGTCGCTGGTGCCCTTGTCGCTCTACTTCAAGGACGGGCGGGTGAAGGTCGAGCTGGCGCTCGGCAAGGGCAAGAACGTGGTGGACCGGCGCCAGGACATCGCCAAGCGCGACGCCGACCGCGAGGCCGCCCGCGACATCGCCCGAGCCCGCCGCGGCGACTGAGTCGGTCCAGTTCAGCGAGACCGCAGCGGACCGCCCACACCGACACGCGCCTTTCGATTCTCATCGCGTTTGACCGCCAAACAGCCCGTGGAACGTCACGAGAATCGAACCGACGCACCGAACGACGTCGCCGGTCAGCGGCGACCGAACCGCCGAACGACTGCGACGGCGACGCGGGTAGGGTGGTCAACGCATTCACGGGGCTGACTGGTTTCGACGTTGGGACCTGGAAGTCGAGCGTGCGACCCGAGTTGTCTCGGACTCGTTAAACAGGGACACACAAAGAACCGCCGATAACGAGCAGTTCGCTCTCGCCGCCTGATCCTTCAGGTGACGCAGAGGAAAATCGTGACCAGCGATGGCGCACGGGGCCGGATCCCCACAGCCCGGCAACAGAAGTGGGGATGGACCGCAGGGAGAGACCGCTGACGGCGTGAAAGACCGCTGACACCAGGGAAAGACCTGGCAGTGGGCCCCTCGGGGCCAGCCGACCCGCCGGTTCAGCTGCTGTGAGCTGAGGAGTCGGGAATGGTCGTAGCAGGTTCGGTGACCGCCTGGCGGACGGGGGTTCGATTCCCCCCAGCTCCACGAGCGACGACCGACGGGGTGGGAGCGCTGTTCGGCTCCCACCCGCAGCGCTCGGTGTGCTCGTCTCTCGAGAGCTTCCAGCCCGCTGAGCGGAGTCGACCGGAGACGTGACCTCGATCCCCCGTCTCATCACAGCCGACCCGGGAGCTGAGACGCGCTCGATGCGGGAGACGTCAGCGACCGAACGCGCTGGCGCGGAGACAGGAACGATGGCCGGGAGAGCGAAGGAGTGAGACCCTCTTGATCGTGGTCGGAGCGGAGCGGGCATGAGCGACAAGATCATCGGACTCGGTTTCCTCACCGTCTGGGGCGCCATCGTGCTCCCATGGGTGACCTGGTCCACCATTCGGACCCTCCGCTCGGATCCACCCTCCGACCGCCGAGAGGAGGACTTCGTCACACGAGTGACCCGCGTGCTCGGCCCACTGAACTGGGTGTTCATCGGCTGGATGGCCGCCGTCTGGGTCGTCGCCGTCGTGATGATCGCCGTCAACGCGTAGGTCAGAGCCGCACTCCGCCCACCCACGACCACTCCCGGCGATCGGGCTCAGCGTCGACAACACTGGCTGGCGAGCAGCTCCGCGCTGCGTACTCTCGTCACATGGGATGGGATCGTGAGTCGCTGAGACGAGCGTTCGGATCGCAGCGCATGTGGCGACTGTATGCGGCCATGAGCGGCATCTTCGCCGCCGAGGCGGTCCTCGCGGGGATCGATGCCGGCTCCGATGCAGGAACGACCCGGTCCGTCGATGTTGCGTTGGCAGTGATCATGACCATAGGGACCGTGATCTGGGCGTTCGCTGCAGTGATGCTGTTCCGCGAGGGTCGCAGACCGGATCCGCGCTAGGTCCGACGACCGTCTCGGTCAGAACGCGAGGCTGAGGCTCGGACGAGTGGCGGGGAGCCGGAGCACTACCGGCCACGAACCACCAGCGGAACCTGGACTCGCCGTCGGTCCGACGACCTCAGCCTGGTTCGGGCTCGTGCAGGAGCCAACGGGCGACGTCGGGCCGGGCGAGATCGACGACGCGGTCCCGACATCGCTGCTTCGCGACGTCGTCGAGCTGGTCCCCGCCACGGTCACGAGCTCCGGCCCGGAAGAAGGCCTCGGTGCTCTTGAGAACGCCGAGGTGGTCGGGCGCACGAACCGCTGAGCGCTCCCGCATCGCGTCGAATCCTGCGGCGTCGACCAGCTCGGGCCAACGATCGTCGTCGACCACGATGCCCAAGCGGTCCGCCAGCCGGCGCATCTCGCCGTCGAGATCTTCGGAGAGGTCGTCGTAGTGGACCAGCACGACGTCCTTCTCGCCCTGTCTGTCCCAGGCATCGTCGATGTGATGGACAAGTCCGGGCAGTGAGTCGAGCACGTCGACCGGTCCGACACCGGGGTCGAGCCACCACTCGAACCACTCCGCGAACGTTCCCGACGGCGGGTTCGTCCGACGACCGGTGAGCGACTCGAACCGGTCGCGGTCGATGTTGTGGCCGTGGGCGAACAACGACGTCGCGACGTCGAGCGGATGGCGTCCGCCGACCAGATAGGTCACGTCCGGCAGGAGAGGGACACCGTCGAGCGGCGTGTGGGTCTTGATGAATCGGCGAGGCTCCTGACGAGCCAGCCGCTCACGCACGGAGTCGATCGGCTCGACATCCCAGTCCAACCACGGCGACATCTCGGCCAACGGGCCAGGGAGGTCCGCGTCCTGGAACACCAGCAGCGCACAGATCATCTGCAACCACGTCGTCCCGCACTTCGAGCGGGTGCTGATCACGATGTCGCCCGGCCGGAACTCGAATCCGTCCCACCGCTCGTTCGACTCCGCGGCGTATCGGATCATCGTGGGATCGTCACGACGGTTCCGACGAAGGTGGGACCGAGACCCGAGAGCGCGCCATCGCGGGGCCAGCTACCCGGCATTCGCTCGGCGGACCAGCCACTTGACGGCCACCACCGCGATCACGCCGACCCAGAAGCCGTTGATCAGGACCGATCCGAAGAAGGACCCGCCGTCGTGGATCACGAGCTTGTTGATCAGGAGCACCACGATGGCGACCGCGATCGGCCACCAGAGCTCCCGCCGAGTGAGCCCGAACAATCCCGGGACCGATTGGCCCCTACGCCCTTCCTCACCCACGCCACCCAGGGTGCCCCACCTGCACACCACCGACAAGCAACCCGGTTCCGGCAGCCGGTCCGGACGACACCGGCACGGAGCACCAGAGCTGAGCACCGGCACCACCGACGCTCGCCCCACGCCACGCTCAGCGTCGGCGCTCGTAGCGGATCGCCACCATCTCGCCCTGCGCCTCCGCGGAGACGAGCGCCAGATCCGCCGTCGTCCCCGCCGGGAACAGCCGCTCGCCGCCGCCCACGACGATGGGGACGACGAGCAGCCGGTACTCGTCGACCAGGTCCGCAGCGGCGAGGGCGTGCACCAGGCTCGTGCTGCCGATGACCACGACGTCGCCGGCTGCGGCCAACGACGCGACGGCCGCCTCCAGCCCGCCGTCGATGATCGACGAGTTGGTCCACGCCGACACGTCGTCGAGCGTCGTCGTGGCGACCACCTTTCGCGACCCGTTCATCAGGTCCGGGAACTCCCCCGTCCGGTTCGGCCAGCGCGTCGAGAACATCTCCCATGTCCGTCGCCCGAACAGCATCACTCCCGACGACATGCTCTCGCCGACGTCGAACTTGTCGCCGGCGAAGACCTCGGGCCCGGCGCGGAACGCCCAACCGCCGCCGACCATCCCGCCCGACCCGTCCGGGTCCTCGACGACGCCGTCGACCGTCACGAACTGCACCACGATGACCTTGCCCATGTGAGCTCTCCTGTGTCTCGCCCGATGAGTCCCGGGCTCGGTGCAGGTACATACCGATGGGCGATGGCAGAGTCATCGCGCCGATCCACGACCGACCGGCCGGAGGGCTGACCGTGACCCACGACGAACGCGGACGCTTCGACGAGCAGGTCGGACCGTTCCGGCGCGAGCTGCTCGCCCACGCCTACCAGATGCTCGGCTCCGGCCACGACGCCGAGGACGCGGTGCAGCAGGCGCTGGTGCGGGCCTGGCGCGCCTGGGATCGCTACGACCCAGCCAGGGCCTCGGTCCGGACGTGGCTGCACGCGATCGCGTCGAACACGTGCCGGGACGCGCTGGCGTCGCGGGCTCGCCGCGTCCTGCCCTCGGGTCTCGGCGCACCGGGCACCGACGTCGAGCAGCCGCTCGTCCCGGCGACCGAGGTGGCGTGGGTGAGCCCACTCCCCACCGCCGCTCTCGATGACGGCCACGACGACCCCGCTGCCGTCATCGTGCGGCGTGGCCAGGTGCGACTGGCCGTGATCGTCGCCCTGCAGGCCCTGCCCGCCCGCCAGCGTGCGGTGCTCATCCTGCGCGACGTCCTGCGGTTCTCCGCCGCAGAGGTCGCCGACATGATCGGGACCACGACCGTTGCGGTGAACAGCACCCTGCAGCGGGCGAGGACCGCGGTCGGCGGGATCGACCACGACGAGCCGGAGTCGCGTTCCCGCGATGCGGCCAGCCAGGGCCTGCTCCAGCGCTACACCTCCGCGTTCGAGCGAGCCGATCTGGCGGAGCTGCGCTCGCTGCTCGTCGCCGACGCCGTGATGGAGATGCCGCCGGTCCCGCTCTGGTTCCGGGGTCGGGACGACGTCGTCGGGTTCCTGGCCCGCGCCTACCGCATGCGCGGCACCGACTGGCGGGTCGCCCTCGTCGGGGCCAACGGTCAACCGGCCTTCGCGGCCTACGTGCGGGACGGCGACGCCTGGACGGCCCACAGCATCCAGGTGCTCGACACCGACGCCGACGGGATCACGCGCAACGACGTCTTCTTCGATCAGAACCTGTTCGAAGCGTTCGGTCTACCGCTCACGTGGGACGACCCCTGGGACGGGACGCCAGAGGAACCCACGCCCCTGTGACGAATGCTCAGGGCTCCTGGTCGTCCGCCACCTGGGTGAACAGCGCTCCCTGGCCCGCACCGGAGCCGGCCTTGCCGCCGCCTCGACCCCGGAGCACGAAGCCGATCGCCGCCGCTGCTGCGGCTCCTGCGATCGGTCCGGCGACGTAGACCCAGTACGACGAGAAGTTCGCGCCCACCAGATCGGGGCCGAACGTGCGGGCGGGGTTCATCGACGTGCCCGAGATCGGACTCCCCCACAGCCCGGCCAGGGCGATGTAGCCGCCGACGGCGAAGGCCCCGATGATGCCGACGTTCTGCGCTCCCGACGCCGTTCCCAGGATCACGCTGACCAGACCGAGCGTCAGGATGAACTCCATCCAGAACGCCGACATGTTCGAGTAGCCCGACGCCGGGTAGTTCGAGCCGAAGACGGCCGACACGCCGATCACGTGCTGGAGGAACAGGCAGGCCAGGGTGGCGCCGAGCAGCTGGACGACGACGTAGCCCGGGACCCGGTGCCACGGGAAGTCCCGGCGGAGGGCGAAGGCGATGCTCACCGCCGGGTTCAGGTGGGCGCCCGACACGGTTCCCATGAACAGGATGATCGCCATCACCATGAGGCCCGGGGCCACGACGGCAGCGGCGCGACCGATCGTGTCGGGGAACGCCTGGCCCATCATCCCGCCGCCCGCGGCGACCAGGACGAGCAGGAACGTCCCGAACGCCTCCGAGAACAGGCGCCGCCACTCCTGGCGGGGGTTGTCGAAGTCGTTCATCGGTTCGAGCACGTCGGTCTCGAACCACTGCGAGAGCCTCGATCGGTCCCCGGTCGCCTCGGTCATGGTCATCTCCCGTGCCTGATCCGCTGATGCACCCCGGCCCACCGTCGACCCTACGAACCGGCGCCGCGCCCGCGCATCGCCTCAAGAGGGTGAGACGACGGCAACTCGACGTGGGGTCGCTACTGTCGCTCCGACCGCACCGGGCAGGGAGCCACCATGAAGCTGTTCTTCGACGACGAGAACTTCGACGGGCAGCTGCAGCGCTCGATCGCCAAGACGGACTCGGGCATGGCCAACGCAGGCGAGTGCCTCTACATCGCCTCGCAGATCACGGCCGGGGATCGCGACAGCTGGTACCGGGCGTGGTCCGACTTCGCCGGCGGGCTGGTCAGCCAGGCCGACGATGCCGCCGCTGCCGGACGGGCCGTGAGCGCACGAGGGCTCTACCTCCGGGCCACCGAGTACTACCGCCAGGCGTCCTTCTGGCACCGCGACGACCTTGCGTCCACCGAGCTCACCACCGCCTACGCCGCCAGCGTGAGCGCCTTCCACCACGCACTCCCGCTCCTCGGCGGGACGGCGAGGATCCTGACGGGCGACACACCCGGCTACCTGTTCACCCCGGAGGGCAGCGGCCCGTTCCCCACGATCCTGCACGTCGGCGGCTACGACGGGACGGCCGAGGAGCTCTTCGCCTCCGTCGCTCCTGCGCTGGAACGCGGCTACGCCTTCGCTGCGCTCGACGGGCCGGGTACCGGGCAGCCGCTCTACGAGCGGCGCGTCTACATGCGGCCGGACTGGGAGAACGTCGTGCCGTCGATGGTCGACCTGCTGGTGGGTCAGCCCGAGGTCGACGCCGATCGCATCGTCCTGGTCGGCCGGTCCTTCGGGGGTCTGCTCGCTCCTCGGGGAGCGTCGGGCGAGCCCAGGATCGCAGCGCTCGTCGCGGATCCCGGCCAGCACGACATGGCCAAGGGCCTCCCGGAGCGCCTCGGCGACCTCTGGAACCACGTCGACGACCCGGACGCCGATGCGCAGTTCGAGTCGCTGCTCCAGATCCCTGCCCTGGCCACCCTCTTCGGTCCGAGGATGGCCACCCACGGCATCACCTCGGTCCGCGGCTACATCGGGGACCTCCGCCGCTACAACAGCGATGAGCAGGCACCGCTGATCACGTGCCCCAGCCTGATCGCCGACAACGAGACCGACCTGATCTCCACCGGGCAGGGCCAGGAGCTGTTCGACGCCCTGACGTGCCCCAAGGAGTTCCGACGCTTCCGCAAGGACGAGGGGGCCGAGGGGCACTGCGAGGGCATGGCGCCGATCGTGTTCTGGACCGCCGCCTTCGACTGGCTGGACTCGACGCTCGCCGGTTGACCGATCCGTCGGAGCCGAGGCTCAGAGCCCGGCGACCAGCCGTTCGAAGACGTGCTTGCGGTCGAACTGCATGGCGTGGGCGTGCGCCTTGTCGGCCCGGGCCCGGCGTTCAGCCTCGTCGAGTCCGACCACCTCGTCGAGCGCCGCGGCGATGGCGTCAGGGTCCGCCACCGGG
The DNA here is from genome assembly GCA_023434535.1 of Actinomycetes bacterium. Taxonomy (GTDB): domain Bacteria; phylum Actinomycetota; class Acidimicrobiia; order Acidimicrobiales; family Microtrichaceae; genus Dermatobacter. The sequence goes on from JAEYSR010000260.1 coordinate 16,458, forward strand.
ACGACGAGCGCCGTGTCACCGACCGCCTCCGGGATGCCACCGGTCGCAGTGGTGATCACCGGACCTCCGCCGGCCAGCATCTTCTCCACCAGGCTGATGCCGAAGGTCTCGACGAACTCCGGCTTCGGCTTGCTCGGCAGCACGAACGCCGCGCAGCCCGCCATGAGCGACCACTTCTCGGCGTCGTCGACGT